>DATBAW010000362.1:0-19481 GCA_036271335.1 Thermoanaerobaculia bacterium
ACCCAGCAGCGGCACTTGAGGTCGGTGACCGTCTCCTGATAGCCGACGGCCGCGGCGGTGGCGAAGCGCGACAGCCAGCGGTTGGCGACTCCGGCGTGGCCGTTCGGCTCGAGCAGCAGCACCGGCCGCCGCGCCAGCCGCGCGCCGAGGACCGCCGGCGCCGAGACGTAGCCGCCGGTGCCGAGGACGACCCGCGGATCGATCTCGCGGATGAGGCTCCGCGCGCTCGCCGCCGAGCTCACCAAGGTCGCCAGCGCCCCGATCTTCGAGAGCGGGCCGCGGCCCACCAGCGGCTTCGCCGGCAGCCCGTGGAAGGCGACGCCGCGCTCGCCCGCCAGGCGCTCTTCCATCCCTCCGGCCACGCCGACGAAGCTCACGCGCCACCCCCGGGCCCGCAACTCGTCGCCCACGGCGAGCGCCGGGAAGACGTGGCCGCCCGTGCCGCCGCCGGCGAGGAGGACGTGAGGAGTTGTGCTTGCGGTCGGCATTCCATCGTTTCCACCGTCAGGCATGCTGCGACACGTTGAGCAGCACGCCGCAGATGCACAGCGTCACCACCAGCGACGAGCCACCGTACGAGATGAACGGCAGCGGGATCCCCTTGGTGGGGAGGAGGGCGATGGTGACGCTGACGTTGATCAGCGCCTGCATGACGAGCACGCCGGTCAGGCCCCAGCCGAGATAGCGGCCGAAGGCGTCCGGCGCCTTGGCGCCGGCGCGCAGCCCCCGCCAAGCCAGAATGCCGAAGGCGACTACCAGGGCGAGCGCGCCGATCATGCCCAGCTCCTCGGCGACGATCGAGAAGATGAAGTCCGACTCCGGGTGCGGCAGGAAGAAGAGCTTCTGCACGCTCTTGCCGGGGCCGAGGCCGAAGACGCCGCCGGAACCCACGGCGATCAGCGACTGCAAGGCCTGGAAGCCGTTGCCCAGCGGATCGCGCTCGGGATCGAGGAAGGTGAACAGGCGCGCGCGCCGGTAGGGCGCCATCATCACCAGGGCGATCAGGGCCGGCGGCACCAGAGCCAGCGCGGCCACGATGTAGCGCCAGGAGAGGCCGGCGAGGAAGATCATCATGAAGAACGTGGCGCAGAGGAGAACCGCCGTCCCCATGTCCGGCTCGAGCAGGATCAGCGCCGCCGTCAGCACGGTGAAGAAGGTGGCCGGCAGCAGGAACGAGAGCTCGCTGACCCGCTCCTCGTTGCGCTCGATCTGATAGGCGAGGAAGGGGATCAGCGCCAGCTTCGCCAGCTCCGAGGGCTGGACCGACACCCCGGCGACGAAGAACCAGCGGCGCGTGGCGTTGAGCTGCGGCGAGAAGAGCACGCCGACCAGCAGCACCAGCGCGGCGCCGAGCAGGGTGTAGATCACCTTCGGCTCGCGCAGCCGGCGGTAGTCCATGTGCATCAGCCAGGCCATCAGCGCCAGTCCGAGGCCCGCGGAGACCGCCTGCTTGATCAGGAAGCGGTTGATGCCGCCGTCCCGCGACATCGCCGAGCTGGCCGAGAAGACCATCACCAAGCCGAAGAACATCAGCAGCACCACGACGGTGAAGAGCACCTTGTCGAAGGCGAGCTTCTTAGCCATGCAGGCCTCCAAGCCCGCGCACCAGATCCTGGAACACGTCGCCGCGGTGATTGAAGTTCCGGAACTGGTCGAAGCTCGCGCAGGCCGGCGACAGCACCACGGCGTCGCCCGGCCGCGCCTGCTCCGCGGCCGACTGGACCGCGCGATCGAGAGAGCCGGAGCGCTCGCAGGGGACGGCGCCGTCGAGCGACGCCGCGAAGTCCTCGGCGGCCTCGCCGATCAGATAGGCGCGGCGGGCCTTGCGGCGGACCATCGGCGTCAGGGTGCCGAGGTCGGCGTCCTTGTTGCGGCCGCCGAGAATCAGATGGACCGTGCCGTCGGCGAACCCCTCGATCGCCTTCATCGTGGCGCCCGGATTGGTCCCCTTGGAGTCGTCGTAGAAGGTGACGCCGTTGCGCTCGCCTACCTTCTGCAGGCGGTGCGGCAGCCCCCGGAACGCGCGGAGAGCCTCGCGGATCGCCGCCGGCTCCACGCCCACGGCGCGGGCGAGCAGCGCCGCCGCCATGGCGTTCTCCAGGTTCTGCACGCCGGCGAGCGGCACGTCCGCGGCGTGGAAGAGCACGCGGTCGTGCGAGCCAGGGGAGACCTCGATCACCTGCCCCTCGGCATCGGCGTAGCAGCCGTCCGTCACCCGCTGATTCCTGGAGAAGAGGCGGCGATGGGCGCGGGTGTCGAGGCGCAGGGTTTCCGGATCGTCGGCGTTGAGCACGGCGACGTCCTTGCCGTCCTGGTCGCGGAAGAGGCGGCGCTTGGCTTCGGCGTAGGCCTGGAGGCTGCCGTAGCGGTCGAGATGGTCCTCGGAGAGGTTGAGCAGCGCCGCCGCCTTCGGCCTGAAGGTGATGATCCCCTCGATCTGGAAGCTCGACAGCTCGACCACGAACACGCGCCCGGGCGCGCCGTCGACCTTGTCGACCAGCGGCTCGCCGATGTTGCCGCAGACCTCGGCCTGGAGCCCGCCGGCGCGCACCATGTCGCCGGTCATCGCCGTGGTGGTGCTCTTGCCGTTGCTGCCGGTGATCGCCACCACCGGACCGTTCAGGAATGGGAAGGCGAGCTCGACCTCGGCGATCACCGGTACGCCACGCCGCCGCGCCTCGGCGAGCAACGGCCGATCCATCGGCACGCCGGGGGAGACCACCACGAGGTCGAGATCCTCCGGCAGAGCGGAAGGCGCGGCCAGCTCGATCCGCCCGGCGAGATCGCCGAGGTCGAGCTTGTCGGCCGGCTTCTCGTCGACGCCGAGCACGCCGGCTCCGTGCGCCAGCAGGAAACGCGCGGCGGCGCGGCCAGAGAGCCCCAGGCCAGACACCAGCACCCGCTCGATCGGGTCGTTGCTCCAGGGTCCGTTCATCGCAGCTTCAGCGTCGACAAAGAGAGGAGCGCGAACAGGATCGACAGGATCCAGAAGCGCACGATGACCTTCGGCTCGGCCCAGCCGGAAAGCTCGAAGTGGTGGTGGAGCGGCGACATGCGGAACACTCGCTTCTTCCGCAGCTTGAACGAGGCGACCTGGATGATCACCGACATCGCCTCCAGCACGAACAGGCCGCCGACCAGCGCCAGCAGGATCTCCTGCTTGGCCAGCACGGCCACCGTGCCGATCGCCGCGCCGAGCGAGAGCGAGCCGACGTCGCCCATGAACACCTCGGCCGGATGCGAGTTGAACCAGAGGAAGCCGATGCCCGCGCCCACCATGGCGCCGCAGAAGACGGCGACCTCGCCCACCCCCGGCACGTAGGAGAGCTGGAGATAGGTGGCGATCACCCGGTTGCCGGCGATGTAGGTGAAGATGGCGTAGGTGGCGGCGGCCACCGAGGTGGCGCCGATCGCCAGGCCGTCGAGCCCGTCGGTGAGGTTGACGGCGTTCGACGACCCCACCAGCACGAAGCCCACGAAGGGGATGTAGAAGTACCCCAGGTGGAGGATCAGCCGCTTGATGAAGGGGAACGTGAGCGTCGGGTTGAAGCCGCTGCCGGCGGGGAGCACGAGCAGGGCGACGCCGAGGCTCAAACCCACGATCACCTGCAGCCAGAACTTGGCGCTGGCGGTGAGGCCGAGGTTGCGGCGGTTGCGGACCTTGAGGTAGTCGTCGGCGAAGCCGATGCCGCCGAAGGCGGTGGTGACGACCACCACGATCCAGACGTAGACGTTGCCGAGGTCGGCGAAGAGCAGCGTCGGCACCAGGGTGGCGAAGAGGATCAGCAGGCCGCCCATGGTCGGCGTCCCCGCCTTGACCTGATGCGCCTGCGGCCCGACGTCGCGGATGTTCTGGCCGACCGACAGCCGCCGGAGCTGGCGGATGAACCAGGGGCCGAGGATCCAGGAGAGGGTCAGCGCCGCGATCATCGCCGCCACCACCCGGAAGGTGATGTAGCGGAAGACGTTGAACGCCGGGACGAGGTCCCGCAGCTGGTAGAGGAGCCAGGTGAGCATCAGTGCGTGCCCTCCGCTTCACCCGCGTCGATGGCCCCGAGCAGGCGCCGGACCACTTTGTCGAGCCCGATCCCGCGCGATCCCTTGACCAGCACCACGTCGCCGCCGCGGACCTCGGCGGCGGCCCAGTCGGCGGCGGCGGCGGCGTCCGGCAACCAGACGTCCGCGGCCATTTCGCGCGACAGCTGGCCGACTCCCACGACCGTGAAGCCGAGCTCGGCCGCCCGCTCCCTCGCCTCGCGGTGGAAGCGCGGACCCTCGGGACCTAGCTCCAGCATGTCGCCCAGCAGGGCGATCCGCCGGGCGGCCGGGAAGGCCGCGGCGCTCTCCAGCGCCTTGCCGACGGCGTCGGGATTCGAGTTGTAGGAGTCGTCGACGACGATGAACCCCTGGTCCGTGCGGTGGACGACCCCGCGCATCGCGGCCGGCTTGACCGTGCTCACCGCCGCCGCGATCTCGTCGAGCGGCAGGCCCAGCGCCCAGGCGCAGGTGGCCGCCGCGACGCAGTTTTCGACGTTGTAGAGGCCATGCAGGGGGAGCCGGACCTCCGCCGATTGCCTGCCGCCAGCGCCGCCAGCCACCAGCGTGAAGCGGCTCCCCACGCCGCCGTCCGGCTCGGGAGCGATGTGGCGCGCGCTGACCTCGACGGCCTCCGCGTGCTCCGCGCCCAGCCCGTACCAGACCACGCGGCCGCCATGGCGCTTGGCGATCCGCGTCACTTCCGGGTCGTCGGCGTTGGCGACGATGAAGCCGTCGGATCTCAGGCCCGCCAGAAGCTCCGACTTCGCCTCGGCGATCGCCTGCACCGAGCCGAAGAACTCCAGGTGGACGGGGCGCACGACGGTGAAGATGGCGGCGTCGGGACGGCCGAGCATCGAGAGCTGCCAGAGCTCGCCGGGCATCGACATCCCCATCTCGGCGACCATCCACTGCGTGCCGTCGGGCACGTTCAGCAGCGACAGGGGGAAGCCGTAGAGGTTGTTCAGGTTCCCCGGCGTCCAGGAAGTCCGGAAACGCGACGCGAGGATGGCGCCGAGCAGCTCCTTGGTCGTGGTCTTCCCCGCCGAGCCGGTGATGCCGGCGAGCCGCTCCGGCGTCCGCGCCCGGACGAAGCGGGCGAGGTCGTGGAGGGCGGTGAAGGTGTCGTCCACCCGGATCAGTGCGCCAGCGGAAGGCTTGGCGACGTCGTCCTGCACCATCGCCGCCGCGGCGCCCCGCGCCAGCGCGTCGGCGACGAAGCGGTGACCGTCCGTGCGCGCGCCGCCGAAGGCGAAGAAGACTTCGCCGCCGCGGACGGCGCGCGAATCGATCGCCGCGCCGTCGATCATGGCGAGCGGATCGCCGGCCGTCACCCGGCCGCCGACGGCCTGCGCCGCTTCACCGACCGACAGGCGAGCCAAAGCGCTCCTCCAAAGCCTTGCCGATTTCCTCGAGATCGGAGAACGGCAGTTTCCGGTCGCCGATCGTCTGCTCCCGCTCGTGCCCCTTGCCGGCCACCACCACCGCCCAGCCCGGCTCGGCGGCGGCGATCACCGCGCGGATCGCCTCCCGCCGGTCCGGCAGCAGTCGGTAGGAGCGGTTGCCGCTCGCCTTCAGCCCCTCCTCGACACTGGCCAGGATGGCGAGTGGATCCTCGCTACGCGGATTGTCCGAGGTGGCGATCACCAGGTCGGCCAGCTCGCCGGCCACCTGGCCCATCAACGGCCGCTTGCCGCGGTCGCGGTCGCCGCCGCAGCCGAAGACGACCGCCACCTTGCCACCTCCCACCGACTGGCGCGCTGAGCGCAGGGCGGCGTCCAGGGCGGCGTCGGTGTGGGCGTAGTCGACGTAGACGGCGAACGGCTGGCCGCGGTCGACAGGCTCCATCCGGCCCGCCACCGGCCGCTGGACGGCGAGAGCGGCGGCGACCGCCGCGTGCGGCAGCTCCAGCGTTTCCGCCACCGCCGCCGCGGCCAGCAGGTTCGACAGGTTGTAGCCGCCGAGCAGGCCGGAGGCGAACGGCAGCTCGCCGCGCGGCGTGACCAGGACGCCGGAGATGCCGGCGGTGGTCATCACCACCTCGCGGGCCGAGACCTCGCCCCGCTCGCCGAAGGTCAGGGCGTCGGGGATCTCGGCGGCGAGCCGGCGGCCGTAGGGGTCGTCGACGTTGACCGCCGGCCGGCGTCCGGCCTTGAGGCGGTCGAAGAGCTGGCGCTTGGTCGCGAAGTAGTCCTCGAGATCGGGGTGGAAGTCGAGATGGTCGCGGGTGAGGTTGGTGAACGCCGCGGCGTCGAACCCGGCGCCGTCCACCCGCCCCATCGCCAGGGCGTGCGAGGAGACCTCCATGGCGACCGCGGCGGCGCCGTCGTCGCGCATCGCGCGCAGCAGCCGGAAGAGGTCCGAGGCCTCGGGCGTGGTGTGCGCCCCGGCGTAGGTCTTGCCCTGGAAGCTGTAGCCCAGCGTGCCGATGAACCCCGCGGGGTGCCCCGCCGCCGTCAGGATGGCGGCGACCAGCGTGGCGACCGTCGACTTGCCGTTGGTGCCGGTGACCCCGGCCAGGATCAGCTCGCGCTCGGGATGGCCGTGGACGCGCGCGGCGAGCGGACCGAGCAGCGCGCGCGGCGCATCCGTCACCAGCCAGGGAAGCTTGACAGCCGCCGCCGCTTCCGTCGGCGCGGGACCGACCACCGCCACCGCTCCCGCCGCCGCCGCCGCCGCCGCGAAGGCACGGCCGTCGAAGCGCTCCCCCGGCAGAGCGACGAACAGATCTCCCGGCTGCACCCGCCGCGAGTCGTGCTCGACGCCCGCCACCTCCGGATCGGCTCCGATCGAACCTGCCAGCCCCAGATCCTGGATCAGCTCAGAGAGGCGCATGCGGGCGACCTCCCTTGGTGGCCGGCGTGGCTTTCTTCGCGGCTTCGGCCGCCGGCGGCTTCGCGGCCTCGGGGACCTCGAGGACCGGTGCCTCGTGGTCGTCGCCGTCGGCCAGCGAGTCGTCCGCGGTCATGGTATGGATCGCCGCGGTGGCCTGCGTGAGCCGGGCCAGCATCATCCGGGGGTTCTGCGGCGTCTGCCCGACCCAGAGCGCCGGCCGGTCGCGCTCGGGGTGGACGCCGCGATAGAGCAGCACCTGGCGGACGATGGCGCTGAAGGCGGGCGCGGCCACCTGGGCGCCGTAGTACTCGTTGCCCTGCGGCTCGGCGATCGCCACCAGCCCCACCAGCGCCGGCCGGTCCGCCGGCGCGAAGCCGACGAAGCTCGGCAGATAGCCGCGATAGCCGCCGCGCACGGGGATCTGCGCCGTCCCGGTCTTGCCCGCCACCCGGTAGCCGAGGATCGCCGCGGACTTCCCCGTGCCCTCGATCACCACCCCTTCGAGCAGGCGGGTGAGCTCGGCCGCGGTGGCGGTCGACATCGGATGGCCGAGCGCCGGCGGCGACGTGAACTTCGCCAGCCGCACCTCGTTGCGCTCGCCGCGGCTGACCGCGTCGACCATGTGGGGGCGCAGCAGCGTGCCGCCGTTGGCGACCGCGCCGGCGGCGGCCACGAGCTGGAGCGGGGTCACCGAAACCCCCTGTCCGAAAGCGATGTAGTCCTTCTCCAGCAGGCTCCAGCGCTCCACCGGATGCAGGATGCCGGCGCTCTCGCCCGGCAGGTCGATGCCCAGGGGAGCGCCGAAGCCGAGCCCGCGGATGGTGTCGTAGAAGCGCTGGTTGCTCATCCGCTGGGCCACGCGGATCATCCCGATGTTGCTCGAGTGCGCGATCACCTGCGCGAAGGTCAGCAGGCCGTAGCGCTCGTGGTCGTGGACGCGGATGTCGCGGAAGAGCGTGATCGAGCCCATGCCGCAGTCGATCCGGTCGCTGGCGCGCACCACCCCGGCCTCCAGGGCGGCGGCGGCGGTGACGATCTTGAAGGTCGAGCCGGGCTCGTAGACGTCGGCGATCGCGCGGTTGCGCCAGCTCTCGGGCGGATAGCTGCCGAAATCGTTGGGATCGAAGGTCGGATAGGAGGCCATCGCCAGCACGCCCCCCGTCCGCGGATCGAGGAAAAGAGCGCTCCCCCGCTTGGCGTGGCGCGCCTGGATGGCATTCGCCAGCTCGCGCTCGGCGATGTGCTGCACGGTGGCGTCCAGCGTCAGGTAGAGGTTCTGCCCCGGCTGCGGCTCGGCCGAGGAGAGGTCGGGCGCCGCCACCGTCCCCTGGCGGGCGTCGCGCAGGACGGTGCGCTTCCCCGGCTTGCCGGTGATCTCGCGGTCGTAGACCAGCTCGAGGCCGGCGAGGCCGTGGTTGTCGGTGCCGACGTAGCCGAGCACCTGCGCGGCCAGCTCTCCCATCGGGTAATAGCGCTTGCTCTCGGGCACGAAGTAGAGCCCCTTGAGCTTCAGGGCGCGCACCCTGGCGGCGACCGGCGGATCGAGCTTGCGGGCCACCCAGATGAACTCGCGGTCGCCGGTGAGCTGGCGCGCCAGCTTGACGCCGTCGAGCCCGGGCACGAGGCGGGCGAGCGCCGCGGCGGCGGCCGCCGGCTCCTCGATCTCCGGCGGCACGGCGTAGACCGAGTCGACCTGGATCGAGACGGCGAGCTCGCGCCCCTGGGCGTCGTAGATCGTCCCCCGCGGCGGATCGAGGGTCACCACCCGCTGCTGCTGGCGGCCGGCCTTGTTCGAGTAGTGGTCGTAGCGGACCACCTGCAGGTCGTAGAGCCGGGCCGCGATCAGCAGCACCCAGAGGATGCCGAAGCCGGCGACGAAGCCGATCCGGCGCCTCATGGCAGCTCCTCCCAGAACACCACCTGCTCCAGGGCCGGCGGCTGGAGGCCGAGCTCGCGCACCGCCCGCTTCTCGATCACCTGCGGGCTGGCGAGATAGGACGCGTCGAGCCGCAGCTGCCGCTCCTCGCGCGTGCGGTCGGCGAGCTCGCGCTCCAGCCGGTCGATGCGGTAGCCGGTGCGGGTGACCTCGAGGTGCACCCAGGTGTAGGCCAGCAGCCCGCCGCCGAGGCAGAGGACGACCACCAGCACCAGCGCCAGCTCGCGCAGGCGGCGCCGGTCGCGCTCGCGCACGAGATAACTGTTGGCCACCGGCCGCGAGAAGGCATAGGCGTTCCGCAACGTTTCAGAGCCTCCGGGCCGCGCGCAGCTTCCCCGAACGGGAGCGCGGGTTGAGATCGATCTCGGCCTCCGTGGGGCGCAGCGGCTTGCGCGTCAGCACCTCGATCAGCTGGGTCTCCGAGCGCGAGCGCCCGGTCACCCGGTCGACCTCGCCGTGCGCCAGGTCGCGGAAGGTGTTCTTGACGATCCGGTCCTCGAGGCTGTGGTAGGAGATCACCACCAGCCGGCCGCCGGTCGCCATCAGCGCCACCGCCTCCTCGATGCAGCGCTCGAGGCCGGCCAGCTCCTGGTTGACCTCGATGCGCAGCGCCTGGAAGACGCGGGTGGCGGGATCGATCTTCTCCTCGCGCGCCGCCCGCGGCCCCTTGACGCCGGCGATCAGCCGCTGGAGCTCGCCCGTCGTGGTGATCGGCCGCTCGCCGCGCGAACGCGCGATGGCGCGGGCGATCCGCCGTGCCTGCCGCTCCTCGCCGTACTCTCTGAAGATCGTCTCCAACTCGCCCTCCGAGGCCTGATTGACCAGGTCCGCCGCGGTCGTTTCGCTCAATCCCATCCGCATGTCGAGAGGCCCGTCGGCGCGGAAGCTGAAACCCCGCTCGGGCGACTCGAGCTGCAGCGAAGACACGCCGAGGTCGGCCAGGAAGCCCGCGATCCCGCCGCGGATGTCGAGGCCGGCCAAGGTCTGCTCGAGCTGGTGGAAGTTGGCCTGCACCAGACGTACGCGCGGGCCGAAGACGGCGAGCCGCTCACCGGCCCGCGCCAGCGCCTGGGCGTCGCGGTCGATCCCGAGAAGCCGGACGTCCGGCGACGACCGCAACAGCGCCTCGGCGTGCCCGCCCAACCCCACGGTGCCGTCGACGAACAGGCCGCCCCGCTCCGGCGCGAGGAGCTCGAGGGTCTCGGCGACCAGGACGGGGACATGCTGGACGGCGTCCATGGCGTTGGTGTTGCGGTCGTCCGGAAGGCCTCCGCGGTTCCCGCGCCGCGCTCAGATCCCTTGCAGGCTGAGGGCATGGAAGTCCTCGTCCGTGAAGGGCTGCTCCGTGAGCCGCGACACGAACCGTTCGTGGTTCCACACCCCGAGGTGGTTGAGCTGCCCGCTCACCACCACGTCGCCGTTGATGCTCGCGCTCTCCCGCAGGATCTGGGGGATCAGGATCCGCCCCTGCACGTCCAGACGCACCTGCTGCCCGTAATAGTTCACCCGTTCCAGGTAGCGCATCTTGGCGCGATCGGTCGACGGCATCGCCGCCAGCCGGGCCTCGATCTCCTCCCAGACCGGCAGCGGATAGAGCAGCGCCGAATCGCCCTGGACCGACGTCACGAACAGGTCGAGGCCATAGCGCTCCTCCAGCAACCGCCGGAAATCCGTCGGAATCTTCAGACGACCCTTTTCGTCGATCTTGGTTGGAGCGCTTCCACGGAACATGACTCGCCCCCAGTAACGGCAGACTGAGGCGGAATCCTAACAGTCAAGTCCACTTTTGTCCATTTTTTTCCACCAGCGTCCACAAGGCCGCTCGGAAGGCGCGAAAACAAGGCGCAAAAGGATTTTGAGCGAATGGAAACCAAAACGCCCGCGAGGATCTCGCGGGCGTTTTGCGGCGGGCGTTCAGGGTCTGCTCAGAGGCCCGGCGGCTTGGCTGGAGGGGGCGGTGGCGTCGTCGACGGCACCACTCCGGGCGGCGCGGAATCGACCGGCGCGGGGATCGGCAGCGAGCCAGGGGCGGTGGGCTCGGCCGTGGTCGCCGTGGGCGGCGTCATGCCGAGCGACGGCGCGGCGGTCGGCGGCGTCGCGGGGGCTGCCGCGGCGTCCGGCGCGCCGGGAGCCACCGGATTTCCCGTCAGGCCGAGGTTGCCGCTCGTGTCCTCGCCGGTCGCCTGCGAGGCGAGCTGGCGCCGGTAGTTGGCCGCCTCCGCCGGCGGGTTCGCCACGATCAGCGACTTCTTCTCCAGCTCCACCATGTACTTGGCGGATTCCAGGCGGAAGACCCGCTCCTGCTCCTTCGCCTGGATCGACGCCTGGACCTCGGAGAACGGCGGCACGCGCGACTCGCGGCGGTCGAGCACCTGCACCAGGTGGAGACCGCCGCGCGCCTGCACGGGCTCGCTGATCGCCCCCTTGGCGAGCTTCCACACCGCGGTCTCGAGGTTCTTGTCGAGATCGCCGGGCGACACCCAGCCGAGATCGACGGCGCCGCTGGTCACCCCCTTCTTCGAGGTGTCCGCGACGGCGTCGGCGAGCGAGGCGCCGCCCACCACCTTGGCGCGGATCTCGCCGGCGACGCGCTGGCGCTCGCCGGCCGGGCTCCCCTCGTCGAGCACCACGGCCTCGCGGAGCTGGAGCTGCACGGGCTGGCGGAACGTCTCCAGGTTCTTGCGGTAGTAGCGGCGCTGGTCCTCCTCGTCCACCTTGACCCGGCCCTGCACCTCGCGCCCGCGCACCTCCTGCACCCGCAGCTGGTTCTTGATCTGCGCCCGCAGCGCCGGCTCGGTCATGCCCGACTGCGCCAGGGCGGCCTTCAGCTCGTCGTCCGTCTTCAGGCCGTAGTTCTGCTTCAGCTGCGCCATGGCGGTGTCGACCTGCGCGTCGGTGATCTCGACGCCGAGCTGATCGGCGCGCGACTGCAGGAGCAGCTCGCGGAACAGATCGGCGTAGGCGACCTCGCCGGCCTGGGCGAGCTGACGCTGGCGGTCGTCGGCGCCCTGGTCGCGGTGCAGGATGTCGCGCACGATCTCCTCGCGATGCTGCTGGAAGTCGTAGAGCGTGGCGATCTGGTCGTTGACCCGGAGGACGACGCGGTTGAGCACGTCGGCGTGGAGCGCGGCCGATCCAATGCCGCCGATGCCGCCGAGGGCGAGGACGAGGGTGAGGCTAAGGAGTCTTCTTGGCATGGCTTTCATTGTAGGAACCTGCGTACCCGAACGGTAGATTCCGTTCATAAACCTTCACATTGTAGCGGTCCCGGGCCTCGCGGACCAGCGACCGCAGGGTCTCGTCGGCGCGCCGCTGGCGCAGCCGGGCGACGATCTCGCCGCGCGCGGCGGCGAGCGGCACTACCTCGGCCGGCTGATGGTCGGCCACCTGGAAGAGATGGAAGCCGTACTCGGCCGGCACGATCGGGCTTACCTCGCCGGGCTTCAGCGCGAAGATCAGGTCGGCGAACGCCGGCGGCAGGTCGGCGCGCGCGAGCTCTCCCTGGTATCCCCCAGAATCGGCGCGCGGACCGCCCGACAGCTGCCGCGCCACCTCCTCGAACGGCTTGCCGGCCACGATCTCGCGCCGGGCCCGCTCGGCGGCGCGGCGGTCGCCGGTGAGGATCTGCCGCAGCTTCACTCGCTCCGGCCGCGCGAACTCCGCGGCGTTGTGCCGGTAGTAGAGGGTGATCTCGGCCTCGTCGGGCTCCCGCCGCGGATCGCCGGCGAGCAGCGCGTCGACCGGCCGGCGGGGATCGGCGTCGCCGGCCGCGGCCGGCATCAGTCCGCGGTCCGCCGCCAGCCGCGCCAGCAGCCGCTCGTCGAGGAACTGGTCGAACAGCGCCGAGAGCACGTCGCTCCCCAGCCCGCCGCCACCCCCGCCCTCCCCGACGCTACGGGCGACGTAGCGCTCGAACTCGGCGTAGCGCACCTCGGCGCCACCCAGCAGAGCCACCGCGTCCGGCGCCGGCGGCGCCGACCGCTGGCAGGCCGCGGCGAGGAGCAGAACCGCACCCCAGCTCAATACCACCATCGCCCGCCCGGGATTGAAATCCACCCTCTTATACAGAACCTGACGGATCTCGAGATTTTGCCCCGAAGGGGCAACGGCATGTAGCCTGGGGCGTGAGCCCCAGGTCCACGGGTTCCACATCACCCCCAAAGCCCCGAAGGGGCGACGGCAGTCTTCCTCGAAGCATGGGTTTGCCGTCGCCCCTTCGGGGCTTTGGCGACTGCGATGGCTGCCATTCCTGGGGCTCGCGCCCCAGGCTACATGCCGTTGCCCCTTCGGGGCAAGATCTCGAGATCCGTCGAGATGCGTGAAAGAGGGTGGATTGCTCGCCCTCCTCATTGCCCCAGCATCTCCAGCGTCTGGCGTGCCGTGGCCACCATCTGCCGCCCACCGCCGGCCGGCAGGGTGAGCACCCCGGTGGGGCTGAAGCTGGCGCCGGGGAGCGTCGAGACCATCTCGATCAACCGCTCGACGTCCACCCGCGCGTCGCGGCGCAGCCGGATCACCAGCTCGCCCGACTTCGCCGAGATCGACTGTACCCGCAGCGACTCGGCCAGCCGCTTGAGCGCCGCCACCTCGACCAGCGTCTCGACCGAGGCGGGGAGCGGTCCGAAGCGGTCGAGGAGCTCGGCGAGCATCTCCTTCTCCGGCTCCTCGGAAATCTTGCGGTAGAGCTCCATGCGCAGGTTGGCGTCGTCCACGTACTCCGCCGGGATCGACATCTGCACCGGCAGGTCGAGCGCCACCGACGGCGCTTCCTCGACCGTCTCGCCGCGCATCTCGCGCACCGTCTCCTCGAGCAGCTTGAGATAGGTCTCGATCCCCACCGAGCCGATGTGGCCGCTCTGCTCGCCCCCCAGCAGGTTGCCGGCGCCGCGGATCTCGAGGTCTCGGGCCGCGATGCGGAAACCGGCGCCGAGGTCCGAGAACTCGCGCAGGGCGGCGAGGCGCTTGCGCGCCTGCTCGGAGAGCGTCCGGTCCTCGGGCACCAGGAAGTAGCAGTAGGCGAGCTGGTTGCTCCGCCCCACCCGGCCGCGGAGCTGGTAGAGCTGCGCCAGGCCGAAGCGGTCGGCCCGGTGAACGATCATCGTATTGACGTTCGGGATGTCGATGCCGTTCTCGATGATCGTGGTCGCCAGCAGCACGTCGAAGTCGCCGCGGGTGAAGGCGTGCATCCGCCGGCTCAGCTCTTCCTCGTCGAGCTGGCCGTGGCCGACCGTGACGCGGACGCCGGGGACGATCTGGCGCAGCTTGGCCAGCCGGTCCTCGATCGACTCGACGCGGTTGTAGACGTAGTAGACCTGCCCGCCGCGCTCCAGCTCCGCCTCGATCGCCTCGCGCACCAGGCTGTCGCTGTAGGGGAGGATCGCCGTCTCCACCGCCATCCGGTCGCGCGGCGGCGTCTCGATCACCGACAGGTCGCGCACGTTGGCGAGCGACAGCTGGAGCGTGCGCGGCACCGGCGTGGCCGACATCGCCAGCACGTGGACGTTCTTCTTCAGCTGCTTCAGCCGCTCCTTCTGGGCGACGCCGAAGCGCTGCTCCTCGTCGACGATCATCAGGCCGATCTTGGGCAGCTGGATGTCCTTCGACAGCAGCCGGTGGGTGCCGATCAGGATGTCCACCTTGTTCTCCGCCAGCCGCTTCTTCAGCTCCCGCATCTCCTGGGGCGAACGGACGCGCGACACCATCTCGACGTTCACCGGGAACCCCGCGAAGCGCTTGCGGAAGGTCTCCAGGTGCTGGTCGGCGAGGATAGTCGTCGGCGCCAGCAGCGCCACCTGATAGCCGCCGTCGACCGTCTTGAACGCCGCCCGCATGGCGACCTCGGTCTTGCCGTAGCCGACGTCGCCGCAGAGCAGGCGGTCCATCGGCCGCTCGCGCTGGAGGTCCTCGCGGATGGTGGCGATCGCCTCCAACTGGTCCGGCGTCTCCTCGTAGGGGAAGGCGGCCTCGAACTGGTGGAGCATGTCGGTGTCCGGCGGCAGCGCCGGAGCACGGGCGATCTGGCGCTCGGCGTAGAGCTTCAGCAGCTCGCCGGCCATGTCGCGCATGCTCTTCTTGACCCGCGCCTTGGTCTTGTTCCAGGACGAGCCGCCGAGCTGGTCGAGGCGGGGAGCGACCCCCTCGATGCCGCTGAACTTCTGCACCTGGTCGATGCGCGAGAGCGGGAGAAGCAGCCGCTTGCCCCCCGAGTAGGAGATCTCCATCACCTCGGTCTCGGCCGCCGCGCTCGCCGCCGCCAGATCGCGCACCGCCGCCGGCACCCCGCCCACGCCGTCGCCGCTCCCGCCCACCGAGCGCAGCGCCACGAACTGGCCGATGCCATGGTCGACGTGGACCACGAAATCCCCCACCTTGAGGTCGCGCAGGCCGGAGAGGAAGGGTCCGAACTTCGTTTTCGACGGCCGGCGCTGGAGCTTCGCCTGCGGCAGGAGCTGCTGCTCGCCGTAGATCACCACGCCGGCCGCCGGCAGGCGGAAGCCGCGGCCGATCTCGCCGCCCACCAGCTCGACGCCCCCCCGGCCGACCTGCAGCTCGCGCCCCTCGAGCAGCTCCTCGATCCGCCGCCGATGGGAAGGCGAGACCACCACCACGCAGCGCTCGCCGCGGGAGCGCGCCGTCGCCACCTCCTGCGGGAAGCGCGGCAGCTGGCCGTGGAAGAGGTCGGTCAGCGTGGCGTGGAAATCGACTCCGGCCGCACCGTCACTTCCGAGAACTAAGTCGCGCAGCCGCAGGGCCGCCGTGTCGAGCGTCTCGCGCACCCGCTCGGCCGGCTCCTCCATCATCTCGGGGGGCACGGCGAGACGGCCGTGCTCGCGGCGCGCCGCGAAATCCGCCTCCAGCCGCTCGGCGTGATGGACCACCTCCCCTTCCAGCGCCGGCGGATCGACCGCGAATATCAGCGGCGTCCCGAGCACCTCGGGGAGGGTGACGGTGCGCTCGGCGAGCAGCGGCAGGAAGTTCTCCCAGCCGGGGAACTCGCCGCGCGTGCGCAGGCTTTCGAGCAGCACGGCCGCCTCGGGGCCCCAGTCCGGATCGGCCGTCTGGCCGCCGGAGAGGAGGTCGGCGAGCTGGCGCGCCTCGTCGGCGCCGGACGGGAAGAGGGAGAGGGGGAGGATGCGGATCGAGTCGAGGGTGTCCTCGGAGCGCTGCGACTGGGCGTCGAACCAGCGGATCGACTCCACGGTGTCGCCGAAAAGGTCGAGGCGGATCGGCGTCTCCTCGCCCGGCGGGAAGAGGTCGACGATGCCGCCGCGCACGGCGAAGTCGCCCACCTCGTAGACCAGGTCGGTGCGCCGGAAGCCGTGGCGGATCAGATGCGCGACCAGCTCCTCGATGGGGTGGTCCTCGTTCGGCTTCACGATGAGCACGGAGCGGAGGAACTCCTCGCGGCCCGGCAGGCGGCGGAAGAGGGCGCGCGGGGTGGCTACCACGGTGGTCAGCCGGCCGGACGCCACGCAGTCGAGCGCCACCGCCTCCTGCGCCCGCACCATCAGGGAGGTCTCGGTCTCCTGGTAGGGGGTCAGCGAGGGCGCCGGGAAGTAGACGATCCCCTCCTCGCGCCCGAACAGCCGCGCCGCCTCCATCCAGGTCAGCGCGTCGGCCTCGCGCGGCACCAGCACCAGCACCGGCCGGCCGAGGTCGCGCGCCAGCAGCTCGCCCACCCACGCCGCCGCCGGCACCGGCAGGCGCACGACGTCCCCGAGCCCCTGGAGAAGGAGCTTGTAGGGCGCACTGCTGCGTAGGATCTTCGCGAGATCCTCCCAGACGGGATCGGCCATGCAGGGAGTCTAACGTGGGAGAGGGAAGGTAGATTCCGGGAAGGCGGTACCGGTTATCCTAAGAGGGGGAGAACCGGAATGCACCCGATCGTCCAACAGCAGCTCCAGCCGCTCAGAGATCCTGGCCTCAAGACGGCTCCGAAGGAGCCCAGGCATGTAGCCTGGGGCGTCAGCCCCAGGAAAGGCGCATCCATCGATCCCAGAGCCCCGAAGGGGCGACGGCGGTCTTCCTCGGAGCGCGAGATTGCCGTCGCCCCTTCGGGGCTCTGGGACGTTGTTGAAACCGGCGACCTGGGGCTAACGCCCCAGGCTACATGCCTTTGCCCCTTGCGGGGCAAGACGTGGAGCAGTACGCACCGATGAAGCCCCAGTCCGCCGATACACCCATTGAAGTCGAGGAGATGGTCCTGGAGCGCTACCGCCAGATGACCCCTCAAGAGAAGATCGCCATCCTCCAGGGTCTGAACCGGATGGCGATGCAGATGGCGCTCGCGGGAATCCGGATGCGCCATGGTTCGGATCTACCCGAGCGCGAGCAGCAGATCCGGCTGGCGGCTCTCTGGCTCGATCGTGAGACGATGATCAAGGTCTACGGCTGGGACCCCGAAGTCGAAGGATATTGAGAGCATGGCCATGGAGCTGCCCGATGTCATCCGCATCTCCATAGAGGTCGCGACGGTCCTGGAGAATCTCGGGATCCCCTGTCTGATCGGCGGGTCCATCGTCAGCTCCCTCTACGGCCATCCCCGCACCACGTTCGACGCCGACCTTGTGGCGGACCTGCAGTTTCAGCAGATTCAACCGTTTGCCGCGGCCCTGTCAGCAGACTTCTACGTCGAGCCTGAACGCGTGGCGGACGCCGTTCGCCGGCGCGCTTCCTTCAACATCATTCACCATCGAACGGGCCTCAAGGTCGACATCTTTATCCTCAAGAATGATCCGCTGGCCCGGCAAGAGATGGCCAGGCGGCAGAGGGTCGCTCCCCTCCCCGACATGGGCGAGGTTCCCATGGCGACGGCCGAGGACATCATCCTCCAGAAGCTCCACTGGTTTCAGCTCGGCAACCGCGTCTCCGAGCGCCAGTGGGACGACGTCCTGGGCGTCCTGAAGGTCCAGCGAAAACGCCTCGACTTCGACTACCTGAAGGACTGGGCTCACCGCATCGAGGTCGACGACCTCCTCCGGCAGGCCTACGAAGACGCTGGCCTCGATCCCGCCCAGGCCTGAATAACTGGCCAACGCTGCGCCGCAGCGGAGCAACTATGGGACAAAACTGCGTAGCTACGGGACATAACTGCGTGAGGATGCTCCGCAGCTGGCCAGTTATGCGGCATAACTGCGTGAGGGCAGGCCGCAGTCGAGCGGTTGCGCGGCATCGTTATCCAACTGAGGTCCGCAGCTGGCCAACTCCGCGGCTCAACCGCGCAGCGATGCTCCGTAGTCGAGCAACTGCGCGATATCCCTGCGTGACGATGCCCCGCGATGGAGCAACCGAAAGGGCCCCAGCCGTGACGGCGCGGGGATCCGCGCCATTTAGCCTTCGCCCCTGTGCTAGGCTCCCTTCTCGGTTTTTTTCTTCGGAGGAGGGACCATGCCCACCCGCTACCCCCAGGAAGCCGTGCTCCGCGACGGCCGCCGTTTGCTGATCCGTCCGTTCACCGCCGGTGACGTCGACTCCCTGTACGAGTTCTTCCAGCGCCTGCCGGAAGAGGTCCGCCGGTTCGCCTGGGACCGCATCGACAACCGCTCGCTCGTCGAGAGCTGGGGACGCGACCTCGACTACGAAAAGGTGCTGCCGCTCCTCGCCTGGGACGGCCACAAGGTGGTGGCCGACGCCACGCTTCACCGCCGCCACGGCAGCCCCCTGCGCCTGGTGGGCCGCGTCAAGTGGCTGATCGACCCTGAATACCGGGGCGTCGGGCTGGGGACGCTGCTGATCAACAACTTCATCGACACCGCCCGCGCCGACGACCTGCGCCACCTGACCTGCATGCTGATCTCCGACTCCGAGGCCGACGCCGTCACCACCCTCAAGAACCTCGGCTTCGAGGGGTACACCATTCCCGGCTACGGCACCGACCCCGACGGCAATCAGCACGACATGATCAAGATGGTCCTGAAGCTCTGACCGGCGCCGCAGAGGAGCGCTCCTGGGACCGCCGGCGTCCCGCCGGCTCTAACTCGCTGTTCGTCGTTCGAGCCCGATGCCACCGGCAAGTTACCAAAGCGGAGTTAGAGCCGGCGGGACGCCGGCGGTCCCAGGAGCCTTCCTTTCCGGGACAGGCTTCCTCGATCAGGAAGATCAATCGTCGCGGCCGTGGACGTGGGCCGGCGGCGAGGTCGCTTCGACGGCCTTGAAGGGCTCCAGGATCTTGTAGCTGTGGGTCGCCCCCTTCGGCACCACCCAGGAATCGCCCGCCGCGAGGATCACCATCTGCCCCTCCAGATGCAGCTCGGCGCGCCCCGAGATCACATAGCCGACCGTCTCGTACTCCCGCGTGGTCTCCAGGTTCTTCGCCTGCGCCGGCTCCTCCTCCCACAGGCGCATCGCCACGTGCACCCCGGAGGCGAGGTACTTCTGGCCGAGGGCGCCATGGGGGGAATGCCGGGAATCGACCTTGGTCATCGTCGTATCGCTCATAGCGTTCAAGTCTCCTTCCGCCCTGGGTCCTTTGCAGAACTGTTGCCAGTCTGGTGGCACGGCCGTTGCTCCACCAGGGAAGGCAACGGGGAACGCCGCCTCACGGCGTTCCGGACGGATCGCAACGGGAAGGAGTGGACGACATGCCGATGATCCTGCTGTCCAAGGGAGCGGAGATCCTGCTGGTTCAATTTCACGAGCGCAAAGGGGACCGGGTCGGAGCCAAGGCCGGCGACCG
>DATBAW010000363.1:0-3375 GCA_036271335.1 Thermoanaerobaculia bacterium
GCGCTCCTGGCCGGCGCCGCGGCGGCGCCGGAGCTGCCGCTCTCGCGCCTGCCACTCCTCGGCGAGTCCGAGCGCCACCAGATGCTCGTCGAGTGGAACGACACGGCGTCAGCCTTCCCGCGCCGCGCGCTCCACAAGCTCTTCGAGGAGCAGGCGGCGGCGCGGCCGGACGCGGTGGCGGTGGTCTGGGACGGGGGGGCGCTCACCTACGGCGAGCTCGACCGCCAGGCGGGCCGCATCGCCAGACGGCTGCGGCGGCTGGGGGTGGGGCCGGAGTCGCGCGTGGCCCTCTACCTGGAGCGCTCGGCGGAGATGGTGGCGGCGGTCCTGGGCGTTCTCAAGGCGGGCGGCGCCTACCTGCCGATCGACCTCTCCTATCCGCGGGAGCGCTTGGAGCTCCTGCTGGAGGACGCGGCGCCGGTGGCGGTCGTCGGCACGAGCCGCTCGCTGGCGTCGCTGCCCGGCAAGGCGCCGCAGCTCGCGGTCGACCTCCTCGCCGTCCATCCGGCGACGGCCCGGGACCTCGCCCGCCGGCTCGGCGCCCGCTTCGTCCCCGACGAGCCGGCGAAAGCGCTGGTCGATCGGCTGGCCGGCGTCTACCGCGCGACTGGCGGCGACACGCGGGCCATGATGATGACGATGGCGCGGACGATGGCGCCGGCGGCTGGGGAGGACAGGGAGCCGGCGCCCCAGACATCGGCCGCGGAGGAGGAGCTCTCGGCCGACGTGCCGCCGGAGAGCCTGGCGTACGTTCTCTACACCTCGGGCTCGACCGGGACGCCCAATGGTGTCGAGGTGTCCCACGAGGCGGTGGTGCGGCTGGTGCGCGAGACGGAATTCTTCCCCTTCGGCCCCGGAGACGTCTTCCTCCAGATAGCGCCCCTGTCCTTCGACGCCTCGACGCTCGAGCTCTGGGGGCCACTCACGAACGGCGGCTGCGTGGCGCTGCCGCCGCCCGGGCGCTTCGCGCTCGGCGACCTCTACGAGCAGGTGGAGCGCCACGGGGTGACGGCGATCTTTCTGACCACCGGGCTGTTCCACGTCGCCGTCGAGGAGGGCCTGGCGGGGCTCGCGGGGCTGCGCCACCTCCTGGTCGGCGGCGACGTCATGTCGCGATCCCACCTGGAGCGGGCGATCACGGCGCTGCCGGAGGTCGAGCTGATCCACTGCTACGGACCGACCGAGAACACCGTCTTCACCTCCACCTGGCGGGTGCCCCGCCCGCTGGCCGAGGGAGCGGTCACCATCGGCAGGCCCATCTCGACCGTCCGCGCCTACGTGCTCGACTCGACGCTCGCGCCCGTGCCGATGGGCTCTGCCGGCGAGCTCTATCTCTCCGGCCCGGGGCTCGCGCGCGGCTATCTCCACCGCCGCGAGCTGACGGCCGAGCGCTTCCTCCCCAACCCGTTCGAGGAGGGGAGGCTCTACAAGACCGGCGACCTGGTGCGATGGCGCGCCGACGGCACCCTCGCCTTCCTCGGGCGGCACGACTTCCAGGTCAAGGTGCGTGGTTTCCGCATCGAGCCCGGCGAGATCGAGGCCGCCCTCCTGCGCCATCCGCAGGTGCGCGAGGCGGCGGTGGTGGGGCTCGCCGAGGGCGGCCGCGACCACCGCGTGGTGGCGTACTACGTGACGGAGGCGGGCGCGGAGGCGAGCCGGGAGGACCTGCGCGCCTTCCTGCGCGCGCGCCTGCCGGAGCACATGGTGCCCGCCGTCCTCGTGCCGCTCGCGGCGCTGCCGCTCACCGACGTCGGCAAGCTCGACCGGCGGGCGCTGCCGGCACCCGAGGCGCTCGAACCGGCGGCGGGCGAGCCGGCCACGGCGCCCGGCGCCGGCGCCCGCGATGCGAGCGACCTGGGCGATCTGGTCCTCGAGATGCTCGCCGGGCTCTGGGAGGACGTGCTCGACCCCGATCCGCTGCGCGGGCCGGCCGCAGACGGCGCCCTGCCTTTCGAGAGGAGCGCCTTCGAGAGGAGCCGGCGGATCGGCGCCCACGACGACTTCTTCGACCTGGGCGGGCATTCGCTCTCCGTCATGCGCCTGCTGTCGCGCATCCGCCAGACGTTCGGGGTGGAGCTCGGCGCGCAGACCGTCTTCGCGTTCCCCACCCTGGCCGCGCAAGCGCGCGTGGTCGCCGCGGCGCGGCGGGGGGCGGAGAGCGCCCTGCCGCCGCTCGCGAAGGTCCCGCGGCAGGGGCTGCCGGCGCTCTCCTTCGCCCAGCAGCGGCTCTGGTTCCTCGACCGCCTGGCGCCGGAGAGCCCGCTCTACAACGTACCCTCCGCCTACAGTCTCGCCGGGCCGCTCGCGCCGGCGGCGCTCGCCGCCGGCCTCTCCGAGATCGTCCGCCGGCACGAGGCGCTGCGCACCCGGTTCGTCGAGGTGGACGGCGAGCCCCGGCAGGAGATCGGCGCCCCCTGGCGGGTGGCGCTGCCGCAGGTCGACCTGCGCGCCCTCGGGCGGGAGCGGCGCTCGGGCGAGCTGGCGCGCCTGCGCGCCGAGGAGGCGGGCCGGCCGTTCAGCCTCGCCCGCGGCCCCCTGCTGCGGGCCGGTCTGGTGCGCCTGGATGAGGAGGAGCACGCGCTCCTCCTCACCGTGCACCACATCGTCTACGACGGCTGGTCCGAGGGGGTGCTGATCGCCGAGCTCACGGCGCTCTACGCGGCGGCCCTCGCGGGGCGCCCCTCGCCGCTCGGCGAGCTCGCCGTGCAGTACGCCGACTTCGCGGCCTGGCAGCGCGCCTGGCCGCCGGAGATGCTCGGGAGGCAGCTCGCCTACTGGCGCGGCGAGCTCGCGGGAGCGCCCGCGGCGCTGCCGCTGCCGGTCGACCGGCCGCGCCCGGCGGCGTCGAGCTTCCGCGGCGCGAGCGCGATGCTCCGCTTGCCGGCGGCGGCGGCGGAAGCGCTCCGCCAGGCGGCGCGGCGG
The DNA here is from genome assembly GCA_036271335.1 of Thermoanaerobaculia bacterium. Taxonomy (GTDB): domain Bacteria; phylum Acidobacteriota; class Thermoanaerobaculia; order Multivoradales; family UBA5704; genus DATARR01. The sequence goes on from DATBAW010000363.1 coordinate 2,923, forward strand.
GAGGGGACGACCCTCTACATGCTGCTCCTCGCCGGCTTCGCGGCGCTCCTCGCGCGCGTCACGGGAGAGGAGGACCTGCTCGTCGGCACGCCGGTCGCCGACCGCCCGCGGCCGGAGGTCGAGGGGCTGATCGGGTTCTTCGTCAACACGCTGGCGATCCGGGCGCGGACGGCCGGCGATCCGTCCTTCCGCGGCCTGCTCGCGGCGGTGCGCGACACGGCGCTCGCCGCCTTCGCCCATCAGGACCTGCCCTTCGAGATGCTGGTCGAGGAGCTGCGGCCGGAGCGCGAGCGGTCGAGGAACCCCCTGGTCCAGGTGCTCTTCACCTTCCAGGGCGCCGGCCAGGCCACGGCGGGCACGCCGGGTGACACCACGGGGCTGCACCTCGTGCGGCTCCCCTGGAGCGAGCGGTCGACGGCGAAGCTCGACCTCCTGCTCTCGGCGATGGAGATG
>DATBAW010000364.1:0-2689 GCA_036271335.1 Thermoanaerobaculia bacterium
ACGGTCTCGCGGAAGTGGACGGGGATGCCGACCGACTCCAGCTCCGCCACCTCGGCGAGCTGGAGGTCGTGGGTGGAGACCGCGCCGATCGCGCCGTGCCGCAGCAGGTGGAGCACCACCCGCCGCACGGCCACCTGCCGCTCGTAGCTGTTCGTCCCGCGCAACACCTCGTCGAGCAGGTAGAGGAGGATCCGCCCTTCCCCGTGCAAGCGATCGGCCGCCGCCACCACCTTCTGGATGCGCTGGAGCTCGGCCATGAAAAAGGAGACGCCGTCGGCCAGCGAGTCCTCGACCAGAATGCTGGTCGCCAGAGCCACCGGCGGCATGCGCAGCCGGCGGGCGGCGACCGGCCCCCCCGCCTGGGCGAGGACCGCGTTGACGCCGATCGAGCGCAGCAGCGTGCTCTTGCCCGACATGTTGGAGCCGGTGACCAGCAGGAAGGTTCGCGCCGGGCCCACCTCGACGTCGTTGCCGATCCGATAGGCGTCGGCGATCAGGGGGTGGCCCAGGGCCTCGGCCGCGAACCGGTCCACGCTGGTGTCGACCCGCGGCAAGCACCACTCGGGCTGCTCGAACCGGAGGCTGCCCAGGGCGGCGAGCGCCTCGAAGCGGCCGAGCGCCGTGAGCCAGCCACGCGCCTGCGCGCCGGCGTCCCGCTGCCACGTCTCCAGCAGGAGCAGGACGTGGAAGTCCCAGAGGAAGAACGCCGCGAGGGGGAGATGAAGATAGGCGGAGTGGCGGACGTCCGACAGATCGAGCCGGCGGTGGAGGAGATCCATCCACGCATGCGCCGGGCGATCGCGATAGGTGAGCTCGCCGGCGATCCGGCGCAGCTCTCCGGCCGCATAGGAGGGCCCGGCGATCGTCGCCAGCGCTTCGGCGTAGAGCTGGAAGTCCTTCTCGCGCGCCCCGACGCGATCGAAGGTGCCGATCGTCCGCTCCCGGAGCTGATAGCTGAGCGCGATGTTGATCGTCGCCAGCAGGAGGAAAGGGCTGACCGGAAACCGATCGGAGAGCGCCGCCAGGCCGGCGACCGGGGTGAGGAGGGTCAAGGCGCGAAACAGCCAGATCAACCATGTCCGCCGCAGCAGCCAGGAGTCTCCCCCCTCGGCCCAGAGCAGGAAGGGCTCGATGTCCGGCGGCCGCCGATCCATGGGCCGCGCCCGCACCTGGAGCTGCTGCCGCAGATCGATCTCCGGCGCCAGCTCGGCGACCGCCTCCTGGCGCCGGACGATCTCCTCGGGGGGCGCCGGATGGAGCAGCCAGCTCGCGAGGGCGGTCTTGCCGGGAGGGGTGTGGACGGTGCCGAGCAGCTGGGCGACCGAGGCGCGGCCGAAGAGGTTGAGGTCGCGCGCCATCGGCCGCGCTGAGTCCTCGGGCTCCGGCAGCGTGGGAATCGGCAGGTTCGCCCAGTCGCGGACGAGCCGCAGCAATCCCTCCTCGTTGATCCGCCGCAGCTCTCCCTGCCGCCGCAGCCGTTGGAGGACCCGGTCGTGATAGGGGAGGATCCAGAGGAACGCCACCAGCCAGAACCCCGCGCCGGCCCACCAGCGCCAGCCCGGCAGACCTCCCCGCACCAGGATCACCGCGAGACAGGCGACGAACGCCGCGAACAGCGCGCCCCGCACGAGCGAGTACCGAAAGGAGATCCCGGCCAGGCGACGTTCCTCGGCGGCGAAGGCGTCGCGGCGGTGGGCGTAGGTGGTGGCGGGAGACTCCATGACCGGGAGTATATTGAAGTCTCGGGAGCTTTCCTCCAGAATGGAGGCAGCAAGGAGGCATCGATGGCAACCCTGAACATCAAGAACTTCCCCGATCCGCTCTACGAGAAGCTCCAGGAGCGGGCGCAGCAGGAGCACCGCTCGCTGGCCCAGGAGGTGATCCATCTCCTTCACCAGACCGTGGAGCAGGAAGAACCGCTCTCAATCCGGGGCCTGCGGGGTTTGGGGAAGGAGGTCTGGAAAGAGATCGACGCGGCGGCGTACATCCGCGAGGAGCGGGATTCTTGGGACTCCTGAGCGACATCGGCGCTGGCCCGCTCGGCCTGGACTCCGCCATCTTCATCTACTACATGGAGGAGAATCCCCGCTACCTTCCTCTCGTCGACCTGATTTTTGACGCGGTGATCGAGGGCCGTCTGACCGTGGCAACGTCCGCCTTAACCCTGCTGGAGACGCAGGTCGTTCCGCTTCGGGCAGGCAATGAGGTGCTGGCTCGCCAATATGAGCGGTTTCTGACCCGAAGCGAGAGCCTGCGCCTCGTACCCATAGACCATGGCCTGCTCCGCGCAGCGGCTCACGTGCGGGCGACCACACGGCTGAAGACTCCTGACGCCCTCCACGTCGCCGCGGCTTTGAGTGCCGACTGCCCCGTCTTCCTCACCAACGACGGCCGGATTCCGTCCTTGCCTGGGCTCCGGGTTCTCCAGCTCGAGGACTATGCAAAGCCCTCCGCCTAGTTCACAGGCCGGCCTTCCAGCTGATCCGAGTCGCTCTCCCGGTTCGGTCCCACCCGGACCCGCTTCACGTAACGCTGAAGACCCTTGACGGAATCACCGCAAGACTCCAGGCTGTTCTTCGGCAGTGAGTGGGATGAAGCCATGACGATCAATTCATAGCGCTGGCCCGGGTTTCCGGAGAAGCGCGCCATCGCGCTCCACCTGCCGTCGGCGCTCGGGAGCAGAGGCCCA
>DATBAW010000365.1:0-7444 GCA_036271335.1 Thermoanaerobaculia bacterium
CCGCGGCCGGGCTCCTTTCGCCCCCTATTCTCACCCGCCTCAACCCCAACGATGCCGCGCCTGCGGCGCGAGGATGATGCCGCTTGGTCAATACGCCTTCCTGACCGCCGGAATCACGCCGTTTCAAACCGCCGCTGACAGCCTGCTCGCGGCGGCGGTCCTTCCCGGCACGGGGCGGGACGCGGCGTTTCGTCTTCAGAAGAATTCCGGACCGGAGGGCTTCGCCGTCGAGACCGGCGGTCGCGGCGAGGCCATGGGGCACCTGGAGCTGTTCGACGAGCGGCTGATCGAGGCTCTCCATGTGGCCGAGGGGCTGCTGCGCTCTCCCGAGGCGCTGGCGCTCCTGCTGGAGGCCGCCGGGCAGGTGGCGCTCGAACGGGCCGGAGCGATCCTCGACGAGCGGATTCCAGGGTAGCCCTGCAAGACGCGTCTCCGGCCTCCCCACGCGCGCCCTTCGCCTGGGGAGGCCGGGCTTCGGCTCAGGGAGGCGGATGACTCATCCGGCGAGGCCGGGCTCCGGCCTGAGACGCCGGAGCTCAAGCCTGAGCGGGCGAACCGTCCGCCTGCCGAGGCGAGGCGTACACCCAGGAAGGCTGGGCTTCGGCCTCGCGGAGCGAGCCCTCGGCCTCGGGAGGCGGCCCGTTCGCCTGGAGAGGCGAGGCGTCCGCCGGAGCGGACCGGTCGTCCGCTGGCCCCGGCGGGAGGTGGGTTGTACGTCAATTGTCAAAGATCCCCCGACCGCGCTGCCCGACGCGCGATCGAAGTCTTGTCTACGGATCAGCCGGTCAAAACGTTGGGACGAAAAAATGGCACCCCAACGCTTGGGCGGGCTCCTCCGTAGATTGGATGCCTCGATTGGGGCCCCGCCTTTTTCGGGCCCCGACAGCGCGGAGCCTCGCCGAATCCTGGATCATCCACGACGCGGCGGGGGTCAGCAGCAAGGATCTTGGGGAATCCAAGACGCGTCGGTGATGAACCGCGACGATTCTTGGATCATTCAAGATCGATCTTGCGGTCTCAAGCCGCGTCGGCGGTAACCCAAGACGCAGCTTGGATTCTTCAAGACGCGGCTTGAATCTCCCATTTCACCTCACCGCGCAACGCCCCTGCGAAAAATTCGTGGCCGGTCCGTCTATCAGCGAGAGGACGGAGAACCCTGCCCCCAACGTCCGCGTGCCTGGCGTCCCGGGCCGGCAGAGGTACCACTCGATCACCCACGCACTTCGCGCCGGTCTGACCGGAGGGGGTAGCACGCCGTGACGAAAACGTTTCAAATTGGAGACTTCCTGACCGTCGAGGGGGACGGACTCACGTTGAATCTGAACGGGGCGCATCAGGACGTTTCCGGCTTCTCGCGCCTGACCCTGAAGGACGCGGCCACGGTGGTTGAATTCGAGGCCGAAGCGCGGTCGTCGGTCCCGCCGGTCGGCGGCGCCATCGGGGTCGCAGAGAGCATCCTCCATTTCGACGCCGACGATGTCTCGCCGGGCGGCTCCAACAATCGCATCGAGCTCAAGAGCAACAGGAACGCCTTCCTGAGCTTCCATTGGCCCAATCCGCTGACGCCCCATGGCAGCGGACTCTGGATCCGACTCGCGATCGTCCGTGTGAACGACGAGTATCAGCTCTCTTTCATCAACAACCCGCCCTTGTTGAACCGCGGCTTCGGCTTCTATTTTCAGAATCAGGACTGGCAGAGATTCCTGCTCAATGGCCCGGAACAGACGGTTTCCCTCACGAAATGGAAGGACTTCCGCCTTGCGGACTCCGACATCCCTGGAGTGGACTCCTCCGCTCTCGCCGCCAGCCCGCCTCTGAACGGCTCCGAATCGGCCCTGATCGATAATGCCTCGTCGCGATCGTGGACCTTTCAATGGCGGTTCCTGCCGAAAGGCCTGGACAACAACCGCGCGGTCTTCCGCCCGGTCGCCATGGTGCAGGACGGCCAGCCCGGCAAGGACGCCAAGGAGGTGGCGGTCAATTCGCGGGTCCTGCGGCTGGAGGAAAATCCGGACATCCAGTCACGCCCCCTCGTCTGGCGCCGGACGCTTCAACTGAGCTGCGCGAGCCTGCCGACGGGAACGGCGGCGGAGCCGGGAGCCTGGTACGTGGACTGGAGCAGCGTGCCGACTCTCGACCCGATGGCGGGCCTCTCCCTGCGCGGCTTCTGGCAGGCGGTCGCCCGCCACTGGGCGCTCGGCCTGCGCTCGCTGCGGTCGCGCAACTCGCTGACGTTCCTCCCGACCGACATCCGCGCCGGGGACCCGGCCCTGGCACCGCTGCACGCCGGCGACAGCCCGCCCTGGACCTTCCGCTTCCGGGTCGATCGGGGGACCGCTCCCTGGCGGAGCCGGCTCGAACGGGTGGGCAGCTTTCTACGGGTTCCGCTCCGTTTCGACCTGGCCTCCGCGCTGGACGTGACGGGACGCCCCTCCGGTTTCGACACCCTGGTGGAGAGCGACAAGTTTCAGGCGCTGGCGGCGCTCTCCGAGCCGTCCAAGAGCTTCTTCAATTTCCTCCTGGGACCCTCGCAGCAACCGCTCGGGGATCTGCTGGTGGGCGGCATCCGGCTGGCGCTCGGCAAGCTGGTCGATGGGCCGCAAGGAGATACGGAGACGCGAAGCCAACTGTCCGTCGCCTTCGCCGACAGTCCGATCTCCCTCGGCCAGCCGCCCGTCGCGGTCACCCTCCAGCTCAACGCCGCCGGCGGCCTTCCCCAACCGGCTTCCGAGGACCCCGAGCGCGGCTTCGAGACCGAGAACGACCTCCTGAACCGCGAGCGTCCGCTGGTGATCGATTTGAGCCCGAAATCCAGCCTCACGGCGCTGACCGTTCGCGAGACGGCAGACGCCGTCAGCTCGCGCGTGCTGACCCTGACCGTGCGCGCCGGCAGCCAGGCCGTCGTGCTCGATTCGGACGTCGTGGTGATCGATCCCGGGCCCTTCCTCCTGGTGCGCGTTCTCGCGACGACAGAGAAAGTGGAGCCCAGGCAGATCCTCGCGGTCTATCAGGACGACGGGGAGAATCCCGCGGGATGGGAGCTGCTCACGGATACCGGCGCCATGACGCTGGTGCTGCCGCCACAGGCGATCGGCGAGGAGATGATCAAGGGAATCCTTTCGATCACGGACAAGGACGGCGCTCAGCATGGGGTCCCCTTGACCGACGTTCCTTTCGATTACCGGCTCAGCCCGCCGGCGCACCTCACCCTCGACCGCACCGACGTCGACACCGCCCGGACCGCGGCGCCCTGGACCTTGCGGCGCCTCCTCGACCGGCGCGACGGGGTGACCGGCCTCAAGCTCGACGGCGCGGACTTCGAGCTGCTCTATGGACTGACGGCGAAGCTGGATGGCGCACAAGGTTTGCGGGTCGCCGAGCAGGACGCCTTCGTGGGCCGGGTGCCGCTCGCTCCCGCTCTGCGCGATCTCCTGCCGGGACAGACCGCGGCGGAGATCCCAGCGGACCTCGGCACGTACGCCAGCTCCGTGATCGGCTGGATCCGCGGCCTGATGGCGCGGCCCGCGCAGTTGCCGGTCTTCCGCGACCTCGCGGCGCGCGAGCGGCTGACGCTGAGCGACGGGCTCAGCCTGGAGCTGCGGGAGAGCCGGCAAACGGCCAATCCCCTGGCCGTCGACCGCTATCACCCGCCGATCCAGGACACGGACAAGGTCACGGATTGGGACACGCAGGAGGTCGTGCCGCCGGGGCTCGACGGCGGCCGCAAGCCGCTGCGGGGCGGCGTCGATTATCCTTTCGAATCCCGCAACATCTACGGCGCGGTGCTCGATCAGGACCGCGCGAAGACCGGCGCGAAGGGCGAGGCGCAGGCACGGATCGCCGGCCTCGTCTTCGGCGCGCTGGGCGGCAGCGGCAGCCAGCAGGCGACGTTCGACGAGGGGCGGACGCTGATCATCAGCGAGACGGCGCAGGGGCGCCTGAGCTCGCTGACCCTGGTCCGCGTCGGCCGTATCTCGATGCTCTGGCACCACGCCCGCCACGTCATCGTCTACGAGCGCACCACCCGCACCATGCCGAGATACGACAAGCTCCAGCCCAAGGGCTTCGAGGGGCTGGCGGCGATGCGCAAGGTGCGGGAGTACATCGAGATCATGCAGCCGCGGCGGGGATATCCGGATTTCGGAGATGCCTCGGCCTCCAGCGACGGACCGCCTCTCGCCGGACCGATCGCCGGCGGCTTCTTCGAGACCACCGTGATTCCGGTGAAGCCGGACTGGGGCCACGACATCGACGGCGGCTGGGTGACGGCGCTGCGCGGACCGTTCTCTGATGATACCGAAGCGCCCTTTTATCCCTTCCCAAAAATCTTTCTGGAGCTGGCGCGGGCCGCGGGCAAAGGCGAGGGGGCGATCAACCACCAACTCGCCGACCCCAGCCAGCTGCTCTTCTTCACCACGACGAAACAGGGGCTCGGAGGCGATTCCGACGCCTGGCCACCCTGGCCGGATATCGACCTGCCGCTGACCCAGCGGCCGCAACCGCCGCAGGTCCCGTTCCTGCCGAGCTTCAGCGGCACCAGCCATCAGCCGGACGCGGCGGATCACGACTACGGCCAGCGCCGGTTCACGCTCGACGTGGTGCCGCCCGAGGAGGCGGCGAACCTGATGCACGGCCGGCCGGGAGCCGGGCTGGAAGCGCGAGTCCGCAACGTCTCGCTGCTGCGCGGCCGGGTGCCAAACAACGTCCGCTCCACGGTCGACGACACGGTTGGAAAGGTTTTCGCTCAATCCGAGGCGCGTATCAACGACGGCCTCGCCGAGCTGGCGCAGCATCTCGAACGTCTGGTCCAGGAGGGCGCCGGCAAGACGGTGGGCGAGATCGCCGGCCTGCGCGAGCAGGCGCTGGATCTGCTCCAGCACGCGCACGACGACGCCTCCACGCTGCAAGGCAAGGTCGGCGAGGCCGAGGCGCTGATCAAAGGAAAAGTGGAGGATTGGTCCCAGATCCTGGAGCGCCGGCAGAAGGACGCCAAGGCCGAGCTCGACAAGGCATTGACGACCGCCGGAGGCTACAAGGATCAACTGCTCGGCGCCCTCGACGGCGTGGTCAAGCGCCTGCAGACCGGCGTTCCCAGCGCGGAACTCACAGAGGAGGCCAAGGCGCGGCTGGCCAACGCCTTGGACTCCGTCTGCCAGCAGGCTCGGCAACGGTTGGAGAGCACGCCCTTCCTGCCCGCGGAGGCCCTCGGCCTGCTCCAGGCGGAGCTGGACCGCGACAAGACGGATCTCAAAAGCTTCGTAGCGGGGCTGAGCCAGGATCTGACGGCCTTCGTCGAACAGATGGCCGAGCGCTACGCCGTCGCGGACCCGACGGCCCTGCGGCGGGATCTGATCGCCGCCCTGCAGGCCGCGCGCGCCAGGGTCGTCGCACTGGGCGCCGATTTCAGCCGGCAGGTCAAGGCGCGGCTCGGCCCGCTCTTCGGCGATCTGCCGATAGAGAACGGCGCGGTCGGACAGCTGACGAAAGTGATCGATCAGGCCGTTACGTTCCTGATCGGTAAGATCGACGACGCCATCCGGAACCTTCCCGACTTCAAGGCCCAGCCCGATTGGGTCCAGATCAAGAACACGATCACCGCGATCCAGTTTGATACCGACGCCCTGTTCCAGGGAGTCAGCAACCACCTCGTAACGCCGCTGAACGACAAGGTCCAGGAGTGGCGGAAAAACGTCAGCGACGCCATCACGAGCTTCCAGGACACGTGCACGGCGAAGGTCAAGGAGCTGAGCGATGCTCTCGATCTGGGAGTGACGAATCTCGCGAACGCGGTGTCCGGCGTGGTCGATGGCTGGGCCCAACAGGTCCAGGACCACGCATCCGCGCTCGCCATCGCGGCGACCCAGAAGTTCGGTGAGTTGGACGCTCAAATCAAGGTTTTGCAAGGAACCCTGGCGTCGCGCGCCGACGCCGTCCAGCAGCATGTCGTGGGCGTCGTCGACGCGCTCAAAACCTCCATCGGAGACGCGACAACCGATCTTCGCGCGCTCTCGGACAAGGCCCAGGACGCGGTCCGGCAGGCCGGCGTGGGACTGCGGCGGGTCGGCGAGGACGTCGAGAGCGCCGTGATCACCGAGCTGCGCGACCAGGTGCAGAGCGTGGAGAGCGCGTCCCTCGAGCTGGCCCGGGCGGTGGCCGAGGGTCCGGTCACCGACACGCTCCGCTGCACCCGCGACTGGGTCGGCTACTACTACGACGCGGCGAAAGACGCGCTGGACGTGACGCGGTCCGGGGGAGTGTTCAACAACCTCGGCTCCGGCGTGCTCAACTCGCTGTCGGCGCAGGTGCCGTTCGATCGCATCCGCGACCGCCTGCTCCCCCAGCTCGCCGATTTCGATCTCAACAAGCTTTTTCCGGATTTCGCCGGCCTCAAGCTGGAGAATCTGCTGGGCGGCCTGAAGATCCCCAGCGATCCGCTCGCCGAGTATGACTGGATCAAGGTGCGCCACGGCTTCGACCGCGACCGCCTCACCGCCTGGTCGGAAGTGGTGATCGATAAACGGTTCGACAGCGATCCCGAGCTGTTCACCCTGCCGCCGGTCGCGCTGCTGGTCGAGCAGCCGCGGTTCACGGCGCGCAGCCGGATCGAGGCGAGCCAGACGGGCGTGCAGGCGCAGCAGACCGAGGCCCAGCTGGTCGCCGACTGGACGGTGACGCTCAACGGCGAACCGATCATGACCATCGCCGGCGGCGGCCTCTACTACGACGGCGGCAACGGCTTCCGTTTCGACTTCCAGGCCCAGAACCTGCGGCTGGCGGCGGTGCTCCAGTTCGTCACCGACGCCTTCAAGGGGCTGCTGCCGTCGGACCAGGGGCTGACCCTGACGCCGCTCTTCCCCGGCGGGATCAGCGTCGAGCTGAGCCTCCCCCTGCCCGACATCGGCACCGGCGCCTTCACCATGACCGGCATCACCCTCTATACCCATTTCGACCTGCTGGTGGCGGGTGGCTTCGAGATCCGCACCGGCCTCTGGCTGAGCCGGCCGGAGCGCCCGTTCGGCCTCGCGGTGCTCTTCCTGGGCGGCGGTGGCTGGTTCGGCGTCGACGTGCGCTATAAGCCGCCGCAGTTCGAGACCCGCGTCTCGGTGGGGGTCTCGGCCGGCGCCTTCGTGACCCTCAACTTCGGCGTCGCCCGCGGCTCGGCGGGGATCCTGTTCACCGCCGGCCTCGACTTCTATCGCGACTGGCAGCAAGGGGGCGGGCAGGACCTGGCGATCTCGATCGGCCTGCTGGTCTGGGGCGAGTTCAACATCCTCGCCATCGTCTCCGCCTACCTGCGGATGGTCCTGCGCGTCGAATACCGCAACGGCGCGATGACCGGCTACGGCCAGATCAGCCTGTCGATCAAGATCTGCTGGTGCTTCACCCTGCGGGTCGAGGAGTCGATCCGCCTGCCGTTCGCCAGCCAGGGAGGCAGCGGCGCCCG
>DATBAW010000366.1:0-8901 GCA_036271335.1 Thermoanaerobaculia bacterium
TGCGCGCGGCCGGCGACCCGGCGCGCCGGCGATCGAAGAGGCTCCAGGATTTCGCGGACGCCCAGGGCCTCCTGGAGACCTATCCGGACCTCGCTGCGGGGTTGACCGTCGAAGAGCGCGCCGCTCTGGAACGGCTGCCGACCTGACCCCCACCGCTCCCGACCTCTGCTAAGATTGACCTCGTACGCGGACCTGGCATGACGGCCGGGTCCTTTTTGTATCGATCCCCGGCATTCCCGGCAAAGAGATGAACATGATCGTAGAAAAAGAGAAAACCACGGTCGTGCCCGAGAAGATCGACGAGGTGGTCATCCGCTTCGCGGGCGACTCGGGCGACGGCATGCAGCTTACCGGTACCCAGTTCTCCAACACCTCGGCGCTGCTCGGCAACGACCTGTCCACGCTGCCCGACTTTCCCGCCGAGATCCGCGCGCCCGCCGGCACCCTGCCCGGCGTCTCGGCGTTCCAGGTGCGGATCGCCGACTACGACATCCACACGCCGGGCGACGCGCCGGACGTGCTGGTCGCCATGAATCCGGCGGCGCTGAAGAAGGAAATCAAGGACCTCAAGCCCAACGGAATCGTCATCGTCAACACCGACGAGTTCAACGCCCGCAACTTCGCCAAGGTGAACATCACCGTCAATCCTCTGGAGGACGGCAGCCTCGCCACCTACCGGGTGTTCCAGGCGGCGCTGACCACGATGACCCGCCGCACGCTGGAGGGGAGCGGCCTCGACACCAAGTCGATGGACCGCTGCAAGAACATGTTCGCCCTCGGCATGTGCTACTGGCTCTTCTCGCGGCCGCTCGACAACACGGTGGAGTGGCTGAAGAAACAGTTCGCCAAGAAGCCGGACCTGGCCGAGGCGAACGTCGCCGTGCTGCGGGCGGGGTGGAACTTCTGCGACATCACCGAGCTCTTCCACGACCGCTACGAGGTGCCGGCGGCGCACATGGAGCCGGGGCTCTACCGCAACATTACCGGCAACACCTCGCTGGCCATGGGGCTGATCGCCGCCAGCCGGCGGAGCGGCCTGCCGCTCTTCCTCGGCGCCTACCCGATCACGCCGGCCTCGGACGTGCTCCACGAGCTGTCGCGCTACAAGAACTTCGGCGTCACCACCTTCCAGGCCGAGGACGAGATCGCCGCCGTCTGCTCGGCGATCGGCGCCTCCTTCGGCGGCGCCCTCGGAGTGACCGTTTCGTCGGGACCCGGGATCGCGCTCAAGGCCGAGGCGATGAACCTGGCGGTGATGACCGAGCTGCCGCTGATCGTCTGCGACATCCAGCGCGGCGGCCCGTCGACCGGACTGCCGACCAAGACCGAGCAGGCCGACCTGCTGCAGGTGATGTTCGGCCGCAACGGCGAGTCGCCTCTGCCGATCCTCTCGGCCTCGTCCCCCAAGGACTGCTTCGAGGTGGCCCTGGAGGCGGTGCGCATCGCCACCCGCCACATGGTGCCGGTGGTGCTGCTCTCCGACGGCTACATCGCCAACGGCTCGGAGCCCTGGAAGCTGCCGGAGGTGGCGGACCTGCCCGATCTGCGGATCGAGTTCCGCACCGACCCCGAAGGCTTCCATCCCTACGAGCGCGACCCCGAGACGCTCAGCCGCCCCTGGGCCATCCCCGGCACTCCCGGCCTGGAGCACCGGATCGGCGGCCTGGAGAAAGAGAACGTCACCGGCAACGTCTCCTATGATCCGGTCAACCACGAGAACATGGTCCACCTGCGGGCCGAGAAGGTGGCGCGCATCGCCCGCGAGATCCCGGACGTCGAGATCCACGGCGATACGGAAGGGGGCGAGCTGCTCGTCCTCGGCTGGGGCTCGACGGCGGGCGCGATCACCGGCGCGGTCAACAACGCGCGCAGCCGTGGCCTCAAGGTCAGCCGCGCCCATCTGCGCTATCTGAACCCCTTCCCGACGAACCTGGGCGAGGTGCTCGCGAAGTTCGACAAGGTACTGCTGCCGGAGATGAACCTCGGCCAGCTCGCGCTGTTGCTGCGGGCCCGCTATCTGAAGGACATCGTCACCCTCAGCAAGGTGCAGGGAAAACCCTTCTCCCGTCAAGAGATCCTGGACGCGATCCAGTCGATCCTGGAGCCGAAGCATGCCGACTGAGACGCCGACCCCGACCCTGAACAAAAAGGACTTCCAGACCGATCAGGAGGTGCGTTGGTGCCCCGGCTGCGGCGACTACGCCATCCTGTCGGCCGTGCAGCAGGTGTTCCCCGAGCTGGGGATTCCGCGCGAGAAGTTCGTCGTCGTCTCCGGGATCGGCTGCTCGAGCCGCTTTCCGTACTACATGAACACCTTCGGCTTTCACACCATCCACGGGCGGGCGCCCGCGGTGGCGACCGGGCTCAAGCTCGCCCGGCCGGAGCTCGAGGTCTGGATCGCCACCGGCGACGGCGACTCGATGTCGATCGGCGGCAACCACCTGATCCACGTGCTGCGGCGCAACGTCGGGGTGAAGATCCTGATGTTCAACAACCGCATCTATGGCCTCACCAAGGGGCAGTACTCGCCGACCAGCGAGCTGGGCAAGAAGACGAAGTCGAGCCCGGCGGGCTCGGTCGACTATCCGTTCAATCCGCTGTCGTTGGCCCTCGGCGCCGGCGCGACCTTCGTGGCGCGCAGCGTCGACATCTTCCAGGCGCACCTGCGCGACACTCTTCGCCGCGCGGCCCAGCACAAGGGGACCGCCTACGTCGAGATCTATCAGAACTGCAACATTTTCAACGACAAGGCGTTCGCCAGCCTCACCGACAAGGAGACCAAGGACGAGTCGGCGCTCTACCTGGAGCACGGCAAGCCGCTGGTCTTTGGCAAGAACAAGGAGCGGGGGATCCGGATGCGCGGCACGCAGATGGAAGTCATCGAGCTGGGCGGCGACCTCAGCGCCGACGACTGCCTGGTCTGGGACGAGACGCTGGACAACCCCGCCACCGCCTTCCTGATGGCGCAGCTCCAGCCGCCGCACTTCCCGGTCCCCCTCGGCGTCTTCCGCGACATCGCGCTTCCATCTTATGAGGAGCGGGTGATCGCGCAGATCCAGACCGAGACCGAACGCCTCGGCGTCGGCAAGCTGGAGGACCTGATGAAGGCCGGCGATACGTGGGTGGTGGAGGCGGGAGCGAGCTGATAGGATCTTGGCCCTGGGCTATAGTCAGGGCCACAGCCTAGCTGCCGACGCTATCGTAAAAAATGGGAAACTCTGCCTCCTCCTCTCCCTTCGATCAGTTACGTGAGAAATACTGTGAAGATTGGCCGGCAATTGTTGGTGCCAGAGAACTGACCGATCGGCGCCTTAGGGAGCTGGAGCCAATTAAGGCCGTTGAATCTGACAATACTGCTGTCGTCGTTTTTGGCTCGTTTGCACGACGTGAATTGACGCCAGACAGCGATGCGGACTGGTCTCTTTTGATTGACGGCCCTTCCGACCCCGAACATTTCCGAATTGTGCAGGAGGTTGGGAGAAACTTGGAAATGTTGGGTTTCCAGAAGCCCGGCGCGACGGGAACGTTCGGAACCCTGGTGAGTAGCCATGAGCTGATTCACCACATCGGAGGCGTACACGATACCAATCAGAATCTGACTCGGCGCATTCTTTTGCTTCTTGAGTCGCTGGCCGTAACGAACCAGATTGTTCAAGAGAGGGTGCTAAGAGGCGTCTTGAGCAGGTACGTTGTCTCTGATATCAGCGTTTCGTGGCATTCGCAGTCCTCTTTGTCGGTTCCGCGGTTTCTTTTAAACGACATTGTGCGCTTCTGGCGCACAATGGCTGTCGACTATGCTGCTAAGAGGTGGGAGCAGTCGAGCCAGAAATGGGCGCTACGGAATGCCAAGCTTAGGATGTCAAGGAAGCTGTTGTTCGTCGGTGGGCTTTTAATCTGCTTTAGTTTCGAGTTGCACCCTCCGGAGAATCGGGACGAAGTTCTTTTGGACAAATCAACGAAAGCGCCGAGGCTCGCCGATTTTCTTTTTGGACAAATGCGTCTTACTCCAATAGATTTGCTTTCGCGGGCCCTTCTCAGGATAGATCGGCCTGATATTGTAAGGGCACTAATGGAATCTTATGATGGCTTTTTGGCGTTGCTCGGCGATCCGGAGAGTCGCAGTCACCTTGAGGCTTTAAAGTTTGAACAAGTGGAAGGAGATTTGGTTTTTGGTAAAATTCGTCAGCTTAGCCATTCCTTTCAAGAAGGCTTAACAAGTCTCTTTTTTGGCGACGATGACCTCAGGAAACTAGTCATCAAGTACGGGGTGTTTTGATGCGGCCTCTTGGTTTTTCTACAGGAGCTCTGGCGAAGGGAGACTTTCGCTTGGGCTTGGATATTCAGCAGAGATTTCATCTGAATGCCATTGAGCTCTCCGCCCTGCGAAGCGATGAGTTAGTTCCTTTGGTGTCTAATTTGTCTTTGCTCGATCTAGAAGGTTTTCAGCATGTTTCATTCCATGCCCCCAGTCGGCTGGATCTGTTGGACGAATCAGATCTCGTTTCTGCCTTGAACAATGTCCCTTTGGCATGGCCGATCATCGTACATCCTGATGTGATCTCCAATCCTTCGCATTGGAGGTTTCTGGGACGGAGACTCTGTCTCGAGAATATGGATCAAAGAAAGCCTGCAGGACGAACTTTGCCGGAGATGGTTAGCTTATTTGAACAATTCCCTGATGCGAGCTTTTGTTTCGACATTGGTCATGCCCGGCAGGTCGATCCAACAATGGGAATTGCTATCAGTCTGTTGCGGCGATTCCGTGAGAGGCTTCGGCAGGTACACATGAGTGAAGTGGATTCAAGAGGCAGGCACATTCCTATAGGCTTCGCTGCTTTATGTGCGTTTCAACTCGTTGCGAAGTTGATCCCTGAGGACTGCCCCATAATCCTGGAAGCCATGGTCACGCCTGATAAAATTCAGAACGAAATCGAGACGGCTAGGCGGGCTCTAGAGGGCAACATTGAAGATACATCGGCAGAAGCAGTAGGCTAAAGAGCCGTCCTTTCAAGTCACCGCCGGCTCGTTCTGGTCGAGCGCGCGGTTCAGGCGTTGGACGATGGCGTAGACCTCGGGCCGGGTGAGCTTCGAGCCCGGCCCCGCCTGCTCGACGCGGTCGAGGCTGGCGGAGGCCAAGCGGACAGGGAGGGCGTTGAAGGCCACCAGCCCGCGCTCGGCGCCGGCGCTCTGCAGGGCCAGCACGTACTCGCGGGCTGCCTGGAGATCGCGGCGGGCGAGCGCCATCACCTCGGCGCGATCGACCCCCTCGGGGAGATAGCGCCGTCCTTCCGTGGCGTCCGACGCCGAATCCTTGAGGATGTTCACCAGCTGAAGCCCTTCGCCGAAGGCCCGTGAGCGCTCGCGCAGGCGGGCGGCGGCCGGCTCGAGGTGCGGCCGGCCGAGCAGGAAGAGCTCGGTCAGCAGCTCGCCGACGATCCCGGCCACTACGTAGCAGTAAGCCTGGAGGTCCGGGATGTCGCGCAGCCGCAACTCGCCCTCGTCGGTGGTACGGGCAACGAAGCCGGCCATGCCGCGCGAGGTGCGCAGAACGTGCTCGCGGATCAGCTCGACGGCGGCGGGGGAGAGTGCGAAGAAGGAGTCGAGCACGGCGGGAAGACCGGCGAGCAGATCGCGGTAGCCGATCTGCTCGCAGGGCACCTCTGCGCCCCAGTAGCGCGAGATCGCCGCGATCTCATCGCGGTCTGGCGCCTCGAGCAGAGCGTCGAAGCGACCGAGCGCCTCGATGCGCAGAGCGCGCGGCCAGCTCGCCGCGTCCTCGAAGGTGTCGGCGACGCGGAACAGGAGGTAGGAGAGGGTCACCTCCAGGCGCGTGGGCTCGGGGAGCAGCGGAATGGCGAGCGCAAACGTCCGGCTCGTGGCGATCAGGAGCTGTTCCAGATCGGCCATCCCCTCCTCCCGCTGTCCCGTTTCAGCCTGCACGCGGAGAGGATAGCATTCCTCAATCCCGGGCTCTCAAAGCACTTCGGTCCCGGGCACCGCCTCGCCGCGCAACGCCCGCTCCAGCAGGCCGGGGACGAGGCCATTGGCGAGCAGCGAAGGGATGCCCAGGCGCGCCAGGCCGAGGGCGGTCTCGACGCGGTGGACCATGCCGCCGGTGACGTCCGTGCCGGCCGGAGAGCCGATCGTCGAGCGGTCGAAGTTCGCTGCGGAAACGTTGGGAATCGTCCTGCTCGAGGCATCGTAGAGGCCGTCGGTCTCGCCCAGCCAAAGGGCGCGGCGGATCGTTCTTCCCTCCGCCAGGAGAGCGCCCGCGAGGATCTCGAACAGCCGTTCGGTCGAGCAGATCGAGATTCCCCAGGAACGGTCGGTCACTACGTCGCCATAGAGCACGGGGAGGAGCCCGCGGTCGAGGGCCAGCAGGAGCGGCTCGGCGGCGAAGGCCGAGGGGCGGCCGGCGTCGGAGACCAGGCAGCTCGACGGCGCGATGGAGTAGGGGAGGGCGCCGGCCTCGAGCAGCGCCGCGACCACCAGCCGGTGGAGAGCGGCGGCGCGCTCCTGGGTGCGCGAGACGCCGGGGAGCTGATCGGCGGAGTGGAGGCCCGTTGCGATGCCGGATTGCTTCGCGGCGACGTGGCCGAAGGAGCCACTACCGTGGCCGACGACGAGGTGGAACTGGGAGCCTTGGGTGCCGCGGGCGATCTCGCCGGCGAGGCGGACGATCACGTCGAGACGCGGCGCCTCCGGCCGCGTCTTGTCGGTGATCAGGCTGCCGCCGAGCTTGAGGAGAAGGATGTCGGGCATTTGCCTAAAAGAGATGCTCCGCCTCCTGGTCGGGACCCGGTCCGATGCCGTCGCGGATAACGAAGCCGACGGCGGGGAGGTTTTCCAGGCGCTCGGCGACGTCGTCCTCGGAGTCTGCATCGCAGATCACGTGGACGTTGGCGCCGGCGTCCATGGTGGCCCAGGCGGCGAGCCCCTCCTGGCGCAGCTCGCGCACGGCGCGCAGCACGGCGACGGTGCCGGGGCTCCAGTAGAAGATCGGCGGATGGGAGGACATGGTGATCAGGTGGAGGTCGACCGCCTCCTCTTCGATCACCGGCCCGAGGGCGTCGAGGTCGCGCTCGCGGATCGCCTTCCGCACCCGGTCGAGGCGGTCGGGCACCAGCTCCAGCCGCTTGGTGTAGTAGGGGCTGGTGGTGGCGAGGCGATGCCCCTCGAGCGACGAGACGGTCTTCGGGCCGATCTCGACGACGGCGATGACGTTGCGCAGGTCCCAGTGGTCGGCGTCGGCGATCTGGCGGGCGTAGCTCTCGCTGTCGTCGCCGGCTCCCTCCTTCGGCGCCGTCCATTCGACGAAGCCGCCGAAGACCGAGCGGCAGGCGGACCCCGAGCCGCTGCGGCGGGCGAGCAGCGACAGCTCGCGCGGCGCCGCCTTCTTGCCGAATGCGCCGGTGGCGGCGAGGGTGAGCGCCGCAAAGCCCGACGCCGACGAGGCGAGCCCTCCCGCCGTGGGGAAGGAGTTGCGCGTCGCCACCCGCACCGGCTCCTTGCGTCCGGCCCAGGTGCGGATCGTGTCGAGGTGGGACCGCACGCGGCGGGCGAAGTCGGGCGACGGCGAACGGAAGCCGCCGTCCGGCTCAGCGAGCCAGACCTCGTCCTCGCCGCCATGATCCAGGGTCTCGACGGTGCACTGGGTGACGCAGTGCTCCAGCGTCATCGAGATCGAGGAGTTCTTCGGAATCGCCTGATCGAGATCGCGGGCTCCCCAGTACTTGATGAAGGCGATGTTGGCCGGCGCGGAAACGGTGGCCTTGCTCATGCGTCGGTCTCCAGACGGAGCCCTTCGGCTCCAAGCTGCACGGGGTGGAAGGGGAATGGCCGGAGAAAGCTCCAACCGGAGATCCACTCAGGATCAGGATGATAGACCAGGAGTGACCCGGCGCCAGGGCCGGTGAGCGCGCCAGCCCCTGAGATCTTCGCGGCGCCCCCGGCGTCTTCGATCTTGCGCACCAGGGCGGCGACCTCGGGCGGCACGACGCCCAGCTCCTCCAGGCAGGCTTCGGCGTCGCGGATCAGCTCCTGGAAGCGCGCTGGATCCCCCTCCTCGCGCTCCAGCTCGTCGCGGAAGCCGCGGGTCGCCGTCTCGATGCGGTGGAGGAGCCGCTCGTGCCGTTCCGAGTCCTGATCGCGGCGGTGGCGCACGGCCGCCACCACAGCGCCGGTGGTCTCAGCGGGGGTGCCGGTGTCGTAGACGCGGAAACGGGTCAACAGGGGGGAGCGGAGAGGGACCCGCTCGATCTCCAGTCCGCCGGCCTCTAGCCTGCGTGCCCAGAGCAGACCGCCGCGGAGCACGGTGGCGCCGTCGATCCCGGAGGGAAGGCCGTGCTGGCGCCGTTCCGCCTCTTGAACGATGCCGCGAATCCGTTCGTTGCGGCCGAGATCTTCCCCGCCACAGGCGCCGCGGAAGAGAAGGTAGGCCGCGACGACTCCGGTGGCGGTGGCCGCCGAGCTGCCGAAGCCGGAGCCGACCGGCAACGCCGACTCGACGCGCACGGCGATGGCGGGGGAAACCTCCTCGCCGAGCGCCGCCGCTGCTTCGCCCAAGGCGACCTTGACCAGATGCGCGGGGTCTTCACCTCGTACTTGGCGGAAGCGCTCGGGGCCGGGCTCGGCATTGTAGGCCTCCCAGCTCTCCCGGGCGGCACGGGCATGGGCGCGGACGGCAGCCCAGGATGTCGCCTCCGCGTGAGGGAGGCCGGGAAGGTCGAGATGGATGACGTCGCCGGCGGTGGGGGCCGGCGCGAGGTGGACGGTGAGGCGGAGATCGATGGCGGCGGCGAGCGCCGGACGGCCGTAGACCACGGCGTGCTCGCCCATCAGGATGAGCTTGCCGGGGACCGAGACGGCCACGCTGCGGAGCGGGCGGAGGATCAGCCCGTC
>DATBAW010000367.1:0-5436 GCA_036271335.1 Thermoanaerobaculia bacterium
CTTCACCGGCTCTCCCGCCGGCGTCCTCTGGGTGACCACGGACAAGCTCGCCACCCGCGCCATCCTCGCCGCCGAAGGCCTCCCCGTCGCGCCCGGCGGCCGGTTCGATCCCGATCATCCCGCTCTTCTCGAGCGGATTCCCGGCCCCTGGATCCTGAAACCCGCCTGCGAGGATGCTTCCCTGGGCCTCGAAGGCGAGCCGCTTTGCGCCACTGCGGACGCGGCCATCGCCCGGGCACGGGCGCTCGCCGCGCGCTTCCCCGGACAGGCGGTGCTCGCCGAGACCTTCCTGCCGGGGCGCGAGCTCAACGTCTCCCTGCTGGCGGGAGCCCGGGGCGTCGAAGCGCTCCCCGTGGCCGAGATCGTCTACGAGGGATTTCCGGACGGGATGAGCCGTGTCCTCGGCTACGACGCGAAATGGCACGAGGAGTCCTTCGCCTATCTCCACACGGTCCGCCACTTTCCGGCGGACCCGGACGACGCTCCGCTGCTCGCCCGCGCCGGCGATCTCGCCCGCGCCGCCTGGACGATCTTCGGCCTGCGAGGCTACGCCCGCGTGGACCTCCGGCTCGACGCCGCCGGGGAGCCGCGCATCCTGGAGATCAACGCCAATCCCTGCCTGTCCGCGGACGGAGGTTTCATGGCCGCCGCGACGAAGGCCGGCCTGTCGTCCGCGGACGTCGTGGCGCGTATCCTCCGCGATGCCGTCCTCCCCCGGAAGAGCCCTTCCCACCCATGAATCCCGGCCTCTCCGTTCGCCGTTCCCTGGAGGCCGCCGACCGCGGGCCGCTGGAGACGCTGATCCGCGCCACCGCCTTCTTCAATCCCGAGGAGATCGAGGTCGCCCTGGAGCTGGTGGACGACCGGCTGGCGAACGGCGAGGCGAGCCACTACCGCTTCCTGGTCGGCGAGATCGAGGGCCGGGTGGGAGGCTATGCCTGCTGGGGGCCGATCCCCGGCACGGTGGCCTCGGCCGACCTCTACTGGATCGTGGTCCACCCGGACTTCCAGGGGCGGCAAGCCGGCAAGGCCCTTCTCCGCGCCGCCGAGGACTGGATGGCCGCCGCCGGCCGCACCCGCGTCTACGTCGAGACCTCCACCCGCCCCCAGTACCACCCCACCCGCGCCTTTTACGCCGCCTGCGGCTACCTGCTCGTCTCCGAGCTGGTCGACTTCTACGCGCCGGGGGATGGGAAGGCGACGTTTCTCAAGGTGGTGTGAGGCTTTCAGGAGCCCGCGCGGCAGAGATTTCGCTGTCCAAAGCTTTTTTGTAGAGACGTTCCCAGCCCGTTCACGACACCCTGTGCAGGCCATGGGGACGGCGGGACGTCTCCGGCGGAGGGATGGCCGGTTCCGGCGGCAAACGTCTTCTGGGCAGGGCGCGGCTCGAACCAAGCGGTGGTCGTGGTGGTCTTTTCACAGACGTGGAGAAGGCAAAGGGTTCCTCTCCGGCGGAGACGTCCCGCCGTCTCCGTGGCCTGCCAGGAGGTGTCGTGGACGGGCTGGGAAGTCTCTACAAAGAAGACAAAGAAGCCCTTCAATCTGCCGCGATTCCTGCTCCATCGGGGGACATCGTCACGCAGTTATGCCGCGCAGTTGCCCGACTGCGGGGCATAACCGCGCAACTGCGCCGGAAAATTGGGCGACTCCGGACCTCCGTTGCGCAGGGATGCCGTGCCGTTGCTCAACTGCGGGGCACAATCACGTAGCTACGCCGCGTAGCTGACCAACTGCGCGGCATAATTACGCAGTTTTGTCCCGTAATTGCGCCGCTGCGGAGCCGCGTTGGCCAGTTATGGGGCTCGCTGGCGCGACTGCGGAGCGGTCCGTCTCAGTTGTGGAACCCTTTGACGCGACCGAATTTGCGGGCCAGCACCTGCCCGTCCGTCAGGGTGGTGCCGTCATCGTACAGTGCCCGCTCCCAGGAGCCGTACAGGGGATTGGGCAGCAGGAACCAGCGCTTGCCCCACCAATCGGAGTGGCTCTCCGCCGCCTCGACCCGCTTTTCAGGGGTCAGCTTCGAGGGGATGAAATCGCCGAGGTCGTCGCCGAGCAGCAGGAGGATACGATAGCGCTGGGAGAGGTACTGCCGGCGAGACGTCTTGTCCGAAACCCAGCCATTCTCCTGGTTCGAAAGGATTTCTTCGGCCTTGACCTGCACGCCGAGATCGATCAGGTTTTTCAGCGTGGCGGGTTTCTGGTCGAGGGTGCGGTTGGTGACGAAGAACACGGCGACCCCCTGGCTGCGGGCGCTCTTGAGGAACTCGCCCGCGCCGGGCACCAGAGTCGCCCTCCCCATACCCACCCACTGGTTCAACAGCGAGTCGGTATAGGGCTCCCGCCGGAGCGTCTGCTCGCCCTCCAGGAGGCTGTTGTCCAGCACGGTCTCGTCGAGGTCGAGGATGACGGCGGGAGGCAGCTTCGAAGGATCCGACGTCTGCTCGGTCGCCGCCGTCCAGGCCGGGCTCGCCAGAGCGACGGGGATGGCGTCGGTGGCCGCCCGGTAGGTGGTTTCGGCCAGCACCCGGTACTCCGCCGCGGTCTGCATCCAGAGAGTGCCCTGGAGCTCTTCGTGGGTGTCGCGGCGGCAGGCGCACGGACCCGCTGGATTCGTCCGCCCGCCGGACGCGCATCCGGACGTCAGCACCACGAGCACCAGCAGCAGGCTCAGTTTCAGGCGCATCGTTTCTCCTTTCATGCGACCTCAGAGTCTAGGCCAGGATCCGTTCCATCAGGATCGGACCCGAATGCCCCTCGATGGAGGCGAAGACGGCCTTTCCTTCGAAGCGATACTCCTGGTAGGAGCGCCGGACCCGGTCGACGAATCCCTGCTTCCTCAGGATGTGCTGGGACGCGCTGTGGGTGGCCTCCGCGCTGGCCACGCGATAGCCCCGGCGCGTGGTGTTTTCGAGGCAGCAGGCCAGGAGCTGGGAGCCCACGTCGCGACCGCCGAAGGGTTCGGGAACCCCCAGCAGGAGCAGATGGAGCCAGACTCCCAGGGGCGGCGGAATCATGCTCTGGCGGTACTCCGCGTCGAGGCCCCCCAGGAGGTCGAAGACCGGCGCGAACTTCGGGCTCAATCGTTCGAGCCCGCTCGGAGGGGCCGCGCTGCCATCCGTGGCCACCAGGACCCCGACGAGCTCTCCGGTATAGGCCCGCCGGGCCACGATCGACAGCCCGTCGTCCCCCGCGCCGGAAGCGAAGCAGCGCGCGAGCTCCGCGAACTCGCCCGGCGTCACGCCGAGGGTGAGCGCCAAGGGATCGTTGGCGGCGAAGACCGCTCCCAAAAAGCTTGCCACCTCGTCCAGATCGGAGGCCTCCGCCGAGCCGTACCGGACGCCCAGATACTCATAGGACGGAACCATGCCTCAGCTCCCCGTGAAAGCTACAGTGGCGAGGCGGAGCCGGCTTGCCGTGGCCACGCGCCCGAGTCCAGGAAACGAGGCTCCATTGTAGACCGATTCAGTCAAGATCAAAAGACGATGCGAAATTAAAGGTCCAAAGGCCCTTCGCCTTTAACATCCGTCTCCAGGTCCGGCGGAGGAGCCCACGTGCGAGGGCCTTGCGCCCTGGGCCACATTCAGGAGCCCGAAACGGCTCTCGGCCCAGCGTTGTCCGGCTCCGGCGTCCCGGCGGACCGGGATACTACCTCATGGACGCCAGGGGCGGCTCCCTGAGTTACAATCCCCTCCGCCAGCGGTCTGTCGTTTCTACCCCAATCCAGGATCGGAGCTCGAGCGGGTCGCCCTTAGGAGTCAACATGGCTGAGCAATATATCTACGTGATGAAGGACCTGCGGAAGGTCTATCCACCCAACCGCGAGGTCCTGAAGGATATCTGGCTGTCGTTCTTTCCCGGCGCCAAGATCGGCGTGCTGGGCCTGAACGGCGCCGGCAAGAGCACGCTGCTGAAGATCATGGCCGGCGAGATCAAGGAGTTCGTCGGCGAGGCCTGGGCCGCCAAGGGCGCCAAAGTCGGCTATCTCTCCCAGGAGCCGCGGCTCGACCCGGCCAAGGACGTCCTCGGCAACGTCGAGGAGGGGGTGGCGGAGACCCGAGCCCTGCTCACCAAGTTCGACGAGATCAACGCCAAGTTCGGCGAGTCGATGTCCGACGACGAGATGGACAAGCTGATGGCCGAGCAGGGGCGCGTGCAGGACGCCATCGAGGCCGCCAACGCCTGGGAGCTCGACCGCACGCTGGAGATCGCCATGGACGCCCTGCGCCTGCCGCCGGCCGACGCCGACGTGAACAAGCTGTCGGGCGGCGAGCGCCGCCGGGTGGCCCTCTGCCGCCTGCTGCTCCAGCGCCCCGACCTGCTGCTGCTCGACGAGCCCACCAACCACCTCGACGCCGAGTCGGTCGCCTGGCTGGAGCACTTCCTCGCCGACTACCCCGGCACCGTGGTGGCCGTCACCCACGACCGCTACTTCCTCGACAACGTCGCCGGCTGGATCCTGGAGCTCGATCGCGGCCAGGGGATTCCCTGGAAGGGGAACTACACCTCCTGGCTGGAGCAGAAGCAGGAGCGGCTGGCCCTGGAGGAGAAGACGGAGTCGTCGCGCCAGCGCACCCTCCAGCGCGAGCTCGAATGGGTGCGGATGTCCCCACGCGCCCGCCAGGCCAAGGGAAAGGCCCGCTTGACCGCCTACGAGAAGCTGCTGGCCGAGGACCGCGAGTACGACAAGCGGAGCGATCCGAACGAGATCCATATCCCCTCCGGCCCCCGCCTCGGTGACCTCGTCGTCGAGGCCAAGGGGCTGCGCAAGGGATATGGCGACAACCTGCTGATCGAGAAGCTCGACTTCGCCCTGCCGCCGGCCGGGCTGGTAGGCGTGATCGGCCCGAACGGCGCCGGCAAGACGACGCTCTTCCGGATGATCGTGGGCCAGGAGAAGCCGGACGCCGGTACGATCCGCGTCGGCGAGACGGTGAAGATCGCCTACGTCGACCAGAGCCGCGAGAGTCTGGACGGCGAGCAGCTGGTGTGGGAAACGATCTCGGACGGCCGCGACATCGTGCAGCTCGGCGCGCGCGAGATCCCCGCCCGCTCCTACGCGGCGGCCTTCAACTTCAAGGGCTCGGACCAGCAGAAGCGGGTCAAGGACCTCTCCGGCGGCGAGCGCAACCGCGTCCACCTCGCCCGCACGCTGAAGGCGGGGGGCAACCTGCTGCTGCTCGACGAGCCGACCAACGACCTCGACGTCGACACCCTGCGGGCCCTGGAGGAAGCGCTCCTCGCCTTCGCCGGCTGCGCGGTGATCATCACCCACGACCGCTGGTTCCTCGACCGCATCGCCACCCACATCCTGGCGTTCGAGGGCGAGTCCGAGGTGGTCTGGTTCGAGGGGAACTACGAGGCCTATGAGGCGGACAAGAAGCGCCGCCTCGGAGCTGACGCGGACCAGCCGCATCGGATCCGCTACAAGAAGCTGAC
>DATBAW010000368.1:0-10517 GCA_036271335.1 Thermoanaerobaculia bacterium
GGGTCGGGAAGAGGACCTTGAACTGCTCGATCTCCGTCTGGTACCCCCAGGAGCGGAACAGGCCCGCCATGAACTCGGCGTTCGACTTGTCCCAGGGCGAGCCGACGTGATGGGGATGCGAGGTGATCCGCTGCATCCAGGCGCGCAGGTTGGCGGCGTTGAGCGAAGCATCCAGACGGGCCTCGAGGGCGTGCTCCGCGGCGGCGCCCTCGGTGCTGAAACCGAGGATGGGCTCGGAAGCGGGCCCTTCGGCGGCGGCATGACGGATGAAAATACCAGCCACGGCGAGGGCAAGGGCGGAAATCAGAAGCTGACGACGTCCAAGCATGAGGCGATCTCCTCCAGCACGGCCGGTGAGCCCGGCGTGCCTGTCAGGGTTCGAGCAGCGGGAGGATTCTATGGCGAGTTGGGTGGATTGCGGCCCAGGACCGTGGCGTCGGGCGGAGGCGGGCCCCTCACTCTCCCAACCCTCTCTCTCCCGGCCTCCCTCCCACCTGACGGGAGAGAGAGGGCTAAGGCAAGACACCGCTTCTGGAAGTTGTTTTCAGACTAACCACTCCCTCTTCTCCCGTCGGGAAGGGAGGGAGGCCGGGAGAAGAGGGCCGGGGTGATGAGGGGCCCCACGCCCCCGCCAGGAAACCTCAGGCCTCTTCAGCCGGCATCTCGTCGCCGACCACCACCCTGGCCCGCTTCCCCGCGAACAACCGCTTCACCGCCAGCCGCACGTTGTCCAGCTCGGCGTAGAGCCAGAGCTTGAGCCCCTTGGCGGCCATGCGGAAGGGAGCGCTCTTGAGATCGTAGAGCGCCTTGACCCGCCGGCCGTCGTTGCGGCGGCCGGCCTCTCCGGCGGCGCGTCGCGCCAGGGCGATCGCTTTGAAGCGGCGGTTGTAGATCCGCATCATGTGGTAGCTGACGAAGGCCGGCTTCGGCCCCAGCACGGGCATCCAGAAAAACTTTCCGAACAGCAGGTAGGCTGGCATCACCACGAAGATGTAGTACTGCGCGGTGTCCATGAGGAACGACGCTGAGAGCAGGTCGTGCTCCCCCATGTAGAAATACTTGTCCTTGTAGATCGCCTGGAAGAATCGATGGTAGGAGCGGTCGAAGGTCGCGTTGTGCTCGGCGATCCGGGCCGCGACGTCCATCCCGGACGTCTGCGCCTTGACGATCTCGACCGTGGCCTCGACGGAGAACGCGGCGTGATCCAATCCCGGCGAGTAATAGGGATCGAGGAACGCCGCCGCATCGCCCATCAACGCCCAGCCGTTCCCCATGTACTGGCGGGTGACGTAGGCGAGGTTCGAGTAGGTCCGCAGATCCTCGGTCCGCAGATGGGCGCCTTCGAGCAGCTCGGCGGCGGCGGGGATCGCTTGCAAGAAGGCGCGGTAGGCGCTCTCCATGTTGCTGCCGCGGTCGAGCTGGACCAGGCGGGTGTCGAAGACGATGCCGACGCTGGTCTCGCCGTTCCCCAGGGGGATGAACCAGACCCAGTAGCCGAAGCCCATGTAGTGGTTGGTGGCGAGGCGGCGCGAGGTGACGTTGCCGCGCGAAAAGCTGAGCGGTCCGCGGGCGGCGACGTCGTCGATGTGGCGCACGCCCTGCCAGCGTCCCCAGACCGCCGCCGTGGGGTGCTCGCGGTTGCGCTCGATCAATCCGAGTTTCTTGCCGAGGAAGTTGGCCCTGCCGGTGGCGTCGAGCACCCAGCGGCAGCCGACGGTCTCCGGCTCCGCCGAGCCCTCGCGCTCGAAGGTGACGCGGTGGTCGAACTCGCCGAGCTCGACGTCGCGCACCTTGGCCGGCCGGGCCAGCTCGGCGCCCTCGGCCACGGCGGTCGCCAGCAGGTGCTCGTCGAGGGCGTCGCGGCGGAGCTGGAAGGAGGGGACGGTGCTGCGCTGGAAGGCGCCGGTCTCGCTGGCGTCGGCGTGGGTGGCGACCTTGTCGTTCTGGAACCAGTAGCGCAGCCCTTCCTTGGGCAGGTGCTCGTTCTCCAGGTGCTGCCACATGGCGAGCCGGCGGGTGAGGAACATGCCGGACATCTCGGTGGTGGCCTCCCCCACCTTGGCGTCGAACTCGGCTTGGCGGTCGACCACCAGCACGGAGAGGTCCGGGCGGTCCCGCCGAAGCAGGATCGCCGCCGCGGCGCCACTGAAGGCGCCTCCCAGGATGACCACGTCGTAGTTCTTCATGCTGTTCATGCTGCCCTCCCTCTCCCGGCCCGCACAGTCTACCGCTCGCCGCGCCGCGACGCGAGCCCAAACGGAGCCGTGAGCTCGTCCGTATACCAGGCAGCCCCACGCCTAACCTTTCTTCTTCGTCTGGTGTCTCATCCAGTCGGTGAAATACGCGGACTTCACGATCCAGGTAGTCGCCCAGCATCCGCAGGGTTTTGCGGTCAACGTCATCGAGTCTCCCGCGGGGGAGGGATCGGCCCAATTCGACCTCCCGTTCTCGCAAGAAGAGTTGTCTCGAGTACTGGCGGAGATTCGAGCTCCCACCGAGGTCCCCACCCGGGGGCCACGGCCGACTCCACTGCGGGACGTCAGAATCAATCTGACTGCCTCTCCGGATCGCATCGGCCAGAAACTGTTCGATGCGCTATTTCGCGGTGAGGTCTTGAGCCTCTTCGAGCGGAGCCTCGGACGGCTCGAGTTGGATTCCTCCACAGGTCTGCGGGTCAAAATTCTCATCGATCCTCGGAACCCTCACCTGAGCTTCCTGCAGACGTTCCCCTGGGAGCTTCTCTACTCGGCCCGGGATCGCGACTACATCGCCCTCAATCGAAAGCGGCCGATCGTCCGTTATTTGATGGTACCTCATCGCTCGGCTCTGCCGCCGTTCAAGCCACCGCTCCGTATTCTGGTAGTAGCGGCCAACATCTCGGATCCATCACTTCCTCGCCTGGACCTGGACGGCGAATCTCGAAACCTGCAAGAAGCCATGAGCCGAGATCCGCGAGTTGAACTCATAAAACCGGAGTCACCAACGATCCTTGGCATCCGCAAAGCGCTGCTCAAGACGACGTGTCACGCGATCCATTTTATGGGACACGGCACATTCGATCAAAATGCCACGGAAGGAGTTCTGTTGTTTCAGGGCAGCGACGGCACCCCCGAGCGGGTCAGCGGAGTCGCTCTTGCCCAAGTCCTGCGTGACTTTCCGTCTCTCCGGCTCATGGTACTCAATGCCTGCAACTCAGCCTTCTCTGGAAAGGATGCCCATCCTTTCGCCGGAGTCGCGAACGCCCTTGTCCTTTCCGGGTTACCTGCAGTGGTGGCCATGCAGTTCCCCATCACGGACTGGGACGCCATCGAATTCAGCAAGGCCTTCTACACCCGCCTGGTCGAGAACGACCCGATCGACGCAGCGGTCGCCGAGGGGCGCCAAGCGGTGCATGCGCGAGATGACCGTTGCGTCGACTGGAGCGCACCCGCTCTCTTCATGAGATCACCGGACGGGCAGATCTTCGCACCTTCAGACACACCACCCGAGCCAGCACCCATCAGGAAAAAACGCTCAAAAGCGTTTCTAGGCTTGGCCTTACTGATCTTGACAAGCCTGATGCTCGCCCTGGCCTTTCCTTGCTCTCACACACCCGAACAGCCTCCTTCGGAGCCGTCTACGACATCCGACACCACAACGGACGCCCCGACTCCGTCAACTGGGAGCGATCAAGACCATGCACCATCAGATCCTTCGGGCCAGCCTCCGGCTGTCGAATCACCTTCGGCCGAGGCCCAGAGCCAATCGACCGTCACCATCGTAAACAATTCACGATGGGCGGTTCAACACATCTACATAAGCCCTACGAGCGATCGTTCTTGGGGAAACGACGTCCTGGGAAACGACATTCTTCGACCAGGTCAACAGACTCAAATCTATAACATTCTGTGCGATTCCTACGGCATCAAGCTCGTCGACGAGGACAGATATGTCTGCGTCTTAGAACAGATCAATCTCTGTGGCTCGAGCCGGCAATGGGTCATTACCGATGACACCTTGGTCCAATGCGAAAGAAGCACGCCTTGAAAGGCGTATAACAGCCCTCTGACCAGATTTCCTCGGCCTGACTCAACAATTTCGCCCTGACAGGGTCTCTTCAGCGAAACAGGCCGTCCGGGAGAGCCTTTGGGCTCCTCTGGAAACCGGAGACGACCATGACACTGCTCTCTGGAGCAGCGGAAGGAGACCCTATGAACGCCAAAGTGAGCTTCGCCATCATCCTCAGCCTCCTTCTCAAGGTCGGGCCCGCATCGGCCAGGATTCAAAGTCGATCGAGTGTCATGCTCGTCAATAACTCACAATGGGCGATCCAACATATTTACATGAGCTCCACAAGAAGTCGTTACTGGGGAGACGACCTTCTCGGCAGCGACATCCTCTATCCCCGACAGCAAGTCAGAATCCCTAGCATTCTTTGCGACTATTACGACATTAAGCTGACGGATGAAGATGGAGACGCCTGCGTCCTGAACCAGGTCGATGTCTGTGGCTCGAACCAGCAGTGGGTGATTACCGATCCTATCCTCCTCGCTTGCGAGGCATCCACGCCATAGGTCGCGTCCCGGTGGAATCTAGGCCGCGGTGCGAGGCCGGCTCCCTCGCCTCTACACCCAGCGGCGATCCGGGAGGGTGGCCGTCGCCGCTTCCCGATCCTTCCTCCTTCCGCTGACGACCGTACGCGGGGCGGGCGACAGTTTGGATTCACCGGCCACCTCTTCGTAAGGGTCGCCGGAGGAGGCTTTATGCACCAAAACAGCTGGGAAAATGCCGGCGAGAGGCTCGCCGGGCCCGGTAGGTCCTCCGCCGGCCCCGGCGAAGCGTCCGCCGGCTATTTCAATCGGCCCGCCGGCTCCGCCGAGAGGCTCGCCGGCCCTTTGAGTCGTTCAGCCGGCCCCGGCGAAGACCTCGCCGGGCATTTCAGACGATCCGCCGGGCCCGGCGAGACATCCGCCGCGCATATTTTCGCGGTCGTCGTGCATATTCCGCCCCTCGCCGGCCATTTCGTGAAGCCCGCCGGCCTCGTCCGGGCCTTCGCCGGTCGTCGAGAGCCTACACCCAGCGACGGACGCGGGCCTGATACCGTTCGTACTCTTGGCCAAAGACCTCTTTCAGCTTGCCCTCTTCAACCGGGATCACGACTCCGTTGACGTAGGCAATCGTGAGAGGCAGAAGGATCGCCGGCAAGACCTGCCGCAGGATTCCCGCCTCTCCGAGATAGAGGAGGGTGAGACCGACATACATCGGATTCCGGCTGAAGCGATAGAGGCCCCAGGTGACGAGCTGGGAGGACGCCTCGCCGGGTACGGTAGTGGTGCGTGCCCTGTGGAAGGTCCAGAGGCCCCAGCCGGCTACGACCGCTCCGGCACCGAACAGCACGCCGCCAGCGACGCTGACCCCTGGAAGCGCTTCCAGGGCCGAGCGAAGGGGCCAAACATACTCCGCACCAACGCCGATCAGATACGTCAGGATGAACACCCACGGCACGGGAACGCGCATCAGAAGCCGAAGCGGATGGCTGCCGTTCCCTTGTAGTGCTGTGCTCATCTCGTTCTACACTCCTCCGCGAAAGATCATACCCCCGCACCTGACTTCTTTCTTCGACTCTTTCAAGAATCACCTAGTCCTTTTGGTAGAATCAGCCACCATGACCACGGTGGGACAGGACCTCCGCTACAGCCTTCGCACGCTCCGCAAAAGCCCGGGCTTCGCCGCCGCTGCGATCGGCATCCTGGCGCTCGGGATCGGGGCGAACACCGCCCTCTTCAGCGTCGTCGACGCCGTGCTGCTACGGCCGTTGCCCTTCCCGGAGCCCGGACAGGTGATGCGGCTCCAGGAGGCGCCGCCGCCGCCGGCAGAGGTCGGGAGGACGGGTCCCGTGTCGCCCGCCAACTACCTCGACTGGCGGGGCCAGAGCCACGCCTTCGCGGCGCTCGCGGCGTACCGCGGCGGCTCCCTGACCTGGACCGGCCGGCAGGAGCCCGAGGCGCTCACGGCCGCCACCGTGGCGGGCGACTTCTTCTCCGTCCTCGCGGTCCGGCCGCTCCTAGGCCGAGTCTTCGCGCCGGGCGAAGAGGAGCCGGGCCACGACGACGTCGTGATCCTCTCCCAGGCCCTCTGGCAGAGCCGCTTCGGGTCCGATCCGCGGGTTCTCGGCCGGGAGCTCGTGCTCGACGGCCGGCGCCATACGGTGGTGGGCGTCATGCCCGCCCTGCGGGTGGCGGCCTGGTACCCGGCGACCGTCCAGGTCTGGAAGCCGCTCGCCTGGACCGCCAAGGAGCGCGCCGTACGGGGCGAGCGCCAGCTGAACGTCATCGCACGCCTGAAGCCCGGCGTGGACCGCCTTCAGGCGCAGGCGGAGATGGACACCCTGGCGGGCCGTCTGGCGCAGGCGTATCCCGATACGGACAAAGGCTGGAGCGCCGTCGTCCAGCCGCTCCACGAGTACCTGACGGGAAGGGCGCGCCCGGCCCTCTTCCTGCTCCTGGGCGCGGTCGCCTTCGTCCTCCTCATCGCCTGCGCCAACGTGGCCAACCTGGTCCTCGTGCGGACCCTGGGCCGGAGCAAGGAGATGGCCATCCGCGGCACGCTCGGGGCGAGCCGCGGGCGGCTGGTGCGGCAATTGATGGCGGAGGCGCTGCTCCTCGCCCTGGCCGGCGCCGCGCTGGGCCTCTACCTGGCGCATTTCGGCGTGGCACTCCTCGTCGGGTTCCTGGGCGACTTGCTCCCCCCGGGGCTCGACGTCCACCTGGACCTCCGGATTCTCGCCTTCACGCTGGGGATTTCGCTCTTCGCCGGGCTCGCCGCCGGTCTGGCGCCGGCCTGGTCCTTCCTGCGGAGCGATCCCCACCGTGCGCTCCAGCGCGGGCTGGGGCGGACCGACGCGACAGCCGGCGGCCGCCGTACCCGCGGCGCGCTGGTGGTCGCCGAGGTCGCGCTGTCGCTCGTCCTCCTCCTCGGCGCGGCGCTGATGATCGAGAGTCTCGGGGTGCTCCAGCGTGACGATCCCGGCTGCGATCCCCATGGCGTGCTGACCCTGGTCCTCGGCCTCCCGCAGCAGCAGTACCCCCAGCCCCGCCAGCAGAGCGCCTTCTTCGACCGGGTGCTCACGCGGCTGCGGGCGCTGCCGGGAGTCGAGGCCGCCGCGACGGTCGATCAGCTCCCCCTGACCGAGCCCGGGTTGAACGAGCCGGTCGCCATCCCGGGCCGGACGACGGGCGCCCTCGCGGAGCAGCCCCAGGTGGCGGTGCGCCTGATCTCTCCGGGCTACCTGCGGACCCTGCGCATCGCGCTCCGGCGCGGGCGCGACTTCACCGCCGCGGACGCCCTCGACCGGCCGGCGGTCGTCCTGATCAGCGAATCCATGGCCCGGCGCTTCTGGCCCAGCGAGGACCCCGTGGGCAAGCGGCTGGTCCTCGGCCTCGCCCCGCGCGTCCCGCAGGAGGTCGTAGGCGTGGTCGCCGACGTCAAGGTGGACGGGCTGCGGGTCGAGGGGGCGGTTCCGACCGTCTATCAGGCAATGGCCCAGAGGCCGTGGCCGGCGACGACGTTCGTGGTGCGCGCGAAGACCCGGCCCGAGAGCCTTGTCCCCGCGGTCGCCCGGACCATCCACTCCGAGGACAAGGACCTGCCGCTGCTGGAGGTCGCGACCCTGGACTCCGCCGTTGCCGCCATGCTTGCGCAGGAGCGCTTCAGCATGCTGCTTCTCTCCGCTTTCGCGGGGCTCGCCCTGCTCCTGGCGGCGGTGGGGATCTATAGCGTGCTCTCCTACACCGTCGGGCGGCGAGCGCAGGAGATCGGCGTGCGCATGGCCTTGGGAGCGCAGGTCCGGGACGTGCTCCGCCTGGTGGTCGTCGAAGGGATGCGCCCCACCCTCCTGGGGATCGTCCTGGGGCTCGGAGCGGCCCTGGCCCTCGGCCGCGCCCTGGCCAGCCTATTCTACGGGGTGAGCGTCGCCGACCCCATCCTGTTCGGGGCCGTGGGCCTGGTCCTCGCCAGCGTGGCGCTCCTGGCGAGCGCCGGCCCGGCCTGGCGGGCGGCACGGGTACCGCCCAGCGAGGCGCTTCAGGAGTAACGGCAGTAGCCAGGCGTCAGGATAAGCTCCACCTCCACCCCCGTCATCGGGGTACCGGATTTGCAGGAGCGAGTCTCCATGAAGCTGATCGGTATCGAAGAGCACCTTCTGACCCGCGAGGTCAAGGATGCGTGGGCCGTGCCGGAGTCGGCGGAGAACCCCACGGCCGGGATGGACCATGGGAACATCGGGAAGCTCCTGGAGGATCTCGATCAGGAACGCCTGCGGCTCATGGACGAGACCGGTCTGGACGTCCAGGTCCTCTCCCTCACCACGCCCGGGCTCCAGAATCTGGACGGCGCGACCAGCATCGCGCTCGCCCGACGCACCAACGATCTCATCGCGGCGGCCGTGGCCCGCCATCCGGAGCGCTTCCAGGGCTTCGCCGCCCTGCCCACGCCGGCTCCGCTGGAGGCGCCGCGCGAGCTGGAGCGGTGCGTGCGCGAGCTCGGGTTCAAGGGAGCGATGCTGTGCGGGCGCACCCGCGACAAGAACCTCGATCATCCGGATTTCTGGCCTCTGTTCGAGCGTGCGGAGCAGCTTCGCGTGCCGCTCTTCATCCATCCGCAGATCCCGCAGCGCGCGGTGCGGGAGGCCTACTACTCCGGCTTCTCCGATCCCGTGGATCTCGCCTTCGCCACCTTCGGGCTCGGATGGCACTACGAGGCGGGAATCCAGTTCGTGCGCCTGGTGCTGGCGGGCGTCTTCGACCGCTTCCCCGGCCTGCAGATCATCCTGGGGCACTGGGGCGAGGTGGTCCTCTTCTACCTGGAGCGCCTCGCCGGGCTCGACCGGGTAGCCAGGCTCGTGCGGCCGTTGGCCGACTGCATGCGCCAGAACCTGTATGTCACGTCGAGCGGGATGTTCAGCCGCGCCTACCTCGAACGGTCCATCGAGATCGTGGGGATCGAGCGCATCCTGTTCTCCACGGACTTCCCCTACCAGTACCGTCCGGGGCGGGAAGCCCGGAGCTTTCTGGAAGGCCTGCCGCTCAAGGACGAGGCGAAGAGCCTGTTCGCCCATGGAAACTGGGAGCGGCTGGTCGGCGCGTAGTCGCGACTTAGAGGCCGGCTTCGAGAGAGCCGGAGGCTCTCGACGAGCTTGCGATCCCACTCGTCATGGACCCCCGCGCCGCCAACCTGAACGAAGAGCAGCTGGCGCTTTCCGCTCATGCCCTCGTTCGCGCGCCTCTGCACCAAGACTCCCTACCTCCGTGGCTTCGGCCTGGATTTTCACCGGCCTTTGCATCGGCATTCTACTCGCTCGCCGCCTGCGCGCTGGGGGAAAAAGAGGGAAAAGGATCGGCCCGAACGGTCGGCTCGACGCGTCAGCCGCTCGCACCTTCGCAGATTCCGGTTGCGCCCACGAGTGGGCCCGCTGGCCCCCCTTCCGGGTCGGCTGCCCCTTCGCCTCCGGGGGCCGGCCCCCCCGCGATTTCGCACCGGGGCCGAGCCCGGGCGATCGCCCCCTTCTCCAGGCTCGTCGACACCCCCCTGTCGGGCCGGCCGCCCTTCGCCCTGGGCGACTGGCCCCCCGTCCTGGGGCGCTCCCCCCAGGAGGGGGGCGAAAGGGCCCACGCGTGGGCGCAACCAGCGAATCCGGACGTCCACGCCGCGAAGGCCGCCGCCGAACCACGCGACGACGGCGCGCAATCCCGGGTCGCCGAGGCCCATCCAGCGAAGGTCTCCGTGGAATCGCAGGCCCCCTGGGCGGACGGCGCGGGGTAAGGTGCGGAGCCGTGTTGTTTCCTGAGACCCTGGCACCTATTCCGACGTGATCTTGCCGTCCAGCAAATCAAGGTAGACATGATTCGCGCTCAGCAGGGCGACTGGAGGCGGGGTTCCTGAGGACCTTGGCACTATCCCCCTGCGGTCGATCACGCTCAGCTCGCGTCGGAGCGCCGGTAGGTGTTGACCAGGACTCCGGAATGCAGGGCGCGGGTCTCGACCAGAGTCAGTCTGGTGGTCACGAACCCGTCGGAGAACAGCTTCGATTTCCCCCTGGAAGGAAACCCTCGACGTTCTCGTCCCACACGCCCCAGGAGCCGGCGAAGATCTCGTACGCCCTGCGGCCGAGCAGCAGCGCCTCGGTCCTGCTCTCCCACTCCCGGACGATCTCCCCGCCTTCATTGAGGGTGTCCATCTGCGCGTCATAGTCTATCATCCAGCCGCCACGCTCGAAGCCGCCTTCGCGGTCCTCGTCCGGGCCGCCGCCTCCCTGGACCACGCCGTCGAGGGGGTAATGAACGCCTGCACCACGATCGTACTTATATTCGGTTCTCCTTGGTTTGGTTCATCCTCTTGCTCATTCCGAGGTCGAAGCTCAGCGAAGCGAAGAAGACCCTGGCACCTAGCAGCAGCTCCCGCCCGACCGGACCGGTCGCTTGCGCTGAACCCAGAAACGAGCTGCCCCCCCCCGACAAACCCATGCAGCTCTGGGGCGAAAA
>DATBAW010000369.1:0-22203 GCA_036271335.1 Thermoanaerobaculia bacterium
CCACATAGGGCCGCCCCTACGACAGCCCAGGGCGGCCACATAGGGCCGCCCCTACGACAGCCCAGGGCGGCCACATAGGGCCGCCCCTACAGAGCCCAGGGCAGCCACATAGGGCCGCCCCTACGACAGCCCAGGGCAGCCACAGCCACATAGGGCCGCCCCTACGACAGCCCAGGGCGGCCACATAGGGCCGCCCCTACGACAGCCCAGGGCGGCCACATAGGGCCGCCCCTACAGAGTTTGGTTAGGTGCTCTTAGTCCTTGCAGTCCTTGCAGTCCTTTGGGTCCTTTCCTTCCTTACCTGGCCGCCCGCCGCAGCGGCTTCCGCTCCTCGCCGAGCGCCGCCAGACGCCGGGCCGCCAGGGCGTGCGTCGACATCGGCTCGCCGTCGGTGTCCTTCGGCAGGGCGACGCGGCGGTAGTACGTGCGCGCCACGTCCGGCAGGCCGTACTGCTCGGCGAGGCGGCCGAAGACGTACCAGTCCTCGGGGCCGGGGGTCTCGTCGAGGCGGGTGCCGATCGACTGCAGGATGATCCGGTAGGCCTCCGCCGTGCGTC
Source organism: Thermoanaerobaculia bacterium (assembly GCA_036271335.1). GTDB lineage: Bacteria > Acidobacteriota > Thermoanaerobaculia > Multivoradales > UBA5704 > DATARR01. The sequence goes on from DATBAW010000369.1 coordinate 558, forward strand.
CGGTCTCGGCGTAGAGGCAGGCGAGGGTGTGGAGGAAGGCCGGCTGCTTGTAGTCGGAGAGCGTGGCCGCGCGCTGGCCGAAGTCGAGCGCGGCGTCGTCCACCCGGCCGCGCTCGAGGAGCAGCCAGGCGAGCTGGTTGAAGTCGTTCGCCGACGCCTTGCCGGCCTGGATCGTCCGCCGCAGCTGCGCCTCGGCGCGGTCGAGGTCGCCGGCGTGGATCGCCTCCTCGGAGAGCAGCTCGCGGGCCCACTCGGCGTCGGGCGAGCGCTGGAGGCGCTGCTCGGCGAAGGCGCGCAGGTCGTCCCAGCGGTTGAGGCCGACGAGCGCCACGGCCTGGAGCTGCGCGGCGCCCTCGGAGCCCGGCGCGGCGTCGAGCAGCCGCCGGGAGGCCGTGGCCAGATCGGCGAAGCGGCCGGACTGGACGGCGCTGAAGGCGAGGGCGACGTCGAAGGCGTTGCGCCGCGCCGGATCGGTGGCGGAGTCGCGGCAGGAGCTCAGGACGGGGGACCCCTTGACGTCCTTCCCGTTGACGTCCTTCCCGGCCTCGCCGCGGGTCGCCGCCAGCACGGCGGCGGCGCAGCGGATGTCGCCGGCGTCCGCCGCGCTCCCCGGCGCCCAGAGGGCGGCGAAGGGGTTCTGCGGGATCGGATCGACGCCCGACCCGCCGGCGGCACTATTTCCGCCGTTGCCGCCGGTCTCCTCCAGCGCCCAGTCGAGCCACTTCCGGGCGCCGGCGAGGTCGCCGCGCCCGGCGCGGCGGAGGGCCTCGTCGCCGAGCATCGAGACGGCGGTGCTGAGCGCCGCGATCCGGTACTCGCCGCCGTCGGGCACCACGTAGACCTCCAGGCTGGGCTTGAACGGGAACGCGAAGCCGACCCGGTAGCCGGAGGCGTCGTCGCCGGTCACCCCTTCCTGCACGGCGCCGAGGGCGAGGTCGAGGGCGACGTCGGCCGGCACGTCCTGCGAGCGGAGCTGGCGGCGGGCCTGGCCGAGCCCCGCCTCGACCAGCCCCGGCGTCTCGGGGCCGGTCTTCAGGATCTCGGGCGCCAGCTCGCGGGAGAAGAGCGCGGCGGTCTGCTGGACGTCGATCTTGCCGCCGACGGCGAGCGCCAGCAGCCGGCGCCCCGGGGTGGTGGGCTGGTCCTTCGGCAGCACGATCTCCTCGTGCTTGCGGGCGCGGCGCAGCATGTCCGCCAGCGAGAGCAGGGCGGCGGGGTTGTCGGTCTGGCGGCCGGCGCGCTCCATCAGCGCCGCGGCCTCGGGGTAGCGGCGGGCGAGCATCAGCGTCTGGGCGGCGGTCTGCAAGGCCGCGGCGCGGGCGCGGTCGTCGCTGAAGCTGCGCTCCCCCTCGCGCACCGCGGCGTCGACGCCGTCGAGGGCGGCGGTGGCGACCAGCGAGTAGAGGGCGCCGTCCGGCGAGTCCTTCATCTGCGCCGCCAGCTCCTTGGCTTCCGGGAAGCGCCCCGCCCGCACCAGGGCGATCAAAAGGTTGTCGTCGACGGTCCGCGCGCCGAGGTCCTTCTTGATCGCCCGGTACTCGTCGATGGCGGCGCCGAGGTCGGCCCGCGGGCTGTAGCGGACGCCGGCGGCGTCGTGCTCGAGGAGGATGGCGAGGTCGGTGCGGCCGGGCAGGTCCTTGGGATCGAGCTCGCGCGCCTTGCGATAGGCGGCGATGGCGCCGGCGCGGTCGAAGCCGGCGCCGAAGCGGCGGCCGATCTCGTCGTGCTGGAGCACCCAGCCGAGGTGGCGCCAGGCGGGCGCCAGCTTCGGCTCCAGCTGCACCGCCCGCCGCGCCTCCTCGCGCGCCGCCTCGCCCATGCCGCCGGCGAGCAGCGCCCGGGCGATGCGGGTGTGGGGGAGGGCGGCCTTCGGCGACAGCGCGGCGAGGCGCTGGAACTCCGCCAGCGCCTCGCGCACCTGGCCGGCGCTCAGCTTCGCTTCCCCGACCTGATCGAAGGCGAGCAGCGCGACCTTGTCCTGGAGCGCCGCGCGCACGGCCGCGTGCATCGCCTCGAACTCCTGGGCGGAGATCCGGCGCTTGCCGGTGTCGAGCCGGAAGGTGGCGGTGACCACGTTGTCGGCGCCCGCCGCGTACTCCTCGGAGAGCGTGGCGGGGCCGAGCTGGCGGGTGCGGGCGGCGGGGAGCGGCTGCGGCGCGTAGCCCACGGGCGGCACGATCCGGTAGCGCACCTCGACCGTGCTCGGCCGGCTGAACACGTAGTCGGACTCGCGCGCCTCGGGCTTGCCGTCGTCGCCCTTGGCGGCCGCGTCGCCGCTCTTGTCCTCGGCGGCGGTGAGCTCCTCCGGCAGGCGGTTGAGCAGCGACGCCGGGCTGATCCCGACGACGGCGTTGCGCTCGTCGGTGAAGCCGCGGCGGGCGTTCTTCACCTCCAGCCGGAGCTGCATCGGCACCGAGAGGTCGCCCGGCCGGGAGTGGTCGACCGCCGCCAGGTCCTCCCCCAGGTAGGCCGCGGTGGCGTACTCCTTGAGCGCCTGGCGCACCGTCTGGCCGTCCTGGAGCGCATAGAGGGCCCGCACGTCGCGCTCGATGGCTCCCTGGTAGACGCTGGTCTCGACGATCCGCGACGGGCCGAGGTCGGCGAGATAGACGTCGCGCGTCTCGAGCTGCCGGTTCTCGGCGGAGGTGGCCTCGGGGGTGCGCACGAGGCCGGCGGCGGTCGGGCTGGCGACCAGCGCCAGACGTCCCTGGTCGCCGACCGGCAGCTCGCCGGCCCGCGCGAAGGGATCGGTGGGATCGATCCAGAGCGCCGGCGAGCCGGGCACCACCACGATGGCGTGGTTGAACAGACCGAAGCCGGGGAGCGACTCCTCGACGTCCTGGTCGTCCTCGCCGGCGTTGAGCAGGGCCACGTAGGCGGGGACGTCGACGGCGCGCAGCAGGGCGGTGAGCAGCACCGCCTTGTCCTTGCAGTCGCCGAAACGGCGCTTCAGCGTCTCGGCCGGCGTGCGCGGGATCAGCCCCCCCTCGCCGAGCTCCATGCCGGTGTAGCGCACCTCGTCGCTCATCCGGGCGAGGAGGCGGTTGATGGTGTCGAGCTGCGACGCCGCCGGGCTCCCGGCCGTGGCGGCGCGCAGGAAGGAGGCGATGTCGGCGCCGCGGATCGAGCGGTCGACGATCTCCGAGTAGCGGCGCGCCAGGTCGGACCACGACTTGCCGGTGGAGAAGGCGATGTAGGCGACGCGCGGCACGTCCGACGGCAGCCCCGGCTCGGGATCGTCCGCCGCCTCGAGGTCGCGGGCCTCGAAGGTCAGCCGCCGGCGGCCGGCCGCCACCTCCTCGCGCGGGGTGACCCCCGGCAGCTCGCGCGCCACCCAGCGCAGCGGCAGCGCCGCCGGCGCCTCCAGCGTCACCCGCGCGTGGCGCACCGGCATGCCGGGGTCGAGGCTGTGCAGCCGCACCACGCCGCCGTCGAAGAAGGGGGAGACGTCGCGCACCGTCACCTGCTGCTCGACCACGGCGCCCTGGCGGGTGGCGGGGAGGGGGGCGCGGAGCACCCGGCCGTCCTCGAACATGTCGGGCGCGTCGCCGCCGGGGCTGCTCTCGCTGAGGGTGGTGGGATCGAGCGGGTGCTCGGCGCCGTCGGGCGTGATGACGCGCGCCCGCACCTCCGGCCGCGCCTGGTGCCAGGGCTCCCAGCTCTCCTCCAGGGTCGACCAGCTCTCGTGGGCGCTGGCGGTGAGAATCTTGTAGACCAGCCGCTGCTCGTAGGTCTCGCGCCCGGCCTCGTCGAAGCTGTAGCGGGTCTCCATCAGCAGCACCACGACGTCGTCCCCTTCGCTCTCGACCTTGGCGGCGGCGCGCGCGACCGCCTGCGGATCGGCGGTGAACGCGCCCGCCTCCCACGGCGCGGCGGCCGCAGTGGCCGCGGTGGCCGCTGCCGGCGCCGCCCATGCCGCGGGCGCCAGGCCGGCGAGGACCGCGAGGACGAGGAGGGGCTTCGGCTGCACGAGAGGGGCGCGGAACATACGGTGCATCGCTTCTCCAGGAGCGAGAGGACTCCGGGCTGGGGACCGGGGGGCCGGCCTTGATTTTAGCATGCCCTGCCGGCACGTCCCGGCCGCGGGCAACGGTGTAGACTGGTGGGGCTGATCGATCGAGTGGCTCACGGAATCGCCGCCTGCCGGGCAAGCCCCGCCTTACCTGGAAATGCCGCCGCGCCGCGATTCATTTCCATTTCGCCGGCTTATTCGCTGAAGATCCGCTGGAGATGACATGACCGGACGCCCGCGCCTGCTCGGGGCCGCCCTTCTGCTCGCCGGCCTGAGCGCCGCGCCGCTGGCCGCCGCGCCGCCGCCGGCGGCTCCCGGCCAGCTCGCCGCCGCGACCCTGACGGCGACCGAGGCGAAGCTCACCTGGCTCGACCGCGCCACCGGCGAGACCGAGGTGAGGGTGGAGGTGCGGACCCTCGACTCCCCCTTCCTCGACGTCGGCGCGCTACCGGCCAATTCCACGTCCGCCCTGGTGCAGGGGCTCCTGCCGGCCACCGCCTACGTCTTCCGCGTCCGCGCCGGGCGCGCCGGCGTCTTCTCGGCCTACTCCAACGAGGCGCGGACGACGACCCTCGCCGTGCCCGGCCCCTGCGTCGTGGACGCCCAGACGCTCTGCCTGCGCGACCGCTTCCGCGTGCAGGCTACTTGGAAGGCCGCCGACGGCCGGGCCGGCGCGGCCACCGTCCAGGCGGTGCCGGCGGCCGGCTCCGGACTGTTCTGGTTCACCTCGCCGGACAACCTGGAGCTGCTGGTGAAGGTGCTCGACGGCTGCGACCAGAACGGCCATTTCTGGGTTTTCGCCGGGCCCGCCACCGACCTCCAGTTCCTGCTCACCGTCACCGACACTGCCACGGGCACGGTCCGGGTCTACTTCAACCCGCTGGGATCCGTGCCGCGGGCGGTCACCGACAGCACTGCCTTCGCGGATTGTCCCTGACCTCCGGACCGGTCACCGTTTGCGGTGCCTTGCATGCTCTGGTATCTTTGTGAGTCCTGAGACAGTCACCGGAAACCACGGCCTCGAAGAGGCCAGGAGCGACAGAGAACATGGGCAAGAAGCTTTTCGTAGGCAATCTGAACTTCAAGACCAACGACGACGATCTCCGCACGTTGTTCAGCCAGGCTGGCACCTGCGAGTCGGCGACGGTCATGATGGATCGCGCCACCGGGCGCTCCCGCGGCTTCGGCTTCGTCGAGATGAGCTCGGACGAGGAGGCGCTGAAGGCGGTCCAACAGTTCAACGGCTACGATTTCCAGGGTCGCAATCTGAACGTCAATGAAGCGCGCGAGCGCACTCCCGGCGGGCCGCGCCCCGGCGGCTACAGCGGCGGCGGCGGTTACGCGGGCGGCGGCGGTGGTGGCCGCGGCGGCTACGGCGGCGGTGGCGGCTACGGTGGCGGCGGCGGTGGTGGCTTTGGCGGCGGCGGTGGCTTCGGTGGCGGTGGCGGTGACTTCGGCGGTGGCTTCGGTGGCGGCGGCGGCGATTTCGGCGGCGGCTTCGGCGGCGGTGGCGGGGGCGGCAACTTCAAGCCGCGCAAGGAAGGCGGCAGCCGCCGCGGCCTGCGCGCCAAGAAGCGCAGCCTCTGAGCCTCCGGCTCTAAGGCTCAATAGAGATCGAAGACCAGGATCCGCCCCTCGCTCGGGCCGTTCATCACCGGGATGCGGCGACGGGGGCGGAGACCGATCGCCTTGCCGCGGTCCTCGCCGGCGAGCACTACCGCCTTCCATCCCTTGTAGCTCCGCTTGAAGAGATCGCCCAGGGCGCGCCAGCGTTCGGCGTCGGTGGCCAGCCGCTCGCCGTGCGGTGGATTGACCACCAGCAGGCCGGGGCCCTCCGGCGGCTGAAAGCTGGCGGCGTCGCCGCGGGTGAGCGCGGCGCGGTCGAGCAGGTTCGCCTGCTCCAGGTTGACCCGCGCCGCCTCGAGCGCCTCGGCGGCGAGGTCGTTGCCGTGCACCCGCACCTCCGCACCGGGCGCCAGGAGGGGCTCCTGGAGCATCTCGGTGAAAGCTTCCGGGTCGTAGCCCGGCAGGCGCTCGAAGGCCCAGTGGCCGCGCAGCCGGCCGGGCGCCCAGCCGAGGGCGAGCCAGGCGGCCTCGATCAGCAGCGTCCCGGAGCCGCACATGGGATCGACCACCGGTCCCCGCCCGTCCCAGCCGGACGCCAGCACGCAGGCCGCCGCGAGCTGCTCGCGCACCGGCGCGGCGCCGCTGACGGCGCGGTAGCCGCGGCGGTCGAGGGGCTCGCCGGAGGTGTCGAGCAGGAGGGTGGCGCGGTCGCGGTGGAGGCGCAGGCGCAGGTGGAGGTCGGGGTCCTCGCGATCGACGTCCGAGCGCCGTCCCCAGCGGTCGCGCTGGCCGTCCACCAGACCGTCCTTGAGCGACATCGCGGCCCAGCGGGTGTCGCGCACCTCCGAGGCCGTCGAGGTGGCCTGGATGAGGAACGTGCGGTCGGGGTGGAAGAGCGCCGCGGCGTCGACGCCACCGCGCTGGAGGCGTGGACCGGAGCGGCTGGAGCTTCCCGAGATCAGCGCGCGCGCGCCGGCGGCGATCTCCGGGCCGTCGCGGGCGTCCCAGGAGGCGAGCTCGACCAGCACGCGGTTCGCCGTGCGCAGCCGCCAGTTGGCGCGCCAGCAGTCCGGCCAGCCGCCGCCGAAGGCCACGGCGCCCCGCTGGCGCTCGACGTCCCGCGCGCCCAGCGCCCGCAGCTCCCCCTCCAGGATCTCCTCGAGACCGAGGACGCAGGTGGCGACGAGGCCGAGGCGCGCTTGCCGGTCGGGCATCAGCCGGTCCGGCATCAGCCGCGGTGCCGCTCGAGGAAGGGGAGGACGGCGCGGAGGAACGCCTCCGGCTCCTCCTCCATGGGCAGGTGGCCGCTCCGGTCGAAGAGCACGAACTCCGAATGCTGGAGCCGCGCCGCCGCCCGCCGGCCGACCTCCGGCGCGATCAGCGTGTCGTGGGCGCCCCAGATCACCAGGGCGGGGACGGCGATCTTGTCGAGCTCCACCGTCACCCCCGCGGGGGCGGGCGCGGTCAGGCCGTAGAAGGCGAAGGGCGCGCCCTCGATCGCCAGGCGGTCGAGATAGGCCTGGACCAGGTCGGGGGTGACCAGCGAGTCGTCCCAGAAGGAGGCCAGCAGGCTGCGGCGGATCGCCGCCGGCTTCAGGAACACGAGGCGCGCGACGAGGCTGTCGAGGGGGCGGCAGGCGGCGGCGCGGCTGCGCCGGTCGTTCGCGTAGGTGGGCGCGGAGCTGTCGACCAGCACCATCGTGCGGAAGCGTTCTGGGTGCTGGAAGGCTAGGTAGAGCGTGATGCCGCCGCCGTAGGAGTGGCCGACGATGTGGGCGCGGTCGATCCCCAGGGCGTCCAAGGTCCCCAGCACGAGCCGGGCCTGGGCCTCGCGGGTGTAGCTGGCGCGGGTGGTGGGGCGCTGGGTGTAGCCGAAACCGTTGAGGTCGATCGCCACCACCCGGTGCGACGCGGCCAAGGCAGGCATCACCTTGCGCCAGGAATAGGCCGAGGCGCCGAAGCCGTGGAGCAGCACCACCGGCTCGCCCGTGCCCGCCTGCTCGACGTGGACGAGCTGATCGCCGACGCGGACGAACTGGTCGGCCGGGACCTCGCGGCGGACCTCCGCGAAGGAGCGCAGCGAGACGCAGCCGGGGAGGGCGATGGCGATCAAGAGCAGGAGGACGAGGGGGATGCGCACGGGCCGGAGTGTATACCGGCCGCCCGGGCGTAAACGCCCGGGCGTCGGAAACGCCATCAGCCAGGCTGAGCCGACTCGCCGCCGCGATCGGCTACCGCGCTTTGGCCCCCTTGCGCTCCTCCGGCCGCTCCTTCTCCTTCTTCTCGCGCGGGACGGTCATCCCGTCGAGATGCGAGTCGCCCATCCGGTGATAGAGGGCGCTGGCGCGCTGGAGCGTCTGGGCGGCCTTGCCATACTCGCCGAGGTCGCAGAGGAGCTTGACCAGGCCGCCGAGGAGGCTCGCCTCCTCCAGCACGTCGCCGGTGCCGATCTCCAGGTTGATGCGGGCCTGGCTGTAGGCCAGCCGGGAACCGGCGAAGTCGCCGGCCAGCCGGCGGGCGTCGCCGAGGGCGGCGAGCGCGGCGGTCTTGAAGTCGCTCACCCGCTCCTCGCCGTAGACGTCCGGGTCGATCCGCTCGGTGACCGCCAGCGCCAGCTCGGCGACGTTCACCGCCGCCTCGGGGTCGCTGGCGACCAGCTCGCGGCTCTTCTCCAGCAGCAGGTCGAAGAGCCCCCAGTGGTGCAGGCGCTCGTCGTTGCGGATCATCACCAGCCGCCGCGGCTGGGGGTGCCCCTCGAGGCCGGCCCACTGGACGGTGGCGAGCTGCCGCTCGCGCAGCACCCGGTCGTGCGCCTCGACGAGACGCCGCTCGGTTCTGCGGAAAGCCTCGTCATAGTGGGCGCCTTCCTCGCGCCCGGCGAAGCCGGTTCGGTTGGTGGGGGTCGTGGACGGGGTCCGCGACAGACCGCCGAGCAGCTTGCGCACGATCTCGCGGTTGTCGTCCCGGGAGAGCCCCGCCTTGGCGAAGCGCTCCATCCCTTCCCTAGAGTCGATGCCCTCCATACTCATTCCTCCTCAAACAGATCAACGAATCCCCTTCAAAGAATAAGTTGCCGCAGAGCACCGAAAGGGGACAAGAAAATCGGAAAAGTTTTTCGGGAGCCATCGACGGTTCCAAAACTTCCTATTTTTGTCACCTCTTTTCGACTGACGGCGTGACCGCCGGACCCTATCCTCGGTCTCCGATGTCGATCGTGCTGGAGGACCTGACCAAGCGCTACGGCGGGCATCCGGTGGTGAGCTCGGTGTCGCTGGAGGTCGCGGACGGCGAGCTCTTCGTGCTCCTCGGCTCCTCGGGGAGCGGCAAGAGCACGCTGCTGCGGATGATCGCCGGCCTCTCGGAGGTCGACGCCGGGCGGGTGACGCTGCACGGCCGCGACGTCACCGACCTGCCGCCGGCCGGGCGCGGGGTCGGCTTCGTGTTCCAGAGCTACGCGCTGTTCCGCGGCATGTCGGTGGCGGAGAACGTCGAGTTCGCCCTGGCGGTGCGCGGGGTGGCCGCGGCGCCGCGCCGCCGCCGGCGCGACGAGCTGCTCGAGCTGGTGGGGCTCTCCGGGCTCGGCGGCCGCATGCCGCGCCAGCTCTCGGGGGGCCAGCAGCAGCGCGTCGCCCTGGCGCGGGCGCTCGCCCATCAGCCCGAGGTGCTGCTGCTCGACGAGCCCTTTGGCGCCCTCGACGCCAAGGTCCGCCTGGAGCTGCGGCGGACCATCCGCGAGATCCAGCGCGAGCTGGCGATCACCACCGTCTTCGTCACCCACGACCAGGAGGAGGCCTTCGAGCTCGCCGACCGGCTGGCCGTGCTCAGCTTCGGCCGCCTGCTCGAGGTGGGGCCGCCGGACGAGCTCTACCTGCGCCCCGAGACCGAGCTGGTCGCCACCTTCCTCGGCACCGCCAACCTGATGGTGGGGGAGGCCACGACGGCGGGCGTGCGGCTGGGGCCGGTCCAGTTTCCGCTCGCCACCAGGGCCGAGCCGGCCGGCGCCGCGCGGCGGGTGCAGGTGCTGTTCCGGCCGGAGGACGTCGCGCTGCGCGAGTCGGCGGACGATCCCTCCATCTCGTTCCTCGGCGAGGCGGTGGTCGAGCAGCGCTCGTTCGTCGGCTCGTTCGAGCGCCTGCGCCTCCGCCTGCCGCCGCTCCCCGGCGTGCGCGCCATCGCGCCCCCCGTCCCCTTCGGCCGCGACGAGGTGTGGATCGAGGCCACGCGCTCGCAGGACCAGGCGCGGCGTTTCCCCCTGCGCCCGGGCGACGCGGCGTGGGTGGGCGTGCAGCGGGTGCATGCCCTGGTCCATCCCGGGCTCCGCTTTCTCCTGCTGACCGGCTTTTGGGCAGAGACCGCGGCGCGCTCGCGCGGCGCCCTGGCGCTGGCCGGCGAGATCGCCCGCCGCGCTCACGCGCGGGTCGCCGTGCTCGGCCCCGCCACCGCGGACGAGGCCGGCGAGCGCGCCCTCCAGGAGGCGCGGGAGGTGCTCGGCGGCGGCCTCGCCGCGCTGGAGACGCGGCTGACCCCGGAGGCTCCCGCCGGCGCCGTCGCCGAGGAGGTCTTCCGCCGCCCCTGCGACCTGGTGATCCTGCCGCTTCCGGCCCGCGACGCCGCCGAGACGGCGGAAGGCGTGCTCGCGGCCGGCCAGCACCACCTCCTGCTGGCGCCGGCGGCGGACGCCAGCCTGCCGGCGCGGCTGCTGATCTGCGTCGCCATCGGCGAGCCGGGCAAGGAGGACGTCTCGTTCTCCGGCCGGCTGGCGCGCCATCTGGGGGCCGAGGCGACGATCCTCACCGTGCTGCCGGAGGCGGCGCGCGGCACGCAGGCGGAGACCTTCGCCGAGCGCTTCCTGGCCGGCAGCGCCCGCACCCTCAACCGGCTCGGCGTGCCGGTCTCGACCTGCGTCCGCCACGGCAACGCGCGGGAGGAGATCGTCGCCCAGATCGCCGCCGGCGGCCACGACCTGCTGGTGCTCGGCGCGCCGCTGCCCGGGCGCGACGGCCGGATCGCCCTCGGCGGCTTCGTCGGCAAGCTGCTCCCCGAGATCGCGCACCTGCCGGTGCTGATCGTGCGCTCGCCGGAAGCGGCGTCCTGATTTTTTGACTCCCACCCCTTGGAGGCTCCCATGAAGAAAACCGCGATCTGTCTCGTCCTCGCGCTGCTGGCCGCCCCGGCCGTCCGCGCCGAGGGGCTCAAGCTGCTCAACGTCTCCTACGATCCGACCCGCGAGCTCTACCAGGACGTCGACGGCGCCTTCGCCAAGGCCTGGAAGGCGAAGACCGGCCAGGACGTCACGATCCAGCAGTCGCACGGCGGCTCCGGCAAGCAGGCACGCTCGGTGATCGACGGCCTGGAGGCCGACGTGGTCACCCTGGCGCTCGCCTACGACGTCGACGCCGTGGCCGGCTCGGGCCTGATCGCCAAGAACTGGCAGACGCGCCTCGCCAACAACAGCGCCCCCTACACCTCGACGATCGTCTTCCTGGTGCGCAAGGGGAACCCCAAGAAGATCAAGGACTGGGACGACCTGACGCGCCCCGGCGTCGCCGTGATCACCCCCAACCCGAAGACCTCGGGAGGCGCCCGCTGGAACTACCTCGCCGCCTGGGGCTATGCCCTGCGCAAGCTCGGCAACGATCCCGCCAAGGCCAAGGACTTCGTGACGAAGATCTACAAGAACGTCCCGGTCCTCGACACCGGCGCCCGCGGCTCGACGGTCACCTTCGCCGAGCGGGGGATCGGCGACGTGCTGATCGCCTGGGAGAACGAGGCCCTGCTCGCCGTCAAGGGGTCGATGGGGGCCAAGGGGGACTTCGAGATCGTGGCCCCCTCGATGAGCATCCTCGCCGAGCCATCGGTGGCGGTGGTCGACAAGGTCGCGGCGCGGCACAAGACCACCCAGGTCGCCACCGCCTACCTCCAGTTCCTGTATTCGGCTGAAGGGCAGGAGATCGCCGCCCGCAACTTCTACCGGCCGCGCAACGCGGTGGTCGCCGCCAAGTACGCCGCGCAGTTCCCGAAGATCGAGCTGTTCACCATCGACAAGGTCTTCGGCGGCTGGACCAAGGCGCAGCAGACGCACTTCGCCGACGGCGGCGTGTTCGACCAGATCTACGGTGCCGGGCGGTGAATGAAGGATCTGTAGGGGCGGCCCTGCGTGGCCGCCCTGGGCGGGGGGCATCACCTGGGCGTGGGGCATCACCTGGGCGTGGGGCATCGCCTGGGCGTGGGGCATCACCTGGGCGTGGGGCATCACCTGGGCGTGGGGCATCACCTGGGCGTGGGGCATCGCCCGGGCGGGGGGCATCGCCTGGGATCGAAGACCAGGGCGCCCACACAGGGGCGCCCCTACGGAATAGACCGGGCCGGCGGTTGCGGGGAGGCAGCGTCCTCCCCGGCTTCGGCCTGTCGCTCGGCTTCACGCTGTTCTATCTCGCGCTGCTGATCCTGATCCCGCTGTCGACCGTGTTCCTCAAGTCGGCCACTCTGCCGTGGGCGACCTTCTGGGCGGACGTCACCGGACCGCGGGCGCTCGCGGCGTACCGCCTGAGCCTCGGCGCCGCGTTCGCCGCCGCGGCGCTCAACCTCGTCTTCGGCCTGCTGGTCGCCTGGGTGCTCGAGCGCTACACCTTCCCCGGCCGGCGGCTGGTCGACGCTCTCGTCGACCTCCCCTTCGCGCTCCCCACGGCGGTGGCCGGCATCGCGCTCGCCACGCTCTACGCGAAGAACGGCTGGATCGGCCGCTGGCTGGTGCCGCTGGGAGTGGAGGTGGCCTACACCCGCCTGGGCATCGTGGTGGCGCTCACCTTCATCGGTCTGCCGTTCGTGGTGCGCACGGTGCAGCCGGTGCTCACCGGTCTCGACGCGGAGGTCGAGGAGGCGGCCGCCAGCCTCGGCGCCGGCCGCTGGCAAACGTTCCGCAGAGTGATCTTCCCCGAGCTGGTGCCGGCCGCGATGACCGGCTTCGTGCTCGCCTTCGCGCGGGCGCTGGGAGAGTACGGCTCGGTGGTCTTCATCGCCGGCAACATGCCGATGAGATCGGAGATCGTGCCGCTGCTGATCATGATCAAGCTGGAGCAGTACGACTACGCGGGCGCCACGGCGATCGCGCTGGTCTTCCTGCTCGCCTCGTTCGTCCTGCTGCTGGTGATCAACCTCCTGACCTGGCGCCGCGGCCGGCGTCTGCGGGTCGGGGACGGCGAGCGCTGAGATGGCCGGCGGCATCCCCATGGGTACCGCGGGCTTCCAGCGCGGCGGTCGCCAGGAGCGGCGCGGCGCGCTCACCGAGCCCCGCTGGGTCCGCTGGCTGCTGCTCGGGACCGCGCTGACGTTCCTCGGCTTCTTCCTGTTCGTGCCGCTGGCGCTGGTCTTCGCCGAAGCGCTGGCGGACGGCTTCGGCGCCTACCTCGCGGCGATCCGCGAGCCGGTCGCCCTTGCCGCCGTCCGCCTGACGCTGCTCGCGGCGGCGATCGCGGTGCCGGTCAACCTCCTGTTCGGCCTCGCGGCGGCCTGGTCGATCGCCAAGTTCCGCTTCCCTGGAAAGAACCTGCTGATCACCCTGATCGACCTGCCGTTCAGCGTCTCGCCGGTGATCTCGGGGCTGATCTACGTCCTGCTCTTCGGCGCCCACGGCGTCCTCGGGCCCTGGCTGCAGGCGCACGACGTCAAGATCATCTTCGCCGTGCCGGGGATCGTGCTGGCGACGATCTTCGTCACCTCGCCGATGGTGGCGCGCGAGCTGATCCCGCTGATGCAGTCGCAGGGAAACGACGAGGAGGAGGCGGCGCTGACGCTCGGGGCGTCCGGCCTGCAGACCTTCTTCCGCGTCAGCCTGCCGAAGATCCGCTGGGGGCTGCTCTACGGCATCGTGCTCTGCAACGCCCGCGCGATGGGCGAGTTCGGCGCCGTCTCGGTCGTCTCCGGGCACATCCGCGGCGCCACCAACACCCTCCCCCTGCACGTCGAGATCCTCTACAACGAATACCAGTTCTCGGCCGCCTTCGCCGTGGCGTCGCTGCTGGCGCTGCTCGCCCTGGTGACGCTGGGGATCAAGAGCGTGATCGAGTGGCGGACGGGGGGGTGAGCCCTGAAGGGGCGACGTTTGAAGAGCCTGGGGTTTCAACCCCAGGCGGAGTGGCGGACGCCATTTACGTCCCGCCGCGCGTTGTTTTTCGTGGCGGTAGGCTGGCCGCGCGTTCCGTCCCGTCGCGCGGCCGCGCGTTCTTTCTCAGGTCGCGTTTCGTTTCGCGTTTCCGTCTCCGTTTCGCGGCTGCGCGATCCGTCTCGCGGTCACGCGATTCGTTCCCGCGGACGCGTTCCGTCCCATGGTGGCGCGTTTTCTTTTCGCGGGTCGCACCGTGGTCGCGCGTCCGGTGCGCCTCGATGCCTTCCCGCCTGGGGTTGAAACCCCAGGCTGATCCATATCCGCCCCTCCAGGGCGGGACCGGGTAGGTCGATTCGAATGCTAACCTCTTGAGCCCTATGCGCCGCACTTCCCTCGGCACCCTCCTCATCGGCCTCAACGCCGGCCTCGTCCTGCTGGCGGTGATCGGCGTCGTGGCCGCCGCGACGGGGCTGATCGAGCGGTTCGCCGACGAGCAGGGGATCGCGCGGGTGAACCTCGCGGGGGCGGCGGCCGAGGAGGCGGTGGGGCGGTCGGCGCGCGACGTGCGGACGTCGGCGCATCTGCTCGCCGAGCGCCCCACGGTCAAGCGGCTGGTGGAGGGGGGCGACGCCGCGGGCCTCGCCGCGTTCCTCGACCGCTTCCGGCGCACCAGCGCGCTCTCCGGCGTCGCCATCTTCACGCGCGGCGGGAGGGTGGCCGCCGGCTCGCCGGTCGCCTGGGAGGCGGTGCTGCGCGGCGGCGAGACGTCGTCGATCCTGCGCCTCCCCAATGGCTCGCTCCTGCTCGGCGCGGCCCTGCCGCTCGCCAGCACGCCGGACGCCACGGCGGCCGCGGCGCTGGTGCTCGATCCCGCGTTCGCCCGCCAGATCGGCGCCCAGGTCGGTCTGCCGGTCGCCATCCTCGATCCCGAGCAGGCGGTGACGGATGCGGCGGATCCCCGGGTGGCTCTGCGCTCGGCGGCGCTGGCGACCGGCAGGCCGGCCTCGGGACGCCTGAAGAGCGCCGGCCTCTACCTCTCCGTCCGCCCCCTGCGCGCGCCCGGCGGCGCGGTGGCGGCGCTGGTCGAGACGGCGCTGCCGCGCGGCGCCGTGGCCTCGTCGCTCGCCCGGCTGGTGCGCGAGCTGCTGCTGCTGGCGCTGCTGGTGGCCGCCCTCGCAACGCTGTCAGGATTCCTGATCAGCCGGCGCCTCACCCGGCCGGTCCTGGCGCTCACCGCCTCGGCGGCGCGCATCGGCCGCGGCGACCTTTCGACGCCGACGCCGCGCGCTCCCGGCGCCGAGCTCGGCACCCTCGCCGCCACCATGGAAGAGATGCGCCGCCGCCTGCTCCAGCTCACCTCCGAGCTCCGCCGCCGCCAGGCCGAGGGGGAGGCGATCCTCACCGGCATCGTCGAAGGGGTGTTCAGCGTCGACCGCGACCGCCGCGTCCGCTACCTCAATCCGCAGGCGGCGGCGCTGCTCGGCGTGGCCCCGGAAGCCGCGCTCGGCCGCTTCTGCGGCGACCTGCTGAACCCCCGCGGCGCGGACGGCACGCGGCCGTGCGAGGTGAGCTGCCCGATCGTCCACGCGCGCTTCCGCGGCGGCGCCACCGCCACCGAGCATCTCCTGCGGCCGGACGGCAGCCGCCTCGCCGTGGTGATCACCAGCGCGCCGCCCAGCGAGGACCAGCAGTTCCAGGTGCTGCGCGACGAGACCGGCGTCGAGGCCGCCCGCCGCCAGCGCGACGCCGTGCTCGCCAACATCTCGCACGAGTTCCGCACGCCGCTCTCGGCGCAGCTGGCCTCGATCGAGCTGCTGCGCGAGCGGCTGCGCCAGGCCCCCGCCGGTCTCGATCCCCAGACGGCCGACCTGGTGCTGGCGCTGGAACGCGGGAGCCTGCGGCTGACGCAGCTGATCGACAACCTGCTGGAGAGCGTGCGCATCGAGTCCGGCCAGGATTCGATCCGCAGCCGTCCGGTCGCCCTCGACGAGGTGGTCGAGGAGGCGGTCGAGATGACGGCGCCGCTCCTCGCCCAGCGCGGCCAGGAGGTCGCGGTCGACCTCCCCTATCCGCTGCCGGCGGTGCGCGGAGACGCGCCGCGGCTGATCCAGGTGTTCGTCAACCTGCTGGCCAACGCCAACAAGTTCGCGCCGCCGCGCTCGGTGGTGCGCGTCGGCGGCGCCGTGGACGGCGGCCGGATCGCCCTCTGGGTGGAGGACGAAGGGCCCGGCCTGCCGGCTGCCGGCGCGGCGCCGCTCTTCGACCGCTTCGTGCGGAGCGCCGGCGATGTCGATGGAAAGGATGGGGAGGAGCCGGAGCCGGGCGGCATGGGGCTCGGGCTCTGGATCGTGCGCTCGATCGTCGAGCGCCATGGCGGCACGATCGAGGCGATGCCCGGCCCGAGCGGCCGGGGAACGCGCATGCGGGTCGTTCTCCCTCTGGAACGGCCAAAGGAGGAGGTGGCGGCGTGAAGATCCTGGTGGTGGACGACGACCTCGAGCTCTCCAGCCTGATCGGCTACGCCCTGCGGCAGGCCGGCTACCTGGTGGTCGAGGCGGGGGACGGCGCCGTCGCCCTAGAAGCGTTCGAGCGCGAGTCGCCGGCGCTGGTGATCCTCGACGTCAACCTGCCGCGCCTCTCGGGGCTGGAGGTCTGCCGGCGCATCCGCGCCACCTCGCGGACCCCGATCATGATGCTCACCGTCAAGAGCGCCGAGGAGGACCAGGTGCAGGCGCTCGACCTCGGCGCCGACGACTACCTGACCAAGCCCTTCAGCCCGCGCACCCTGCTCGCCCGCGTGCGGGCGCTGCTGCGGCGGGCCGGCGAGGAGAAGCCGCTGCCGCTCGCCGCCGGCGACCTCAGCCTCGATCTCGAATCGCAGTCGGTGTCGGTGCGCGGCGCCGCGCCCGTGCGGCTGACGCGGCTGGAGCTGCGGCTCTTTCAGATCCTGCTCGCCAACGCCGGCCACACGCTGCCTGCGGAGCGCCTCCTCGCCCACGTCTGGGGCTCGCGCGGCGAGGGCGACCGCCAGCTCCTCAAGCAGCTCGTCCACCGGCTGCGCCAGAAGATCGAGGCGGACGCGGCCGAGCCGCGCTATCTGGTGACGGTCAGCGGCGTGGGCTACGCGCTGCGGCCTGGTGCTCAGGCCTAGTGGCGCCGCGGCCTGAACCCCGAGATCGACACCCGCCGCTCGCCGCGCGGCTGCTCGATCGCTTCCAGCTCCCGCTGGGGGAACGGCTTCTTGGGTCCGCCGGCGCGGTGCGCGAGGCGGAGGGCGCGGCGGCCGGCGCGCTCGGCGTCCTCGGAATGGCCGAGCTCGCGCAGCAGGGCCGCCCGGGCGCTCTCGAGCTCCGCCGTCTCCAGCGGATCGCCACTGCCGGCGGCCAGCGTCACGGCGGCCTGGTCGAGCGCCATCCTGGCGCCTTCGAGATCGCCGGCGACACGGCGGGCGGTGCCGATGGCAACCTGCGCCGCGCCCTGGAAGTCACGGCGGGCGGCCTCGCCACAGGCCGCGACGTTGAGCCCCCGCGCCGCCGCCAGCGCGAGCTCCGCCGCTTCGAGCGCCTCCTGGGCGGAAGGCTCGAGGAAATTCTGCGACCTCTCCAGGAGACACTCGTAGAACCCGATCGTCTGGAACCGGCGATCGTTGGTCACCAGCATCCGCCGCCGCGCCGGCGAATGAGCCTCCAGCAGATGCCAGAGCCGCCCCGCGTCCCGCCGCTCCTGGTGCAGCCTCTCCTGCTTCTTGCGCGTGGTCTCGAAGGCGTTGTGGAGCGCCTCGTCATAGTCGATGACCCGCGGCTCCGCGCCGGCGGATTCCGTGCGCCGCACCTTGTGCGCCGCCCGCGCCACCAGCCGACGCACCAGCATCCGGCGCTGCTCCGGCGCCGTCTCGGGCTGCAAAAGGGATTCGACCTCCGCCCAGGAGAGCGTCTGTGGTGTTTTCTCGATCTGCATCATTCCGTCCCTCCCTGAAAAGTCCACGGGGAAGCACGGAAAGCAGGAATTGTGCCGGGGGTAGGGACGAACAGGGACGAGCACGGACGGACATGGACCAGTCCTTGTTTGTCCTTGGTCCGTGCTCGTCCATGAAAGTCCGTGTCCGTCCGTGTTCGTCCCTGTTTTTCTGCTTTCCTGGCATCCTCCTTGCGGCGACTGCTCCACATGCCCTCTCTGACCCCTCCCCCTGTCACGCACCCCGGCCTGCTGATCGCCATCGGCGGCGCCGAGGACAAGACCCGCGAGCGCCTGATCCTGCGCTACTTCCTGGAGGCGGCCGGCGGCGACGACGCCAGCATCGTGGTGCTGGCGACCGCCTCCGAGACGCCGGAGACGGGGGAGCGCTACGCCGACCTCTTCCTCGCCCTGCGCGCCGAGACCGTCGAGGTGCTGAAGATCGAGACCCGCGACGACGCCCTGGCGGCGGGCGCCGAGGCGCACGACCTGCTGGAGTACGCGACCGGCCTGTTCATCACCGGCGGCAGCCAGCTCAAGCTCTCCTCCGTGCTCGGCGGCACCGAAATCGCCCAGACCATCCGCGACCGCCACGCCGCCGGCATGGTGGTGGCCGGCACCAGCGCCGGCGCGGCGCTGCTCTCCGAGCACATGATCGCCCTGGGCGACAGCGGCTCGACGCCGCGCCGCCGGCTCGTCCATCTCGCCAAGGGGCTGGGCCTGGCGCCCGACCTGGTGATCGACCAGCACTTCCGCCGCCGCGACCGCCTGGGGCGGCTGCTGACAGCACTTTCTTACAATCCCGCTCCGCTCGGAGTGGGCATCGACGAGGACACGGCGGCGATCATCAGCGGCAACGGCGAGCTCTCCGTGCTCGGCTCCGGCGCGGTGATGGTGGTCGACGCCTCGCAGATGAGATTCACCGACAGCCACGCCGTCGTCCGCGGCCAGCCTGTGGCCATGATCGGCGTCAAGCTCGACTTCCTCACCACCGGCTGCCGCTACGACCTCGCGCGCCGCCAGGGGATCACGCCGCCGCCGATGCTCCATCTCGATCCTGTCGACCGCCGCGTGCCCGAGCGGCCGCCGGTGATGTCGGAAAAGGCGATGGAAGAGCTGCGCGCCGAGAGAGCGGAGGACGGCGGCGAGTAGGGGTTTTTTCCCTGGGACCGAGGAGCGCCCCCTGGGACCGGCGGTCCCAGGGGGGTTCCGCGTGTCTTTGGCACACGCCTTGCTGTTTTTCCGAGGTAATGCCCCGGGCATCGATCGAACCAGGAACCCTGCTTTGGAGAGCCTCACACCATGAAAGTCCTGGAGACTCGGGTCTATCGCGGTCCCAACCTCTACGCCCTCTGGCCGGTGATCCGCCGGCGCGTCGATCTCGGAGAACTGGAAGATTTTCCCACTGTCAAACTGCCCGGATTCTCCGATCGCCTGCTGGCGATGATCCCCTCGCTCCAGGAGCACGGCTGCTCCTACGGCGTGGACGGCGGCTTCGTGCGCCGCCTGACCGAGGAGGAGGGGACCTGGATCGGCCACGTGCTGGAGCACATCGCCATCGAGCTGCAGGTGCTGGTGGGCACGCCGGTCACCTTCGGCAAGACGCGCGGCGAGGGGCTGCCGAAGGGGCAGTACCACGTCGTCTACAGCTACGTCGAGGAGGAGGTCGGGCTGGCGGCGTGGGACCTCGCGGTGCGCGTGGTCCGCCACCTGCTGCCGCCGGAGCGCGCCGACCACGATCCGTCGCCGTTCGACTTCGGCGCCGAGCTGGAGGCGCTGGTGCGGCTCGTCCAGCGCCACGCCTTCGGTCCCTCCACGGCCGCCCTGGTGCGCGCCGCCGAGGCGCGGGACATCCCCTGGATCCGCCTCAACGAGGGCTCGCTGGTGCAGCTCGGCTACGGCAAGCACCAGAAGCGCATCCAGGCGACGGTCACCAGCGAGACCCGCCAGATCGCCAGCGAGATCGCCTCGGACAAGCGGCTCACCCAGCGCATCCTCGAACAGCTCGGACTGCCGGTCTGCCGGCAGGCGATCGTCTACGACGAGGACGAGGCGGTGGAGGAGGCCGAGCGGCTCGGCTTCCCGGTGGTGGTCAAGCCGCTCGACGGCAACCACGGCACGGCGGTGGCCACCAACCTCAAGTGCGGGCTCCAAGTGCGCGAGGCCTACGCCAAGGCGCGGGCGCTCGGGGCGCGGGTGATCGTCGAGGCCTACCAGCCCGGCAACGACTATCGCATCCTGGTGATCGACGGCCGCGCCGTCGCCGCCGCCCAGCGCGTCCCCGGCCACGTGACGGGGGACGGCCGGCAGACGATCGCCGAGCTGATCGACGAGGTCAACCGCGATCCCCGCCGCGGCATCGGCCACGAGAAGACGCTGACCCGCCTCGCCGTCGACGACCAGGCGCTGCGCCTGCTGGCGGAGGCGGGGCTGGCGCTCGACTCGGTGCTGCCGGCGGGGACGGTCTTCTACCTGCGGACCACCGGCAACCTCTCGACCGGCGGCACGGCGATCGACCGCACCGACGTCCTCCACGAGGAGAACCGGCGGATGGCCGAGCGCGCGGTCGAGGCGATCGGCCTCGACGTCGGCGGCGTCGACTTCATCTCGCCGGACATCTCCCGCAGCTACAGGGAGGTGGGGGGCTCGATCGTCGAGATCAACGCCGCGCCCGGCTTCCGCATGCATCTGGCGCCCACCGAGGGGAAGCCGCGCGACGTCGCCGGACCGGTGATCGACATGCTCTTCCCGCGCGGCACGCGCAGCCGCATCCCGCTCGCCGCCGTCACCGGCACCAACGGCAAGACGACCACCACCCGCATGGTCGGTCACATCCTCAAGCTCGCCGGCCACCGCGCCGGCATGGCCACCACCGACGGCGTCTACATCGACGGCGTCCGCACCGTGCGCGGCGACATGACCGGCCCCTGGGCGAGCCAGCTCGTGCTGCGCGATCCGTCGATCGACGCCGCCGTGCTGGAGAGCGCCCGCGGCGGCATCGTTCGCTCCGGCCTCGGCTGGCGCAAGTGCAACGTCGGCGCCGTGCTCAACGTCGCCGCCGACCACCTCGGCCTGGGAGGGATCGACACCCTCGAGGATCTCGCCAAGGTCAAGCAGATCCTCGCCGAGGTGGCGCAGGACTACTGCGTGCTCAACGCCGACGACGAGCGGGTGGCGGCGATGGCCACGGCCAGCCCGGCGGAGCCGATCTACGTCACGCTCGACCCGAAGAACGCGCTCGTCCGCGAGCACGTCCGCGCCAAGGGCAAGGCGGTGGTGCTGGAGGACGGGCTGAACGGCCGCATGATCGCCCTCTACCAGGGCGAGCGGCAGATCCCGCTGCTCTGGGCGCGCCAGATCCCCGCGTCGCTGGAGGGGCGGGCGCTCCACAACGTGCAGAACGCCATGTTCGCCGCCGCCATCGCGCACGGCATGGGGGTGGGCGTCGACGCCATCCGGCAGGGGCTGCGCACCTTCTCGCCCGACTTCTTCCAGGCGCCGGGGCGGCTCAACTTCTACAACGAGCACCCCTTCCGCGTGCTGCTCGACTACGCCCACAACGCCCACGGCATGGAGGCCGTCGCGCGCACCCTGCGCGAGCTCGCCGTCCACGGCCGCCGGATCGGCGTCATCGCCTCCCCCGGCGACCGCCGCGACGAGGACATCCTGGCGCTGGCCACCGCCGCCGCGCCCGCCTTCGACCTGCTGCTGATCAAGGAGGACGCCGACCTGCGCGGCCGCCGTCCGCGCGAGATCGCCGGCCTGCTCCGCCAGGGGCTGGTCGCCGCCGGCTTCCCGCACGAGCGGATCGTGCCCGAGGACTTCGCCGAGGAAGAGGAGGCCGTCCGGAAGGCGCTGGAGATGGCCCGCGCCGGCGACCTGGTGGTCATCTTCGGCGACGACCTGACGCGCGTCTGGGACCAGATCGTGAGCTTCCAGCCGCAGCTTCAGGGGGAGGAGGGGGCGATGCCGCCGAAGAAGGCGAGAGCCGCGGAGATGGCGGCGGTGGG
>DATBAW010000370.1:0-9977 GCA_036271335.1 Thermoanaerobaculia bacterium
ATTCCCTTTCGCCAGAAGATCTACACCCCGGCTACGTCGCATACCTCGCCGACACCTACGCTCGCCGCGCTGCCTCTACAGCCAAAGACGCCGCTTTTCCTGATCGCCGGAATCACGCCGTTTCTCAACGCCGCTAACAGCAGGGCCAGCCAGCGCTGCCGGAACCGTGCGGCCGGCCGGTGCCCACGCTCGGGGGACTCGCCGATCCGGAACAGACCGAAGCCTCGGCCGGGCAGCTCCAGAACCCGCCAGGGACCGGCCGCGTCGGCCTCGCCAGCCGTCGGAGGCTCGTCGTTCTCGCCGATGCGATGGAGGAAGGAAGGGGAAAACGCGTTACGGGAAGACGAAAGGATAGAATCGTCTGAGCTTCGCATAGGACGCTTACTCCTTTGCGGGGTCAGGCTCGGGGTTGAGCTGGTAACTCGCTCCGGGCCGTTTTCCTATTTGGATTCATATTCGGGCTGAACCGTTCAGCCCACGAAGGCGGGATAGGGTGCTGCCGAAGAGGGTCGATCCAGGGTCGCCGTACCTCCTTCCGAATCGCGGGGAAACGCAACACGCGATAGCGGAATTCTAGAAAAAGGCGCGGCGGAAGTCAAGCGCAAAGTGGGGTAGAATTGAATTGCAGGGAGTGGCGGATCGGGAGGATTTGGGCCCTCCGCTTTTGCCCCGAAGGGGCAACGGCATGTAGCCTGGGGCGTCAGCCCCAGGGGCCCGGCGGACCCAAGGTTCAGGAGCCCCGAAGGGGCGGCGGCAGACACCGCCGCGGGCTTTACCGGCAGTTGCCGTTGTGGAACCGATGCTATGGAACCCATGTTCGAACCCAACCGAGTTCTAGAGCGACTTTGCGATGAGTCTGGCGAAGATTATCGTGCACGCCTGCCTTTCCTGCTGCCTTATTTCCCAATCGCGGTTCTTGAGGATTGGCTCTGTCGCCATGGGAACGCGGTTTCCCTCTTTGGATGGCTCGACTATCGGCAGTTTCGCTTCTCCCGCGAAGAGTGGCAAAGCGTTCAGGTTGAAAGTGTTATGAGCAGCAATGAACCCACGGTTGAAGGGTGGTCGCAACTATTCCGTGAATCTCAGTGCCGCCGAAAGAATCGCTTAGGTGCGTTTATGATCAACGAGGGAACATGGCCGGTTCCGCCGATTGTGCTTGACAACACCAACGGCATCTGTAGTCCAGCGGG
This sequence comes from Thermoanaerobaculia bacterium, assembly GCA_036271335.1. Taxonomy (GTDB): domain Bacteria; phylum Acidobacteriota; class Thermoanaerobaculia; order Multivoradales; family UBA5704; genus DATARR01. The sequence continues at coordinate 1,191 of DATBAW010000370.1, forward strand.
CCAACAACTTTCCCGCTATCATTTATTGGAGGGGCATCATAGATTGGCCTACCTGCGTGGTTTGATTGCCGACCCCCGATGGGAAGTTGAGCCGAGTCATGAGATCTGGCTTGTTACCTATAATCAGGATTGTTAGGTCATTTTTTAGATCTCGCCCTGAAAGGGCGACATTTGAATAGCCTGGCGTTTCAACGCCAGGTAGGCAGTCCCCAACTCCCCCCATCCGCCCCAAGGGGGCGGTGCCTTTCGGTGACGGCCTCCACGCGGCGTGATTTTGGCCGGCTCCTCCGACGTTGGGTCCCGCCCCTTCAGGGCGGGTGGGATTGGTTGGGCCCCCAACCTGGCGCTGAAGCACCAGGCTATTCAAATGTCGCCCTTTCAGGGCGGAAAAGCCGCAACTAACCTCCCGCATCCGCATAGAAGTCAAGACCTCCAAGGAGATTCCATGCTCCAACGCCTGATCGCCGCCGCCGCTCTCGCCGTTCTGCCTCTCGCCGCCCATGCCGCGCCGGCGTCGCCCTGGCAGGGCAAGCTCCACGCTTGCATCTTGCCGGAAGGGCACGTCAAGGCCTTCTGCGGGAGCTACGAGGTGTTCGAGAACCGCGAGGCTCGGTCCGGGCGGAAGATCGCCTTGAAGATCGTGCTTCTGCCGGCGAAGGGGCGTGATCGGGCGCCGGATCCGGTCTTTTTTCTGGAGGGCGGTCCGGGCGCGGGGGCGACGGCGGATGCGGCGGGGCTTGCCGGCGATCCGGCGCGGGCGCGGCGCGACCTCGTGCTCGTCGACGTACGCGGCACGGGTGGGTCGAATCCGCTGTCCTGCCCGCTCTGGGGGGACGGCACGCGGCTCGATCACATCTTCCCGCTCGACGCGGTCACCGCCTGCCGCGACGCGCTGGAGAAGCGGGCGGATCTAACCCAGTACACCACGACGGCCGCCATGGACGACGTCGACGAGGTGCGGCGCTATCTCGGGTACGGTCCGGTGAATCTGTATGGCTCTTCCTATGGCACCTTCGCGGCCCAGATCTTCCTCGCCCGGCATCCGGAGGCGGTGCGCACGGTCGTGCTGGCGTCGGTGGTGAAGCCGGGGGAGCCGGCGCCGCTGTATCACGCTCGGAACGCCCAGCAGGGCCTGGAGCTGCTCGCCCGCGACTGCACGGCCGAGCCGGCCTGCCATGCCGCCTTTCCCCAGTTTCCGGCGGAGGTCACGACGGTGCTCGACCGTCTGGCGAAGCAGCCCGTCAAGGTGAAAGTGAAAGATCCCAGGAGCGGCAAGCCGGTGACCGTCGAGCTCACCCGCTCGGCCGCGGCCGACGCGCTCCGCTTCGCCCTCTACAGCCCGGACAAGGCGAGCCAGGTGCCTCTGCGCGTCCATCTCGCCGCCCAGGGGGATTATCGGGTGCTGGCGCAGACGGCGGTTCTGCTGCGCGCCAACCTTCAGAAGGGTCTGGCGTGGGGTGATCTGTTCTCGGTCTCCTGTGCCGAGGACCTGACGTTCATCGATCCGCGCGAGATCCCCGCCGCCACGCGGGGCACCTTCTATGGCGACGACCGGGTGCGCGAGCAACTCGCCGTGTGCGGCGTGTGGCCCCACGCGAAGCGGCCGGCGGACTGGGGAAAACTGATCCATTCGGACGTTCCCGTCCTGCTCCTGTCCGGCGAGCGTGATCCGGTCACGCCCCCGGCCGACGCCGCGCTGGTGGCGAAAGGTTTTCCGCATGGGCTGCTGGTCCTCATACCCCATGGCTCGCACGCCAACGAGGGGAGCTGCGAGGGCCGGCTGGTCGCCGATTTCCTCGAGCGCGGCACGGTTCAGGGGCTCGACGTTTCCTGCCTCAAGGCGGGAAAGACGGTGCCCTTCGTCACCGACGCCGCGAAGATTCCCAAGCAGGGGTCCTGAGAGTTTTTAGAAATGCCTCCTTTTGGTCTCCAGGTGAGCCTCTGAGGACGCGTCCCCTCCTCACGTTTTTCGCGCTCACGTACTTCGTGACGTGGATCTGCTGGGGGGCGTCCGTCGCGATCTCCCAGGGGACCGCGCGGGCCGGCTCCGCTCTCGCGGCGCTGGCGGGGGCGGTGTTCCTGCTCGGCACGTTCGCTCCGGCTCTGGTGGCTCTCGGCCTGACGGAGCGAGCGGAGGGGCGCGCGGCAACGCTGGCGCTGCTCCGCAGGATTTTCCGCTGGCAGGTGAGCGCGCGATGGTACCTGTTCGCCGCGGGTTATATCGTGGCGATCAAGCTCTCGGCCGCGCTCCTGCATCGGGTCGTGACCGGAACCTGGCCGCCCTTCGGCCAGCAGCCCTGGGTCCTGATGGCGGCGGCGGTCCTGGTGTCAACGTGGGTACAGGCGGGCGAGGAGATCGGATGGCGGGGATATGCGCTGCCGCGCCTGGCGGAGCGCTTCGGCCTGGCGTCCGCCAGCGTCATCCTGGGAATCCTCTGGGCCTGCTGGCATCTGCCGATTTTCTTTCTTCCGGAAAGCGATACGTTCGGACAATCGTTTCCGCTCTACCTGATCCAGGTGACCGCGCTGTCCGTCGCGATGGCATGGCTGTACTGGCGCACCGAGGGGAGCCTGCTGCTCGTGATGCTGTTGCACGCGGCGATCAACAACACCAAGGACATCGTTCCCTCGGCTCTCCCGGGCGCGACGAATTCCTTTTCGCTCCGCGGATCGCTCGTGGGTTGGATCACCGTCGCGCTCCTGTGGATCGTGGCCGCGTATTTCCTGGCGAGGATGCCCAAGGCCACGGGACGGAATGCCGTACGATGGGGCGCGGAGCCGGTATGATCGGATCAGCTTGGGGCTGGGGCGAGGTCTACAGCGCGCCCTCGACGATGGAAGAGATGCGCCAGGTTGTACGCGAGGAGATCCAACGACACCTCCAGGGCGATCCGAAGCGTTGAGGGAGATGCTATCCTAGACCTTGCCATGGCGACCCAGACGACGAATCAGCCCTCCGAGATCCGGCTCCACGCCATCGTCTACCAGAAGGGCGAGCACTGGCTGGGCACCTGCCTGGAGCGCTGCATTCCGTCCCAGGCCCGGACGAGAGAGGCGCTTGTCCAGGATCTCGAGAGGATGATTCGAGCTTACCTTCGGTGGGCGAGCGAGGAGGGCGCTGAGCCCTTCTCATATCTCCCCAGGGCTTCGAAGCGTTCCTGGGACCGGTACCGCGACGGCTCAGCCGAGCGGCTCGAGTTCGTGATCCACATGGACGCCGCGATCAATCCCGCCATCGAGCTCCGGGCGGCCTAGACAGGGGAGGCGTCGTCCTCCTCGGCCGGCAAGCCGAAGTCCTCGGGCTGAATTCCCAGGGGTCCGGCAACTGCTGACGGCGGTCTATTATCTCTACGCAACGGAGCCGCCGACGGCTCGCCTCCTCTGGGCACGTAGCCTGGGCTTCTTCGGCGCCCTCGTCATGAGAGCTTCCAGAGCGGAGGGCTCGGGCTCGCCCGATGATATTCTTCCGAGCGCAGGCCATACGTTCCGGGATAGTTCAGCGGCAGAACACTCGGCTTGAGCCCGAGGGGGCGCTGGTTCGATCCCAGCTCCCGGACCCACTCGATCGGATGACGAACGTGACCGACCGTCCACAACCTCCACGAGATTCCGCCGTCCAGGGCGCTCTGAAGGGCGTGAATCCTGGGTACGCTGCCTTCCAGATCGCCAAGGCCCTCACGACGCGCGAGGAGCACGAGGACCCCGCGGCCCGTGCGCGCGCGGCGGAGAGAGTATCCAGGTGGGAGACGGTGCTCAGGAACGTTTTCGCCGGTTCCGTGGACTATGGATCGAGAACGCCGGTCGGGAGCGCTCCCGGATGGGCGACGCTCGAGGTCGTGACCGGCGGATTCGCGACCGGTGCGCTGCTCGCCGGCGGTCCGCTGCAGGAGCATGAAAAGGAGCTTCTTGCGGGGCTCGCGGGAGTGCCGGCGGGCGAAGAGCGGCGGGCGCTGAACGCCTGTTTTCTCACCGACGCGGGGCTCGCGAGGCTCCAGGACTGGCTCCGGACCGGCTGCTATGACGTGGCCGTGCCGGAGGAAGGCGCCTTGCTGGTGGCCGCTTGGCTCGTGGAGCACGGATACGCGGAGGACGCCCGCGGTCTTCTGGAGGAGATCTCGCCGTTTTTCCTGGCGTTGCGCTTCTATCCGATTCCACTCGCGCGGCCCCGGCGCTACGGCCCTCGCGTGCACGTGCAGGACGTGGGCGAGACGATCGCGGATCTCCGGAAGATCCGGCTGAACGATCGCGTCCTGGCGCAGAAAGAGGCCATCGAGGTCTGGACGCCGCTCCATGACCGCGCCGTCGCCCTGTTCCTCGAAACCGTCGAGGACGGCTGGCCCTGCCAGCGCTATCCGGACGGCTGGCCGGCGCGGGCGCTGGCCCTGCTCGGCGAGCACGCGGAATTGAGCCGGGAGCACGCGCTCCGCGGCAAGCCGGCGCGGGCGAACGGTCATTCCTCGCAGCTTCGTGAATTCCTCGGTCGATGCGCTCGGGAACCGGAAAAGCTCACCGGCCGGGAGGTGGGGCGAATCCGGCTGATCCTGGACCGGTATCTGGAGAAGCGCGGCGCTCCCGGTTCGCCGGCCTACGTGGAGGCGCGCCGTCATCAGGCGGCGGAGGTGAGCGCGCCGCTCCACGGCGCGCTCGCCGCGGTCGTAATTCCGCGCCTCGCCGCGTATGCGCAGGAGGGGAGCGTCGAAGACGTCGGCCCTTTGCAGGCGGCGGTCTCGCCGGAGGAGGCCGCGAGCACCGGCATTCCCGAGGGAACCCCGGTGCCGGCGTCGATACGACGGAAGGTCGAGCGCTGCCTGAGCGATACCGTGGAGGTCCTGGTCGAGCGCGGTCTGATCACGTCCGGCGAGACGCTCGCCCGCGTGCTCCCGCAGATGACCTCGGGAATCCGGGCCGCGGGGATCGGCGATCCGTCCCTGCGCGCGCTCTATGCCGCGATCTATCGGGCGTTCCGGCGCCGGCGTTCGCTGCTCCTCCTGAACCTCGAAAAGCAGATCCGGATCGAAGGGCTGCCGTGGATCGCGGCGATCGAACGGTTCCGGAGCGAGAGTCTGTCCGGCCGCGAGGTGGCGAGGCAGACTCTCGAAGAGGTGGCCCTGCTGACGCTGCGATCGTTCCCCTACGTGATCTTTCCGAACAAGCTCCTTCAAGAGCTGCGGACGCTGGTGAAGGGGGCCGGGCTGGATCTTCCGATCGTGGACGAGCTGGCCGCCGATATTTTCATGGGCAGCTTCACCAAGAATTTCGTCGAGGCGTCGAGGCGGGCGGCCGATCTCCTGGAGGGATCGCTCTACGCCACCTATTTCGCGATCGATTTCGCGGAAGTCCGGAGAATCTCCGATCCCGATCCATTCGTTCGCCTCTGCGCGGACCGTGCCGGCGTCGCCCTCGGCACCTGGGATCCTGCCACGAACGGGATGATCCTCGAGCAGCAGCAGATCCTGACCACTCAGAACCTGGCCGCGCTGTTCGCCGGCCTGGACCTGGCCGATGCGCTGCGGGGTCAGCTCGGCGAGATGGCCAGGCAGTGTTTCACCTGGATCTGCCGCCGCCAGCAGATGAAGATCGATCAATGGCACGCGCGTCTGATCATGGTGAAAAAGACGGCCTACGCGTGGCGCCAGATGGTGTTCTTTCTGGCCTTGCTGCCCGCCGATGAGGTCGCTGAGTTTCTACGGTGGGCCGAGGGCCATCTGGAAGCGCAGCCCGGGGAGCTCAGGAACCGTTTTCGTCCCGCGCTGACAGGGCTGGGGCTCGCCGCCGAGGGAGTCCCGATCGAGAGCCCTGCCGCGCAAGGTGTCGATGCGCGCCGCTTCCTCGGCTGGTCGAAGACGAGGCACTGGCTGCTGGCCGACGATCCGGGCCAACATCCCATCACTTCCGGCTAGACCCGCATGGCGCTCCTCCTCTGGATGCTGGTCTGCGGCGTCCTGATCCTCGTCGCCGCGGACCGGCTGGCGCCTCCCTCGCTCGACCGCCGGCTCCAGCTCCTGCTGCTCGCCCTCGCCCTGCTGCCGGTCGCCTCGTCGCTGCGCCCCGGCAGGGTCTACGGCCCGCTGGACACCAACGTGCCGCATCTCCCCTGGGCCGCCGCCGGCGAGGACTATGCCCCGAAGGTCGGCACGCTCAACGACGTCACGCTCCAACTCGTGCCCTGGCAGACCGAGGCGCGGCGGCAGATGCTCGCCGGCCACCTGCCGCTGCTGAATCCGTATTCGGGAGCGGGGGAGGCGCTGCTCGGCAACGGCCAAGCGGCGCCGTTCAGCCTCGTCTCGCTTCTCTCGCTGCCGATTCAGGCCGCGCGCGCCCAAGGATTACGGGCCTTTCTGAAGATCCTTCTTGCCCTGCTGGGCACCTTTCTGGCGGCGCGCGAGCTGGGGTGCCGGCCGGTCTTCTCGCTGGTCGCCGCGCTGGCTTACGCCTTCGGCGGCTCGATCGCCGTCTGGCAGCTTTTTCCGCATGCCGAGGTGATGGCGCTCTTCCCGTTCGCGTGGCTCGGCCTCGAACGCACGCTGAAGGAGCCGGGGGATGTTCGCGCGCGGCTGCTGCTCTTCTTCGCCGTGGCCGGCCTCCTGCTCGCCGGCCATCCCGAGACGGCGCTGATGGCCGGCCTCGCCCTCTTCGTCCGGACGCTCCTGGCGCTCCGGTCGAGCCGCCGCGCCGCGCTCGTGGCGCTGGTGGTGATGGGGCTGGGCACCGGCCTCGCGTCCTTCTTCCTCTTTCCGGTGGTGAACACCGTGCTCTCCTCGGAGAAGCTGGGGCAGCAGGGGAGCGGTCACGATCCGGAGCTCGGCAACGGCGGACCCTGGTGGGCCAGCCTCGTGGATACCGCCGCGCCGGGCATCTTCGGCACGCCGCAGCGCAGCGAGGAGCACGGCCCCGCGCCGTTGCACTGGCTGGCCGAGGGGTGCGGCGGCCTGCTCTGTCTGGTCTTCGCGTTCGGCGGGATCGTGGCCTTCGGCGTCCGTGGCCCGACCGAGCGCTTCCTGACCGGCCTCATGCTGGCGAGCTTCGCCCTCAACTTCGATGCCTTCGGCCTCCCCAGCCGGCTGTTCGCGCTCCCCGGGCTGTCGGCGATCTCCCTGCGCTACACGGCCTATGTCGGAGGCTTCGTCGTGGCCCTCCTGGCGGCGCGGGCGTTGACGCTCTGGTGCGCGAGCGATCCGCCGGGGCTCCGCGCCAGGGTGGGCCTCCTGGGAGCCACCCTGGCCGGGGTCGCGCTGGCGGTGGCCAGCCGGTCGATCGTCTTTCATGTCTGGCACAGGAATGGGAGCTTCGACGCTCTCGGTCCGGAGGTGCTCGGCGAGGCGAGCTTCCACTGGCGCATCGCCCTGCTGGTCGCCGCCGGCCTCCTGCTCTGCCTCGGACTCCGCCGCTGGCCGCTGGCCGCGGGGGGGCTGGCGGCCGGCGTGACCCTGCTGCCGTTGCTCACCGGTTTCGGCGGCTATGTGCCGACGGTGAGCGCGGCGACCGTCTATCCGGCGATCCCTCTCCTCGACCTTCTGCGCCAGGACAACGGCCTCTATCGCGTGACCGGCACGCGCGGCGTCTTCTTCGCCAACAGCTCCACTCCGTACCAGATCGCCGACCTCCGTACCCACGATCCTACCGAGCCGGCCCGCTACGTCGACTGGCTGGTCGATCTGCTGAGCCTCGACCGGCGCACCTACAAGAAGCAATACCGGCGGCCGACGCCGGCCCACGACCCCTTCCTGCGGCTGCTCGGCGTGCGCTATCTCCTCTCCGGGCCGGACCTCGCGCTCAAGGCGCCGTGGGTCGACCGCGGCCTGTTCCGCCAGACGCGGCTGTGGGAGCTGGGGGGAGACACGCGCTGGGCCTTTTTCCCCGCGGCCGTGGTGCCGGCCGTTTCGGCCGTGGCGGCGCGCGACGCCATCCGGCAGCAACGGGACCCCTACGCCCTCGCCAGCCTGGAGATCCCCGGTCCCGGCAAACCGGAGCCGAACGGCGAGGGCGCTGTGCGGAGCGTGAAGGCCGCGCCGAGCCGGATCGAGATCGAAGTGGACGTCCGCCAGGATTCCTGGCTGGTGGTATCGCAGTCGGCTCTGCGCGGCTGGCGCGCGTCGGGCGATCACGGCGCGCTCGACACCGCGATCGCGGACGGCACGCTCCTGGCAGTGCGCGTGCCCGCGGGGAGTCGGAAGATCGTGCTTCGCTACTTTCCGGGCTCGTTGCTGGCGGGGGTAGTGGGTTCGTTGGCTTCTCTGCTCGGGTTCGCGGTGCTTTGCTTCAGGGTGCGAACAAGGACCTGAGGGACTGCAAGGACTGCAAGGACGAAACCGGCGGTCCTTGCAGTCCCTGCAGTCCTTTATGTCTTTGGCCGGTCCTTGAGGGGTAGACTGGCCCCCGCGCTCCCCAGGCGCATCGCGGGGGAGCGCTCACCACAGATCCGGAGGCCGCCATGGACGATCAGACCCTTCTTCATCGCATTCAGCATCTCGTCGACGAGGAGCATCAGCTGGACCAGCACACCAACCGCTCGCCGGAGGACCACAAGCGCTATCAGGCCCTCCAGGTCGAGCTCGACCAGTGCTGGGACCTCCTGCGCCAGCGCCGGGCCCGCCGGGAGTTCGACAAGGACCCCGACAAGGCGAAGGTGCGGGACGCGGGCGTGGTCGAGAATTACGAGCAGTAGGAGGCTCAGCGAGCCTGCCGGCCGCGCTTCGGCGTCTTCCCGTCCTCCACGGTTCCGACGTCCACCATGGCGGAGTCGGTCATCACCACGAAGGGGCGCGGCTCGATCGTGATCCCGCCTTT
>DATBAW010000371.1:0-5786 GCA_036271335.1 Thermoanaerobaculia bacterium
GACGGCGGTCGCGCTGGAGACGCCCGCTGGGCGCGCCTTCCGCTTCGCCAAGGCAGCGTTCGCCCCCGTAAGGGGAACGCTTCCCTCCATTCAGGGGGTGATTGCCCTCACCCGGGCGATAGCAGCCTTCATGAGGGCAAACGCTACCTTCATGAAGGCGATGATCGCCCTGATCAAGGCGAGCATCGCCCTCACCAGGGGAGACCCTCTCTTCGTTCGGGCAACCGCTGCCCTTGTCAAGGCGATGGCTGCCCGAGTGAGGGCGAAGGCTACCTGCGAGGGGGCAATCGTCGCCCTGGTCAAGCGGAGCCAGCTGGAAGCCAGAAGAAGGGACCTAAAGGACTGCAAGGACTGCAAGGACATCAAGGACACGAAGAAGAGCCGAGATCGGCTTGCTTTCCCTGTCCTTGCAGTCCTTGCAGTCCTTTAGGTCCTTGAGAGGTTCCCCTGAGCCTGGCCGGCGCCGAACGCCTGCGCGGTCTCCTCGGCGGAGCGGCGCCAGTCGAAGAGGCGGGCGCGGGCGCGGCCTCTTTCGCGGAGATCGTCGCGCAGGGCGCGGTCGGCCAGGAGCGAGGCGATCCGCTCGGCCCAGAGATCGGGGCGGTCGGGCGGCGCGTAGAGGGCGGCGTCGCCGGCAACCTCGCGGAGCACCGGCAGATCGCTCGCCACCAGCGGCGCCCCGGCCGCCAGCGCCTCGATCGCCGGCAGGCCGAACCCCTCGTAAAAGGAAGGGAGCGCCACCAGCTCGGCCGCCGCGTAGAGGGCCGCCAGCTCGCCGGCCGACACGTAGCCGGGATGGATCAGCCACCCTTCGCGCGCGGCGGCGGCGATCTCGCCGCGGATCTCCTCGGACTTCCACCCCCAGCCGCCGCAGAGCACCAGCGGCGGCACCTCCCCGGTGATCCGCAGCCGGCGCCAGGCCGCGAGCAGCACCGAGACGTTCTTGCGCGGCTCGATCGTGCCCACGTGGAGCGCGAAGCGCGGGGGAGTCCCCGGCGGCAGGGGAGCGGACGGGGCCTCGGAGAGCACGCCGGTGCCGTGATGGATCGCTCGCACGCGGCCAGGCGCGACGCCCACGGCGATCAGCTCCCGCCGCACCGCCTCGCTGGGGGTGAGCAGGAGGTCCGCCGCGAAGAGCGTCCGCTCCAGCCGCTCGCGCAGCGCATCCCCTGAATCCGGACGCATGGCCCAGGGAACCTTGTAGATGCCGAGATCGTGAATCGTCGCCACCCGCTCCCCCGCGGCGAAGCGGAAGAGGGGAGGGAAGAGGTAGTTCGGCGCGAACAGCACCGCGTTGCCGTCCGCCGCCGCGAGCAGGGGCGCGAGGCGGCGGAGGATCTGGTCCGCCCGCCAGGGGGGCACCACGAGGCCGTCCGGCGCTGTGTAGACCACCCGCTCGATGGCGGGGCCGGACGGAAACGCGACGACCGGCCGGGGCGCGCCGGGGTCGGACTCGACCAGGCTCTGACCGTAGAGCCGCAGCCGCAGGTCGTCGCGGTCCGCCAGATGGGCGAGGATCTGATGGAGGTACCACCCCACGCCGGTCAGCGGCTCGTAGAACGAGTTGACGTCCACCGCCACCGTCCGCCGCGGCTCGGCGCGCCGGCGACGGACCTCGCCGGCGATCCCGCGTAGCCAGAGGAAAGTGCGGCAGAGGCGGCGGGGCGAGCCGAAGCGGAGGAGGGCGCGGAGGATTTTCAGGGACGGCCTCCCGGCATCCGGCCCCGCAAGGGGCCGAGGCATGTAGCCTGGGGCGTCAGCCCCAGGTAGCGGAGTCGCGCGAAAACGCAGAGCCCCGGAGGGGCGACGGCAATTTTCCTCGGAGCAAGGATCTGCCGTCGCCCCTCCGGGGCTCTGGGGTTCGATGGGGTCGCCCTTTCCTGGGGCTGACGCCCCAGGCTACATGCCTCGGCCCCTTGCGGGGCCAGACGCCACAGCCGTTTTTCCCTCATGCCACCGAGAGTGTATCTTTGCCTCGGCCGCCAACGGTCCCGATCCCTATCATGCGTCCCCGAGCCCTCTTCATTCTCTGTCCGGCGCTACTGCTCCTGCTGGCAGCCTGGACCCTCGCCGGCGTGCGCGCGCCGCTGCCGTTGGGCGACGAGGCGACCGCGGTGATGATGACGCAGAGCCTCTGGCACGATCACGATCTCGCCTACCGGCAGGCCGACCTCGATCGCGCCGAGCGGATCTGGGACGGCGGACCGGCCGGCCTGACGCTGTTCACCGACGACGGCGGCAAGACGCTGCGCTACGGCCGGCCGCTCGCCTATCCGCTGGCGGCGTTCCTCTTCTACGGCCTGCTCGGGATCCGGGGCATCGCGCTCTTCAACATGGCTCTCTTCCTCGCCATGGCCGCCGCCGCCTTCGCATGGCTGGCGGAGGAGCTCGACGCGTCGCCGCTCTTCCTGGCCGGCTTCTTCCTCGCCTCGGCCGCCCTCGCCTTCGCCTTCCGGATGGAGCCCGCCGTCTTCCTGATGGCCTGCGTCTTCTTTCCCCTCCTCGCCTGGCAGCGCCTGCGCGCGATCGGCCGCTGGGGACGCGGGCATCTCGCGCTCCTCGCCGGCGCGGGCCTGCTGCTGGGCGCGCTGGCGACGGCGGACCCCCTGCTGGCGCTGCTTGGCCTGCCGATCCTGATCGATCTCGCGGTGGCGCGGCGCTGGCGCGGCCTCGCCGTGCTGGTCGTGGCGGCCCTGATCGCCATCAGCTTCCTCTCGCTCCTCCAGCGCCGCGCCACCGGCGAGTGGACCGCCTTCGACGGCGCCCAGCGCCACACGTTCGAGACCGAGTTCCCGCTCGAGAGCCAGCGCGATCTCTGGCAGGACGTCCGTCCCGACGCGGGCCGCGTGGATCTCGGCGCGGGTCTGCGCCTGCTGCCGCGCAATCTCGGGTATGCCGTCGCCGGCCGCTACACCGGCCTGCTCCCCTATTTTCCCTTCGCCCTCTTCGCCCTCGGCCTCTACCTTTTCGGCCGGAAGGAGCGCGCGCGGCACCTCGTCCTGGCCGCCCTCGCCACGTACGTCGTCGCCGTGCTGATCCTCCATCCGCACGACTTCAACGGCGATCCGGGCTTCCTCGGCAGCCGCTATCTCGCGCTGGCCTATCCGGCCTTCCTCTTCCTGCCCGGCCGGCTCGACGTCCGCCGCAGCCTCGTGCTCCCCTTCGCCGCCGCCGGCCTCTGGACCGTCGTCGCCCTGGCCGCCGCGCTGCCGCGCGCGAATCCCTATGCCGGAGAGCAGCTCCACGCGGCGTCTCCCGCCTTCCAGCGGCTACCGCTGGAGCTGACCTTGCTGGTGGGTGACCACCTCCCGGGCTTTTCCGCGCAGACCTGGAAAGACGCCGTCTGGATCGTCCCTACCGGCACCTTCTTCGCCGACGAGCACCATCCGCACGGCGTCTGGGTGCGAGGTGCCAGCCGATCCGAGGTGATCGTGGTCGCCCCCCGGCCGCTGTCGCGCCTCGCCTTCGACGCCGACGCCCTCTCGCCCGCCAATGTCCTGACCCTAGACAGCGGCACCGACCGTCTCGTCGTCCGTTTCGATTCCGAGGCCAAGCGCAACGGCACGCCGGTCGACCTCGCCGTCAAGCCCGTCGCCCGAAGCCTCGGCTTCTTCCCGGCCTCGCCCGGCGAGCGCTTCTACCGCTTCACCCTGGACACCTCCGCCGGCCTCGTCCCCTCCCGCGTCGACTGGCGGAGCCACGATCCGCGGAATCTCGGGGTGTTCCTCGACTTTACGGGGAAGGGGCCGTAGGCGAGTCTGAACCTCTACCTCAGCTTCTTCCATCAGGGTCCGCTGAGAACCGCGCAGATCCAGCGCGACGGCCCTCCTCGATCTCCTGCGACGGATCTCCACGACCCTCGCTGCTCCAGGCGCCAGCAGCAGCCTCGGCCGCCTGAACCTGCTTCAACTGCGCAAGTCTCGCGCGCACAGCGTCTCCGATGAAGGCGTTGCGTTTCCTGGAGGGTACGAGATCGCGCATTTCGTCGAGAAGAGCGTCTTCGAAGACCACATTCAGTCTTGCCATTCATGAGCCCTCTCTGTGCAGAACAAGGTGCCTATGAATGCGCGGAGTGTCAAGCTGGTCCCTTGATGCCGGGCTCTCGCACCTTGCCGTATGATCAGCCTCCATGCCCGACTCCACCCCCGCCTCCCCCGACGACCTCCGCGTCGCCGAGGTCCTGCAGAAGGTCCGGTCCGGCGTGCGGCAGCGCGTTGCGGAGTCGGCCACGCTGGGTGCCGGAGGGGAAGGAACGGTCAACGGCCTGCTCGCCCTGAAGCAGCGTGAGTACGTGCAGGAGCCGGTCGCCTTCTCGCATCGGCCGGGGCTCGGGAAGCTGATCGTGCTGGCGCGGAGGATGGTCTATAAACTCTTCCTGAAGTGGCTCCTGCGGCCGATCCTCGAGCAGCAGAACGGTTTCAATCAGGCGGCGGCGCGGCTGATCGAGGATCTGGTCGAGTCGCAGGAGCGGACGGCGCGCGAGGTGCGCCAGCTCGGCGCCCGCGTCGAGGCGCTGGAGCGCCGGCTGGACGGGGACCACTCCGGGTGAAGCCGCGCGTCGTCATCTGCGCCACCAAGATCCCGTTCGCCTACGGCGGCGCCGAGATGCTGGTCGATTCCCTCCGCGACGAGCTGAAGGCGCGCGGCTTCGAGGTGGACGTCGTCGCCCTGCCGTTCCACTGGCCGACGCGGACCGAGCTGATGAAAGGGAGCCTCGCCTGGCGCCTGGTCAACCTCACCGAGGCGGCGGGCAAGCGGATCGATCTGGTGATCGCGACGCGCTTCCCTTCCTATCTGATCAAGCACCCCAACAAAGTCGTCTGGCTGATCCATCAGCTCCGCCAGGCCTACGATCTGCTGGGCACGCCCTACAGCGATTTTTCGGAGACGCAGCCGCGCGACGCCCGCGCGCTGGAGATGATCCGCGCCATGGACCGCCGCACGCTCAGCGAGGCGCGGGCCGTCTACACCATCTCGGGCAACGTCGCGGACCGTCTGCGCCGCTTCAACGGCGTCGAGGGCGAGGTGCTCTATCCGCCGCCGAAGCTCGACCGGCTCTACCATTCCGGAGATTTCGGGGAGTACATTTTTTCGATCGGCCGTCTCGATCCGCTGAAGCGCTTCGACCTGCTGATCCGCGCCATGAAGCACACCGAGACGCCCGTCCGCTGCCGTATCGCCGGCACCGGCCCGGAGCGGGAGAACCTGGAAAACCTGATCGATCGCTTGGGGCTGCGCGGCAGAGTCGAGCTGCTCGGCTGGGTGGACGACAAGGACGTGATCGAGCACTACGCCAACTGCCTCGGCGTCTACTACGCCCCGTACGACGAGGACTATGGGTATGTCACCGTCGAAGCCTTCAAGGCCGCGAAGCCGATGATCAGCACCACGGACGCGGGAGGCGTGCTCGAATTCGTGGAGGATGGGGTGAACGGATTCGTCGCCTCGTCCGAATCGCCGAAGGAGATCGGATCGCGGATCGATTTGCTTTATAAAGACCGCGAAAGGGCCCGAGCGATGGGCCTGGCGGGGCAGGGGAGGGTGCGGGAGGTGACGTGGGATCGGGTGGTGGAGAAGTTGACCGGCCACGCAATCTAGACCCAGACAGTACCACCCTCCTGGGACCGCCGGCGTCCCGCCGGCTCTAACTAGTTCCTGTCCGGAAAATGCCTTTTCCCGCGGCGGCACTACGTTGCATTCGAGATTATTCTGGATTATCTGGAGAGGCCGGGAGATCGGTGGTGCGGAAATAAGGCGGCCCAGACGATTCTGGGCGCCCTGCAAGC
>DATBAW010000372.1:0-7606 GCA_036271335.1 Thermoanaerobaculia bacterium
TGGGAGCCTGGGAGAGCGGGATCATCCCGCCGCAGGCTCCGAGGCGACCCTGCCGCCAGCTCCACCAAGCGACTCTATCTAATTAAAGTCGCACGAGACTTCGTTGAGCACCTTGGAGTACTGGGTCAGCGTCCCGGTGCAAGTCCACACGTGGCAGCAAGCGTGGGTGCAGGTTCCCACCACCGTGGTGTAGGTGGCGTCGCTGTAGTAGGCCACATAGGCGGCATCCGGGCAGACCGCGAAGGCGGCGGGCTGCCGGAGCCCGGCGAGGGCCATTCCGAAGAAGGCGATCAGGGCCAGAAGTCGACTCAGGCGGCTGCGGAGGAAGTTCTTTGCGTGGTTCAAAATGCGTCTCCTTTCGTCATCCGGGAAGAGTAGCCCAAGTGCGCTCTATGGCGTGTACCCGTCGATCTCCACGCTGACGCGAACCGTGCCTTTGCCGGCCACGAAGGGAACGAGAGAGAAGACGCCGTTGCCCAGCGCTACGTTGAAGGGAGCGCCGCGGGAGGCGCCGCGGCCGAAGCGGAGGATGCCGGCGGCGGACGTCGTGGCGCTCCCCGCGAAGAGCTGCACGTTCCCCTGCCCCGTCCCCTGCGAGACGGTGAGCTTGATCGCCACCTGCTTCGCCGCCGCCGGCACGCCGCACGCGCCGGCGACGATCAACGGTTTGCGGACGTTCGAGCGCAACGCGCCGTTGAACAGGACGCAAGGGGGCACCGCCACCGGTCCGCCCGGCGTGCTCCCGCCGAGAGTGAAGGCGTAGGCGTCGAGCTGGTTGTTGTAGTCCCCCGGCACCAGGTCGACGCTGCTGGTGAAGACGACGGTCTGGCCGTTGGCGCTGAGCAGCGGAGTGTCGGCGAATCCCGCCGTGGTCACGGACGAGCCCAGGAACTGATTGATCAGGATCGTCGAGCCGGTGGTGCGGTCGAGGAGATAGACGTCGGTGCCGCCCCATATCGCCGCCCGGGTCAAGCCGGGGACCGGGCCGGGGGTGTCGCTGGCGAAGGCGACGTAGCGGCCGTCGCCGCTGAGAGCGAAGGTGTCGTTGCCGGCACCGATGTAGATGTCGGCGGCGGCGAGAGAGAGGCTTCTCGTCACCCGATCGTAGAGAAGGAGGCCGAGTTGGGTATTGGGGAACACGCCATGGTCGCTGGGAAAGACGACGACCCTGCCATCGGCACTGATCTCGGCCGCTTGACCGTAGGAAAAACTCGCCGAGGAGCTGACCTGCTGGTAGGTCCCTGCGACGCGATCGTAGATGTAGAGAGCCGGGCCATCGCTGGACGGGGAGCTAGGATCAAGGTCCCCAGCGTCGATCAGAAGGGTGATGTAGCGGCCGTCGGCGCTCATGGCGGGGTCGCTGTAGACGGCGGCGGCAGCGAGGGGCGAGTCCCGCAAGTGGCTGATCAGGGTCGTGGCGCCGGTCACCCGATCGTAGAGGAAGGCGGCCAGGTATCCACTGGTGAGGGGGTCCGTGGGGATCTCTCCGGGAATGAGGTCTGGCGAGCCGCTGAGGAACGCCAGGTAGCGGCCATCCGCGCTGAGGACGGCACTCTCCCCGTCCCCCGCGACCGTGAGGCCGGCGACCGTATGGCTCACCAGCAGTGTCGTGGCGGTGATCCGATCGTAGAGGAAGACGCTGTTGCCGACCTCGCTTCCCTGCTGACCGGGAACGACGTCGGGCGCGTTGCTGACGAACCCCAGCCAGCGGCCGTCCGCGCTGAGGCGAGGCTTCGGATGGGAGAGTCCGTCCTCGTAGTTGTAGACCCTTGCGACGAACGTGACGGTGCCGCTGATACGGTCGAAGAGATAAAGGCTGGGAGCGCCGTTCGGGTTGGTTCCTGGGACCAGGTTGCGAGCGTCGCTGAGGAAGGCGACGTACCTTCCATCGGCGCTGAGGACCGGTTCTTTGGAGAGTCCCCGGGCCGGCGTCACCGCCGAGCCGCGAATGTGATCGACGAGGAGCCGGGTCTTCGCCAGTCTGTCGTAAAGGAAGATGTCGGTCTGGTTGTTGAGGGTGAAAGCCCCGTAGGAGATGGTCTCGCAGACGACGAACCGGCCGTCGGCGCTCATGGCGGTGGCCCGGTTGTTGATGGGGGCCGAGGTGGAGGGCAGGGCCGGGGCTCTCCGGGTGACGGCTTGGTTGCTCGCCGGGGCGGTGTCGTAGGCGAAGAGATCCGGCCGCCCGTTGAGGTCGTGGAGTCCCTGCTCGAGGTCGGTCGCCTCGCTGAAATAGAGGAGGCGGGCGCCGTTGGCGCTGATCGAGGGAGCGAAGGAGGAGCCGTTGCCGGTCGTGGTGCGGGAGGTCGAGGTATGGCTCACCAGCGCGATCTTGCCCGCGCCGCGGTCGAGCAGGAAGACATCCGAGCCACCGCCGATCACGGTGTTGGTATCGACCTGTCCTGCCACCCACGCCGGATCGGCGCTGTCGAAGACGACATAGCGGCCGTCGGCACTGAACATGGGCGTGCCGATCGAGAAGTCGAACTGGGGCGCTCCCGCCGGACGGCTCACCGGTGTGGTCGACCGGGACGTTCGATCGTAGACCGCCAACCCGCTCCCGTCGTCGAGGACGTAGACCAGGAAGCGGCCGTCGGCGTTGAGCGCAAAGAGATTGGGACCACCGCCGTTCTCCCTTCCCAGAGCGTTTGTGCTCACCAGGGTGGCCGTGCCGGTCTCGCGGGAATAGAGCTGCAGGCCCCCATCCGTGGTGAAGGCGACGTAGTTGCCGTCGGCGCTGAGGTCGGCGTTGCTGGCCGGACCGACCGGCTTCGAGCTGTCGGTGACGCGGTCGTAGAGAACGGCGCTCGTGATCGGGATCTGGCCGGGAGGAGGGTTGAGGTCGGTGGTGAAAAAGAGGATGAAACGGCCGTCGGCGCTGATCCGAGGCTCAAAGGAGAAAGCGCCCGAGGGGCCGTTCACCGGCGAGCCCGGCACGTGGCTGACCAGGCCGGTTGTGCGGGACACTCGGTCGTAGAGAAAGACGTTGTGGTCGCCCTCGTGGGCGCCGGTGACCAGGTCGGCGTTGCCGTCGAAGGTGATGTAGTGGCCGTCCGCGCTGATCCCCAGGGAATAGATGCTGGACGAGCTCGTGGCCGCCACGAAGGTGGTCGTGCCGGTGACCCGATCGTAGAGCAGCACGCCCTGGTCGCCAGGGGCAACAGGTCCCGTTGGCTGGCCGGGGGCGAGATCGGTGGCAGCGCTACTGAACACCACCCAGCGGCCGTCGGCGCTGATCACCGCCTTGCTCGAGCCCCTGTTGCCGCTGGTAGTGGGCAAGCCCATGGAGTGGCTGACGAGCGTCACCGTGCCGACGGTCAGGTCGGCGAGGAAGACGTCCTGCCCGTCCGAGATGGGCGACGCGTTGACGTCCCTCTGGCCGGGAATCAGGTTGCTGGCGGCGCTGAGGAACACGGCATAGCGTCCGTCCGCGCTGATCGAGGCGGTGGAGGGGACGAGGGAAGCCTGCTGGAGGTCACCGCCGGATGCGGTGTCCGAGACCTGGCTTGGATCGGCCTGGGACACCAGGGTCAGTGGCGAGCCGGCGGCGAAGCCGGCCGGGGCGGTCAGGACGGCGAGGAGCAGAACGATCGGAGCGCTTGTCTTCATGGCAGCTATCCGTCTCATGGCTGATATCCGTCGATCTCCACGCTGACGCGGACCGTGCCTTTGCCGGCCACGAAGGGGAGAAGAGAGAAAGCGCCGTTTCCCAGCGCTACGTTGAAGGAGGCGCTTCGGGTGGCGCCGCGGCCGAAGCGGAGGATGCCGGCGGCGGACGTCGTGGCGCTCCCCGCGAAGAGCTGCACGTTGCCCTGCCCCGTCCCCTTCGAGACGGTGAGCCGGATCGCCACCTGCTTCGCCGTCGCCGGCACGCCGCACGCGCCGGCGGCGGTCAACGGCTTGCGGACGTTCGAGCGCAGCGCGCCGTTGAACAGGACGCAGGGAGGAACGGTCACCGGACCGGTCTGCGCGGTGGCGTCGTAGACGAAGGCGTCGAAGTTCCGGTTGAAATCCCCGGCGACCAGAGGCGCATCGCTGGTGAAGGCGATGACGTGGCCGTCGGCGGAGAGTTGGGGCACCAGAGAGAGAATGACGTCTACTTGAGAGTTCACTTTCATGGCGCCGACGAGGGTGCGCGAGCCGGTGATCCGGTCCTGGACGAGGAGGTTGAGTGGGAGGATCGCTGTCGGCGCGATCGGTCCGGGAGGAAGGCCGAGCAAATCGCTCAGGAACGTGATCCGGCTGCCGTCCGCGCTGATGCCGGGCTGCCAGGCGCCGACGGCGCCGGCGATGGAGGAGCTGAAGAAGCTGACCAGGGTGACCTTGCCGGAGGTTCTGTCATAGAGGTAGACGCTGAGGGTCTGGTCCGAGTTGACGCCGGGCACCAGATCGGTGGCCGTGCTGGTGAAGACGACCCACCGGCCGTCGGCGCTGAGCGCGACGAAGACCTCGCTCTGGTTGTCGTTCTGGGTGGTGCTGCCGGCGGTCACCGGCGACGAGCTCGCGTGGCTGACCAGGGCCGTGCCGCCGGTGACCCTGTCGTAGAGAAAAATGTCGGAGACGCCGTTGGTGTCGATCTGGCCCGGCACGAGATCGGTCGCAAAGCTCCGGTAGGCGATCCAGCGGCCGTCGGCGCTGATCGTGGGGTCGTCATAGGACTGGCCGGAAGCCGCGGTGGACGAGCCCGCGGTGTGGCTCACCAGGGTGACCGTGCCGGTGGTGCGGTCGAAGACGAAGACGTTCGAGTCGGTGGCGCCGGTCTGGCCGGCGGCGAGATCCGTGGCCGCGCTGAGGAAGGCGACGAAACGGCCGTCGGCGCTGATCCGCGGCTCCTCGGAATCGCCGTCGCCGGTCGTCGCGGGAAGGCCGCTCGCGTGGCTCACCAGCGTGTTGGTGCCCGTGACGCGGTCATAGAGGAAGACGTTGCCGGTCTGGCGCGAGGAGGGTCCTCCGTCCTGCTGGCCGGGGACCAGAGGGCAATCGAAGCATGTATAGGCGAGGTACCGGCCGTCGGCGCTGAAGGCCGGCCGGCCCACGGGCTGGCCGCCGCCGGGCTGGCCGGGTGAGCCCGGAAGGTGGTCGGCGAGGATCAGCGCGTCCGCCGCCCGGTCGTAGAGGAGGAGGCGGCTTGAGAGCTGGCCGTTCGAGTCTTCGTCGGTGACCGTGAAGGCGGCGAAGTTGCCGTCGGCGCTGAGCGCCGGACCAAAGCCGTTCGTTGCCGTCGGCGGCGAGGCCGCCGACCGGCTGAGCAAGGTGGTCTTGCGCGTCGCGCGGTCGCGCAGATAAACGCCCGTGGTCCCCGACGTTTTGATCTCGCCTGGGATCAGCCCGAGCCCCCAGCTGCTGAACACCACATAGCGGCCGTCCGCCGAAACGGCCTCCGCCCAACTGGGGTCGTTTGGAGTGACGGCGGGCACGTCCGGGGCCGCCTCGGAGAGCGCCGTGACCTCCGCCGATCCGCGCTCGAACAGGAAGAGGTCCTGGAAGCCGTTGAAATCGAGCTGCCCTCCCGCCAGGTCGGTGGCATTGCTGCTGAAGGCGACGACGCGGCCGTCGCCGCTGATCCGCGCGGACTGCGAGTAGCCGTGGGCGGTGGTAGTGAGCGAGGCGCGGTTATGGCTGGCAAGGACCGTGGTCCGCGCCACCTGGTCGTAGACGAAGACGTCGGAGCCGTTCTGCGTGTCGGTCTGGTGAGGGACCAGATCGGCGCCGCTGCTCGTATAGGCGATGTAGCGGCCGTCCGCGCTCAGCCTCGGATCCATGGAGCCGGGAGGCGACGAAGCGGTGGTGGCGGAGCCCTGGCCGTGGCTCACCAGGGAGGTCGCGTTGGCGATCCGGTCGTAGACGAACACGTTGCTGCCGGCGGCGCCGTTGACCTGACCGGGGACCAGATCGGGAGCCGGGCTGTCGAAGGCCACATAGCGGCCGTCCGCGCTGAGGGTGAAAGAGCCTACGTTCCCCGGCGTCTGCGGGGAGGCGGTGGTGTGGCTCACCAGCCGCAGGGAGCCCGAGATCCGGTCATAGAGGAAGGCGTCGGTCGGGGAGGCCACGGGGCTCGGGACCTGACCGGCGATCAGGTTGGTCGCCCGACTGAGGAAGGCGAGCCAGCGGCCGTCGGCGCTGATCTGCGGCAGATAGGAGTCGCCGTCGCCGGGCACCAGCGAGGAGCCGGCGGCGTGGCTGACCAGGGTGACCGCACCGGTGGCGCGCTGGTAGAGATAGACAGACGACGCTGGCGAACCGGCGAGACCGGGGATCAGGTCCGTGGCGCCGCTCGCGAAGACGAGATAGCCGCCATCGGCGCTGATCGCCGCCCCCAGGGAATCACCGTTGGCACCCATGGTGGGAGCGCCGCTCGGGTGACTGATCAGAGTGAGAGAGCCCGAGGGGCGGTGATAGAGGAACGCGTTGACGTGCGTGCCCGCGGCGGATGGGGTCTGGCCGGCGACGAGATTGCCTCCCGATTGGGAGAAGAGGATGTCATCGCCGTCGGCGCTGATCAGGACACCGCCGGCGGACCCATCGGCGACGGCCGTGGGGTCGCCGGCGGCATGGGAGATCAGCGTGGTGGTGCTGTTGACCCGGTCATAGAGAAAAACGTTGGGGGAGCCGTCGGTCGCGGGGCCTGGAAGCAGATCTTTCAAGACGCTGGTGAAGACGACATACCGGCCGTCCGCGCTGATGCCGCCGTTCAGCGAGGAGACGAAGAAGGAGAAGGACCGCGGACCCGGGTGACCGGCGACGCTGGGCTTGCCGGCCTGGTGAGTGATCAGAGTGGTGGTGCCTGCCGTGCGGTCGCGGAGAAAGAGGTCGGGGAGATTATTGCCGTCGACCTGCCCCGGGACCAGGTTGGGAGCATCGCTCTGAAAGAGAACGTAACGCCCATCGGCGCTCATGTCCAAAACGGAGCTGCCGCCGAAGCCGTCCGGCGCCGGATCGGCCTTCGAGATCAGCTCGATCGAGGAGGCGAAGGCGCCGGCCGCGCCCGGGGTCAACAACAGAGCCAGAGCCGCGCTCCGGCACAACAATAGCGAGATTCGTCCCACACAAGCCTCCTCGAAATTGAATTCAGCGGGAGAGGGGAGCCTATCCCATCGCCGCAAGCAGCGCTAAAGGAGATGTGCGAAGGAGCGAATCGATTTCATCCTGCCACTATGGCCCGCGAAGCGGCTACGCGGCGCGTACGGCATGGCTGGGCCGGTCGATGCCGTAAACGAGGTACTCCACGTCGGCGACCCGAGCGGTTCCTTCCAGGCGTTCGCCCAACCGTTCGGCCACCCGGATGGAAGCGCTGTTGATCGGACGAATGAGGCTGATGACGTGCTCCTGGCCCAACTCCTTGAACGCGAAGTCAAGAGCGGCCCGGCCACCCTCCGTGGCATATCCACGCCCCCAGTAGCGGCGGGCCAGCATCCACGCCAGCTCGAAGCCGGGCCAGCCGTCCGGACACGAAAAGCCGATCTTGCCCGCGAGCTCGCCCGTGGCCTTGTCCTCCACCGCCCAGGTCCCCGCGCCGCTCAGGTGCCAATGTCCCATGAGAAAGGCGAGATGCCGCCAGGACCGCCCACAGTCCCAGCCCACGCCGCCCATGTAACGCTGCACTTCG
>DATBAW010000373.1:0-17057 GCA_036271335.1 Thermoanaerobaculia bacterium
CCCTTCGTGGTCCAGACGTCGATCCCGTTCTGGATGGCGCGGTCCGCCGCGAACGCGGACGTGGCGATGCTGGAAAGCAGCAACACGATCCCTAACGAACGTACTCGCATAGGCAACCTCCTGGTTATTTTTACGGCTCCACAACTACCGGTGCAAAGCGGAGGCGAAAGCGCGCCCATGCGCAGGCGCTGCGGCGGCGACTACCGGCCGGTCATCGCCGGGTGGTCGTTGCCGGGTAGTCAGCGCCGGGTAATCGTGCCGTTGAAGCCCATCGGCATGGCCACGGCGGTGAGGGCCATCCGGACCTCTGCCGGCGTCGCGAGCTGGATGCGGTAGCGGGTGCAGAGGAGGTGGCAGAGCAGGATGAGCTGCACGGTGCCGAAGCTGGCGCCGATGCAGAAGCGGGGGGCCCAGCCGAAGGGCGCGTAGGCGGCGTGGGAGCAGGGGCCGTGCGCGGCGCCGTCGAGCCAGCGGTCGGGATCGAAGGTGTCGGGCTCTTTCCAGTGGCTGGGGTCGTGGTGGATGAGGTAGGCGCTGAGCAGATAGCGCTGCCCTTCGTCGAGGCTCGCCTTCTCGAGGTCGATGTGGCTGCGCACCGGGCGGGTCATCAGCAGCGGCGGGGTCCACATGCGCAGCGTCTCGCGGACGAAGCGGTAGGTCGCCGGGGCGAAGCGGATGGGCGCCTGGTAGAGCTGGTCCGGCAGGATCGCGGCGAGCTCGGCGGCGAGCCGCTCGGTCCAGTCCGGCCGGCGGGTGAGCTCGTAGATCATGCAGGCCGCGGCGGCCCCCGGCGGGCCGGCGATGGCGGTGAGCACCGTGGTGACGGCGTCGACGGCGCGGTCGAGGCCGAGGTCGGGGAGCAGGTCGACGATCGGATCGGTGAGGTCGAGCTGGCGCGGCCGCGGAGCTCGCGGCGGACGGCGGAGCCGGCGCCGACCTGGATGCTGATCGAGCGCACGCTCTCCCAAAAGGTTTCGCACACCAGCTCGATCTTGAGCAGGCGCCTCAGCTTGTAGTCCTGGTCGCGCAGTACGAGGGTCTGGTCGGCGGCGCTCAGGCCCTCGACGACCACCGGCAGCAGCGACTGGGTGCAGACCTCCTGCGCCGCCCAGACGAGGTCGACCGGACGGCCGAGCGCGCCGTGGGCGCCGGCGTCGGAGATCTTCCGCAGCTGCGCGATCCAGGCCGCGCGCACGGTCTTCCAGGAGAACGGCTTGCTGGAGCGGCCGCGCAGCAGGTTATTGCGCAAAGCCTATAATTAGCTGGGCGCACATGGGACTTTGAGATACTCTTGGATCTCTTGATCAGGAGGGCTCTTGGCTGACATCTTCATCAGCTATGCGCGGGAAGACCAGCTGCGTGCACAAGCACTGGCCTCTCTTCTCGGCTCGCAGGGTTGGACCGTCTGGTGGGACCGTCGGATCCCTCCGGGCCGCACCTATGCCCAGGTGATCGAGAGAGAATTGACGGCCGCGCGATGCGTCGTCGTGCTTTGGTCCGCTTTGTCCATCGAGTCCGATTGGGTTCAGAACGAAGCCGCGGCCGGTGCGGAGCGGAGAATCCTGATTCCGATCCTGATCGAGGACGTTCGGCCTCCCTTCGAGTTCCGCCGCCTGCAAGCGCTCTCGTTGATCGGCTGGATGCCGGGAAAGAGCCGGCCGGAGCTGGCGGAGCTGATCGCTGCGGTAGCGGAATTGCTGGGGACTCCCGCGCGCGAGTCGGCGCAGACACCTCGAAAAGCAAGCCCGCCGCCAAGGCCTGAGAAGGGAAGAACGTTTGAGAAAATGAAAGGAGGGGTCAAAAAGAGGCGAAGGTGGGGGAAAGCTCAGGTTGCCGCGGTGGGTCTTGTGATTGCTGTGGCGATCGGGATTTTGTTGGTGCTGGCATTGTGGAGTGCGCAGGATCGATCGTTGGCGGTCGATGCCTCCCGAGCCCAACGAGAGGGTACCCCTCTTCAGATTTTTCTTCAGGGCATGATTGCCCTGGTACCCCCGGGCGCCGGCCAAAATGGGAGCGATATGATGGCGCTCCTGGTGGACGCGCGTAAGGATAATGCAGGGATTCCGAGAAAGTGCTTTTCACCTTATTCGCCGAGCTTGGTGTTTCTCACCTCGGCTGGCGAGTGTTTGTCGGCTGGATGTACACAGAAGGGAGGTCAATGTATCTGTGAACCCTCGCGACAGGAGATTTCAATTATCTCTAATGCGAGGCGTCCCATGGCTGTGCTGCCCAGAGCACCGGCGCATCCGCTGCCCTTGAGCCCCAAGGAAGCAGGTGACTTCTCCTACATCGCGAATCTGGCGCGGCCCCCGCTGAGCGGGTTACTCAACACGAGCTTTCTTGGTCTGGTACCACCGAACAGTCTCCTCGCCCGGATGAAGTTCCCTTTCGAGTCCGTAACGGCTTGCCGGCTCAGCATGAACCACGAGGGAGAAGGGCCTCCCTCCGATAAGGTGGGCAAGATTTATCCTTTGGGTTTTTGGAAGCTGAATCAACCGCCAAACGCAGAACCCGGCCAAGCCCTGGCGCAGGCGGCGGTCTTCGCGCTCACGATTCCGAAGGGTCGTGAGGTAAGGCTCAATCTGAAGAGTTTTGAGAGCACAGTCGTGCATTCCTTGAAGTTGAGGCCTGGTCGGGACGGATACAAGGTTTGGCTTACCTACGACAGCAGCCCATATGCGTCGCGGGATGACGAGTGCACGAGCGACGTGGATCGTGACTTCGCATATTTCTACGAGTTGACGCGCGACCCGCTACCGTGGGGCGAACGCCCTGTTCCCCACGCGCTGTATGGGCTCTCACAGCGCCTGAAGGGCCTTCCCGCTCCGGGCTGTCCCGTTGAGTTCTACGTCGCCGAGAGAGGTCCGATCTCCGCCATGGCGAGCTTCAACCCTTGATCCTTCGATCGGATGCGCGTCGGCGCTTTTCGTGACCGGGCTGGTGCTCGCCTGAGTCCTGCCAAACCGACCTCCGCCCCGGGAGGAGCGGAGGCCGGAAGACCGCGGAGATCTACTGCGGCGGATGGACGACGTGGTGGTGGCGGCGATGACGGCGGTGATGGCGCCGGTGATGGACGACGGCCACCGAGCGGTCATGGTGGACCGACAGTCCAGGCAGCGGCGGCGGAGCCGGCAGGCCCGGCGGAGTGGGCGGCGTGGGCAGCTGGGGACTCGCGGTCGCCGGCACGGCGATGGCGGTGGCGAGCAGGGCGGCCAGGACGTAGGCTCGGGTTCGCATTTTTAAACCCCTTCCATGGTTGACGGTGAGCGGTACCCCCTGCCCGAAGGTCCGGGCGTGGGGCCGCCACCAGGTTTACGCTAGAGAGAAGGTATTGCAAGACGCGAGCCTGGGGGCGGGGTGTATAGCGGGTGGGGAGTGCCAAGACTGACGAACACGGACTTACACGGACGAACAAGGACAGAAGAAAACGGAAGAAAAAGGCCGCGCGTGGTTGGGGGGTGTTTTTTCTGTCCGTGTTCGTCCGTGTTAGTCCGTGTTCGTCGGTCTTGGCACTCCCCCTCCCGCTAAGGCAAATACCCCTCGACTTCCACGCTCACCCGCACCGTGCCGTTGCCGGCCACGAACGGGAGGAGGGAGAAGCCGCCGTTCCCCAGCGTCAGGGTGAAGCTGGCGTTGCGGGTGGCGCCGCGGGTGAAGCGGAGGATGCCGGCGTTGGGGGATGGGGTGGCGCCCGGGAAGAGCTGCACGTTCCCCTGCCCGGTCGCCTTGGCGACGGCGAGCCTGATCTGCACCTGTTTCGCCGTGGCCGGCACGCCGCAGGCACCGGCGGCGGTGAGCGGTTTCCGAACGCTCGAACGCAGCACGCCGTTGAACAGAGCGCAGGGGGGAAGGGTCACCGGACCGCCCGGCGCAGCGCCGCCGAGGGTGAAGGCGTAGGCGTCCGACTGGTTGTTGTAGTCCCCCGGCAGCAGGTCGACGCCGCTGGTGAAGACGACCGTCTGGCCGTTGGCGCTGATCAGCGGCGTGGAAGCGAATCCCCCGGCGGTCACCCGCGAGCCCTGGAACCGGTCGATCAGGATCGTCTTTCCCGACTTGCGGTCGAACAGGTAAATCGAGTCGCTGGCGAAGAGGAGAAAGCGGCCATCGGCGCTCAGGCCTTCCGGCAGGGGAAGGGGCGCCAGCTTCCCCGGCGAGCTCGCCGAGCGGCTCGCCAGGATCGAGGTCCCGGACGAGAAAGGCGACGAAACGCCATCCTGGCTGAGCGAGGGAACGGGGAAGAACGGCGTCTGTCCGTTGCCGGACCCGGTGCTCGCGAGGGCGGCCGGGTCGACGCGCGAAGCCAGCTCGATGGAGCCCGCGATCGAGCCCGCGGCCCGGGCGGCGGCCCCGCCGGTCAGCAGCGCGAGGAGACCCCAAAGGAGGAGCGTCCGTCGAACGTTGAATCACGAGAGATGTACTGCATGCAGGACTCCTAAGGGTCAGGATCGACAGGAAGACATCGTTGCGGATGCCGTTGAAATCGCGGGAGACGAGGTTCGGCGTGGCGCTCTCGAACGCGACGGCGTGGCCGGCGGCGCTGAGGAAGAGCGGGGAGCCGAAGGTGGGAGAGGCGAGGGCGACGGTGGAGACGGCGCCGGACGTCCGGTCGAACAGGAAGATTCCAGCCGCCGGATCACCCGCCGCACCGGGCAGCACGTCGGTGGCGCCATCGAAAGTGACCCAGCGGCCGTCGGGAGTGATCGCCAGCGAGAGCGTGTTTCCCTGGCTCGCCTGGCCCGGCACGGACGCCGAGGCCGAAACCAGGGTAAAGGTCATGGCTACCCGGTCGTAGAGGACGGCCTGAAAGCCGCCCGCGGGGTTGTCGAAGCCGGGCACTGGAATTTCGGAGTTGCTGGCGTTGCTGAGGAAGGCGACGAAGCGGCCGTCCGCGCTCAGGGCCGGCAGGAGGAACGGGGAGGCTCCGGGGCTCAGGGAGGAGCCGCCGAGGAACGTCACCCCGCCGCTCTCCCGGTCCCAGAGGTAGACGTTGGCATCCCCGCCGGGCCCGGGGTTGCCGGGGACGGTCCCGAGGTCGGTCCTGCCGCTGGTGAAGGCAACGAAGCGGCCGTCGGCGCTCAGGGCCGGAATGTCGCTCTGGAAGACGCCGGCGGGCGCACCGGCCGGATCGTGGCTCACCAGGGTGTTCGTACCCGCGACGCGGTCGTAGAGGAAGACGTTGAACCCGCCGACCTGGTCCAGGGTGACGAGATAGCGCCCGTCCGCGCTCAGCGCCAGCGGCCGCTGCTGGAACTTCGGCGTGACGCTGGCGCTGGTTTCGGTCAGGACGCCCGCGACCCGGTCGTAGAGATAGACGTCGCCGCCGCTGGGATGGGCCACGAGATCGCCCGCCTCGCTGGAGAACGCCACCCAGCGGCCGTCGGCGCTGATCGCGGGCCGTTGGGAATCCCCATTCGCCATGAAGCCGGAGTGCTGTATAGACCGGCTGAGGGTCGTGGCCTTGCCGGTGATCCGGTCGAAAAGAAAGACGCCGGACGTGCCGGAGGGGTTCCGCACCGTCGGGTCGAGGTTCGTGGCGTTGCTGGTGAAGAGGACGAAGCGGCCATCCGCGCTGAGGGCGCCCTGGTAGGAGATGTTGTCGCCCGCCGTCGCCGGCCCGGCGCTCGAATGGCTTACCAGGAGGGTCTTGCGGGTCGCGTGGTCATAGAGGAAGACGTCGGTCTTACCGTTGCCGTCGACCTGTCCGGGGACGAGGTTGACGGCGCCCCCCTCGAACAGCACCCAGCGGCCGTCCGCGCTCAAACCGCGCAGGGCGCTGTCGGCGTCGGGGGAGGCCGACGCCATGCCGGGCGCGCGCAGGGTGGCCACGGCGGTGGTCCGCGCGGCCACGCTGTAGACGAAGAGGTCCTCGCCGTTGTTGAGGTCCATCGCCCCCGCCACGAGGTCGCTCGCGGTGCTGGAAAAGGCGATCTGGGAGCCGTCGGCGCTGATCGCCGGATATTGCGAGGGGCCGTTGCCGGTCGTACGGTCGCCGTTGCCGCCGTGCGGGGAGCCGGCGTGGGAGCTGACCAGGACCACCGTTCCCGGCCGGGCGTCGAACAGGAAAACGTCCGCGCCGGAATTGAAGTCGATCTGGCCGGGGATCTGGCCGGGCGCCACCGTGCTGAAGGCGAGGAACCGGCCGTCGGCGCTCATCGAGGCGGTCTGGAACCCGTTCGCGGCGGTCGTCGGCGAGTTCCCCTTGCGGCTCGCCAGGATCACGGTCCCCGAGGTCCGGTCATAGAGGAAGAGGGCGCCTCCGGGCGTGGCCTGGCGCGGCACCAGATTGGTCGCCTGGCTGAAGAAGGCGATGTGCCGGCCGTCGGCGCTGACCAGGGGACCGAAGGGGAAGCTCTCCGCGGGAACGGAGGGGCCGTTGCCGGTGGCCGTGGGCTTGCCGGCCGCGTGGCTCACCAGGACGATCGTCCGCGCCGTGCGGGAGTAGAGGAAGACATCCGCGGCGGCGCCGTTGGTGTCGACCTGGCCCGGGATCAGACGGCCCGCGCTGAGAAAGGCGACGGAGCCGCCGTCGGCGCTGACCGTCGGCAGGCTACCGGGAGCGAGCGGGGTGACGGTGGCGGAGAGGCGGTCGTAGAGCAGCACATCACCGGCGACCAGATTCTGCACGGGTGTGCCGGCGGGGCGCCGATTGAAGGCGATGAACCGGCCGTCGGCGCTCATCGAGAGATAGGGCGAGGCGCTGGCCGCCGCGGTGGTGGTCGGCGAGCCGGTATGGCTGACGAGGACGGTCGTCCGCGCCGTGCGGTCATAGAGGAAGACGTCGTAGGCTTGGTTGTCGTCCTGCTGCCCGGGGACGAGGTCGGGCCCGTCGCTCAGGTAGGCGATGAAGCGGCCGTCGGCGCTGATCGCCGCGGCACCCGCGCCGCCGCCGCTGCCGGTGGCCGCATCCAGGGCGGAGGAGGAGCTCACCAGCGTCACCGCTTCGGTGGCGCGGTCGTACAGGAAGAGGCGGCTCTGTTGTCGGGGGTCCTCGGGCAGGCCGTCCACCAGGTCGGTGGCCGTGCTGGTGAAAAGGACCCAGCGGCCGTCGGCGCTGATCACGGGCAGGCCCATTCCGCCCTTGCCTCCGGTCGCGGACGAGGCCGCTTGATGGCTCACCAGGACCGTGGCGCGGGCGACCCGGTCGTAGAGGAACACCTCGCCCGTCGCTTCTCCGCCGCCCGGGTTGGGACCGACCTGGCCGGGGACCAGGTTGCCGGCCGTGCTGAGGAAGGCGACGTAGCGTCCATCACGGCTGATCGAGGGGGGTAGGGGGAACGGAGAGGAGCCCGACGCCGTGCCCGAAAGCGCACCAGAATCGACGCGCGAGACCAGCTCGATCGAGCCGCCGGCGGCCCCTCTGGACGTGAGGGTGGCCAGCAGCAGCCCCAGGGCGCATCCGTGTCCGAGCTTGGAGGTTCTTGAAGCCTTCATTGCGTCCCCTTACAGATCCGAAGTTTCGTGTTCTCCCTGGTATACGGAAGAGAAGGCGGCGGCCGTCCAAGGGGCACTGCCGTCCAGGCCTTTTTTTAATCGATTCGTCATGCTAGGCTCCCCCGACCAGCCGTACTACAGCCTGCGAAACTTCTGTTTTCTTGGGAGGCTCCAACGTGCGAAATCCCGTTCGAGGCGGAATTCTTCTCGTCGCTCTGTCTCTGTTCGCCTGCGTCGCGACCGCTTCGGCCGTCACGCTACCTTTGGCACCCTCCGAGGAAGGCGGGCAGCTGCCGCGCATGCTCGACGCCCGCGTCAACGCCAAGGATGCGTACCTCCGGGCCACGTCGGCCCGCGCCGGCGTCGCCACCAAGGGTCTCGCCGACACCAAGCGCGCGGTGGCGGAGCGGGCCGCGGCGTTCGTCGAGCTCAAGCGCGCGATGCCCGGCCTCGACGTGAAGTTCTCCAATCTCACCGCCGGTCCGGAGATGGTCCACAACCAGGGCGGCGCGCTGACCGCCGCGGCTCCCGGCCGTCGCAGCGAGGACATCGTCCGCGACTTCCTGAGCACGCACGGCGGCCTCTACGGCCTCTCGGCCGCCGACCTCTCCGATCTCGTCGTCCTCGGCGACAGCCCGGGCGGCACGAGCGGCCTGCGCATGCTGCGCATGGAACAACAGATCGACGGCCGCCCCGTCTTCCAGAGCGAGACCCGCTTCCTGCTCGACCGCGAAGGCCGGCTGATGGAGAGCCTGGGCCGGATGGTCCCGAACGCGCGCTCGCTGGCGTCGACGCTGAAGTCGGCGTCGCAGATGACCCCGGCCGACGCCGTCGTCCACCTGCTGGCGGCCGCCAACCGGACCGCGACCGCCGCCAGCTTCAAGGTGACCGGCCAGCACGCGGACGGCCGGCTGGAGATGTCGCAGGATCACGAGTTCCTGAAGGGCACGATCACCGCGCGCCCGGTGCTCTTCCCCCTCGCGCCCGGCCTGCTGGTGCCGGCCTGGTCGCTGGTCGTGTTCACCCAGGGGGACCAGGACTGGTACGCGATGGTCGACGCCGAGACCGGCGACGTGCTCTGGCGCAAGAACATCCGCGCCAGTGCCTCGGCGCACGATGCCCGCTTCCGCGTCTACGTGCAGGCCGACGGCGTGTCGCCGGCCGACAGCCCGTCGCCGATGTCGCCGAGCGCGGCGGTTCCGGGCGGCGGCACGCAGGGCACGGCGATCACGCCGACCATCGTGAGCATGCACACGGCCTACGACCCGGTCGCCAGCCCGAACGGCTGGATCGACGACTGCCCGGCCGGCGGCTGCACCGCCAACGAGACGCAGACGCTGGGCAACAACGTGCTGGTCTGCATGGACCAGACGCAGACCGGCGGCAACGCCGACATCTGCGACACGGCGGCGGCGACCGTCATCGACGGTAACGGCCGGCCGACCGGCAACCCGGACGCCAACGGCCGCAACCGCGACTTCCTCGGCACCACGCCGCGCGACTTCCAGACCAACTTCCTGCCGCCGCCGCAGGGCGGCAACCCCGAGGCCGGCCAGACCGCGACCGGCAACGGCACCAGCGGCACGGCGCCGATCGACCAGTTCCGCCGCGGCATGATGACCCACCTCTTCTACGCCACCAACTGGTACCACGACAAGCTCTACGAGCTCGGCTTCGACGAGGCCTCCGGCAACTTCCAGCAGACCAACTTCACCGGCATGGGCCTGGGCGGCGACCGCATCAACGGCGACGCCGACGACGGCTCGGGCACCAACAACTCGAACTTCGCCACGCCGCCGGACGGCACCTCGGGGCGCATGCAGATGTACCGCTTCACCGGCCCGACGATCGACCGCGACGGCTCGCTCGACGCCGAGATCTCGATGCACGAGATGACCCACGGCACCAGCAACCGCCTGGTGGGCAACGCCGCGGGCCTCAACTGGGACCCCGCGGCCGGCATGGGCGAGGGGTGGAGCGACTTCGTCGCCCTCTCGCTGCTCAACAACACCAACGCCGACGACCCCAACGGCCACTACGCGTCCGGCGCCTACGACACCTACAAGCTCACCGCCACCTATCTCGACAACTACGTCTACGGCATCCGCCGCTTCCCCTACACCACCGACCACAGCGTCAACCCGATGACCTGGGCGGACGTCGACGACGTCACCAACAACCTCTCCGGCGGCATCGCTCCCGACCCGCTCGGCTTCAACCTCAACGGCGGCATGGAGCTGCACAACACGGGCGAGATCTGGGCGCTGACCCTCTGGGGCGTGCGCGCCAGGGTCATCGGCGATCCGGCCGGCGCCAACGGCGACGTGCCGACCGGCAACCACACCATGCTGCAGCTGGTCATCGACGGCCTCAAGATGACGCCGCTCGACCCCAGCTTCACCGACGCCCGCGACGCCATCCTCAACGCCGACTGCGCGACTCACGCCTGCGCGAACGAAGCCACCCTCTGGGCCGGCTTCGCGGACCGCGGCCTCGGCTACGGCGCCAAGACCCCGTACAACATCATCTTCGGGTTCGCCGCCGCCCATATCGGGATCCTCGAGTCGTTCAGCTCACCGTTCCTCAACGTGGCCAATCCGGCCACCGACGTGACCATCGACGACAGCGCCACCAACAACAACGGCGCCATCGATCCGGGCGAGGCCGTGAAGCTGACGGTGAAGCTGACCAATCCGTGGCGCGGCGCGGGCAAGGCGGTGACGGCCGTCACGGCGACGCTCAGCACCTCGACGTCCGGCGTAACCATCGTCAACAGCAGCGCGGTCTACGGCCCGATCGCGCCGCAGGGGACCGCCACCGGCGGCCCCTTCCTGATCACCGTCGCACCGTCGGTGGCCTGCGGCAGCGCCATCAACTTCACGCTGACGACCGTGTCGAGCCTCGGCACGACGTCGACCAACTTCTCGCTGCGCGTCGGCGCGGCGAGCGGCACCGATCCGGTGGTGACCTATACCGGCACCCCGTCGCCGGCCCTCACCATCACCAACGCCCGGCCGCGCGGCGTCTTCAACCAGATCAACGTCACCGACGACTTCGTGATCTCGGACCTCGACTTCCGGATCAACAGCGTCACCATGGCGCGCACCACCGACTTCACGGCGATGCTGCACTCGCCCGGCAACATCGGCACCGACTTCATCGGCCTGATCGACGGTCTGGTCGATGCCACCGGCGGCGCCAACATCACCAACATGGTGGTCGACGACGACCTGCCGTTCACCGCCGCCAACGACATGGTCCAGGCCACCACCGCCGCCGCGCCCTACACCAAGTCGTGGCTGCCGGTGTTCAACGCGCCCTGGCCGCCGCTCGCCGGTTTCCCCACCGGTCCCGATCCGGTCGGCAACCTGTCGCGTTTCGACGGCACCAGCACCCTGGGCACCTGGACGACCCTGGTCTCCGACCAGGGGACGACCACCGGCGGCGGCACCTTCAACGGCTGGTCGATGCTCGTCACCCCCGTCCACTTCGCCTGCACGGCGGTCAGCTCGGCCGTGAACATCTCGGCGACCAAGACGGTTTCCGGCACCTTCCGGGTCGGCGGCACGGTGACCTACACCGTGACGCTCACCAACAACGGCACGGCCAGCCAGGCGGACAACGCCGGCCATGAGTTCACCGACACCCTGCCGGCCGGCCTGACGCTGGTCAGCGCCTCCGCCACCTCCGGGACGGCGGCGACCGCCGGCAGCACCGTCAACTGGGACGGCTCGCTGGCGCCGCTCGGCGGCAGCGTGACGATCACCATCACGGCCACGGTCAACAGCGGCGCCCAGGGGACCAGCATCAGCAACCAGGGCACCGTCTCCTACGACTCGAACAGCGACGGCACCAACGACGCCACCGTCTCCACCGACGACCCCGGCGTCGCCGGCGCGGCCAACCCCACGGTCTTCGCCGTCGGTAACGCCGCGCTGACCGCCACCAAGACGGTCGCCGGCGCCTTCCACGTCGGCGGCACGGTCACCTACACGGTCGTGATCTCGAACAGCGGCAACACGGCCTCGCCGGACAACGCCGGCAACGAGTTCACCGACGTCCTGCCGGCCAGCCTGACGCTGGTCAGCGCCTCGGCGACCGGCGGCACGGCGGCGTCCGCCGGCAACACGGCCACCTGGAACGGCAGCGTCCCGGCGGCCGGCAGCGTGACCATCACCATCACCGCCACCATCAACACGGGGGCGCAGGGGACGACGATCAGCAACCAGGGGAGCGTCTCCTACGACGCCGACCTCAACGGCTCCAACGAGACGACGGTGCTCACCGATAACCCCGCGGTGGGCGGCGCCAGCGATCCGACCTCGTTCACGGTCGGCATCGCGACGGTCTCCGCGACCAAGACGGTGACCGGCGCCTTCCATGTCGGCGGCACGGTCACCTACGCGATCGTGATCTCGAACTCCGGCACGGCGGCGACGCCGGACAACGCCGGCAACGAATTCACCGACACCCTGCCGGCGGGCCTGACGCTGACCGGCGCCTCGGCCACCAGCGGCACGGCGGCGTCCGCCGGCAACACGGCCACCTGGAACGGCAGCGTTCCGGCGGGCGGCAGCGTGACCGTCACCCTCACCGCCACCATCAACGCCGGGACGGAGGGGACGACGATCAGCAACCAGGGGAGCGTCTCCTACGACGCCGACCTCAACGGCACCAATGAGACGACGGTGCTGACCGACGATCCGTCGGTGGGCGGCGCCAGCGATCCGACCACGTTCAAGGTCGGCAGCGTGGCGATCGCCGCGACCAAGACGGTGGCCGGCACCTTCCGCGTCGGCAACACAGTCACCTACACGGTGGTGATCTCGAACTCCGGCGCTTCGTCGACCACGGACAACCCGGGCAACGAGTTCACCGACGTCCTGCCGGCGAGCCTCACTCTGACCGGGGCCTCGGCCTCCAGCGGCACGGCGGCGACCTCCGGCAACACCGCCACCTGGAACGGCAGCTTCGCGGCGGGCGGCAGCGTCACCATCACGATCACCGCCACCATCAACACCGGGGCGCAGGGGACGACGATCAGCAACCAGGGAAGCGTCTCCTACGACTCCGACCTCAACGGCACCAACGACGCGACGTTGCTCACCGACGACCCGGCGGTGGCCGGCGCCAGTGATCCCACCGTGTTCACGGTCGAAGGCGCGGCCCTCACGGCGACCAAGACCGCGACCGGCACCTTCGAGCCCGGCAGCACGGTGACCTACACGATCGTGATCTCGAACAGCGGCAACACGGCTTCCCCCGACAATGCCGGCAACGAGCTCACCGACGTCCTGCCCTCCGGCGTGACCCTGGTCGGCGCCACCGCCACCAGCGGCACGGCGGCGACGTCCGGCAACACCGCCACCTGGAACGGCAGCGTGCCGGCGGGCGGCAGCGTGACGATCACCATCACCGCCACCATCACCGGTGCCGCCGGCTCCACCATCAGCAACCAGGGAAGCGTCTCCTACGACGCCGACCTCAACGGCACCAACGAGACGACGATCCAGACCGACAACCCGGCGGTCGGCGGCGCCAGCGATCCCACCACCTTCGTGGTCGCCGGCGGCGTGATTCCTCCGGCGGTCCCGACGCTGTCAGAGTGGGGCCTGCTGCTGCTCGGCCTCGGCCTGCTGTTCGCCGCCTGGAGCGTGCTCCGCCGTCGCCAGTCGGCCTAGTCGCTCCGCCGTTCTCAGGCGGTTCTCGACGCCCTGCTCCGGATCTCCGGAATGGGGCGTTTCCTTCTTTGGATGGCGGCGTAAAACTGGAATCGGCCGTGCCGATCTCCTGTTATCGTTCCTGGGTCTTCCGCCCTTCTTTCGCCAGGAGCCACCATGCCACTCGCCAGCTTTCATCCCGCCGTCGCCTCCTGGTTCGCGCAACGCTTCGGCGCGCCAACGGAGCCGCAGGCGCGCGCCTGGCCGGAGATCCAGGCCGGCCGGCACACGCTGATCGCGGCGCCGACCGGCTCGGGCAAGACGCTGGCAGCATTCCTGGCGGCGATCGACGAGCTGGTCCGCCGGGCTCTGCTCGACGAGACGGGTAAGCTGCCGGACGAGACGGCGGTGGTCTACATCTCGCCCCTGAAGGCGTTGTCGAACGACATCGAAAAGAACCTGGTGGAGCCGCTGGCGGGGATCCGCGCCGAGCTGGCGTCAATGGGGCTGCCAGACGTCGAGATCCGCACCCAGGTGCGCACCGGCGACACTCCCGCCGCGGCGCGGACGGCGATGATCAAGCGGCCGCCGCACATCCTGGTCACCACCCCGGAATCGCTGTTCATCCTCCTCACCAGCGAGGGGGGGCGCGGCATGCTCCGGACCGTGCGGACCGTGATCGTGGACGAGATCCACGCGGTGGCGGACGACAAGCGCGGCTCGCACCTGTCGCTGTCGTTGGAGAGGCTGGAAGCGCTGGTCTCCCCCGTTCTTGTAGGGGCGGCCCTATGTGGCCGCCCTGGGGAGGGGGAGGCCCCAGCGATCCCACCCGCCCAGGGCGGCCACACAGGGCCGCCCCTACAAGAACGGCTGGAGACGCGCCTGAATCGCGTCGGCCTCTCCGCCACCCAGCGCCCGATCGAGGAGGTGGCCCGCTTCCTGGTCGGCACAGCGAACGTGGAGCCGGACGGCACGCCGCGCTGCGCGATCGTGGATGCCGGGCACGGCCGGCGGCTCGACCTCCGGATCGAGGTGCCACCCTCTTCGCCGCTCGAAGCGGTGATGCCGATGGAGGTGTGGGCGGAGATCTACGACCGGTTGACCGCTCTGATCCGCGAGCACCGGACGACGCTGATCTTCGCCAACACCCGGCGGATGACCGAGCGCGTCACCCGCCACCTCGCGGACCGCTTGGGAGCGGAGAAGGTGGCGTCCCATCACGGCAGCCTCTCCAAGGAACAGCGGCTGGAGAGCGAGCGCCGCCTCAAGGCCGGCGAGCTGTCGGCGCTGGTGGCGACGGCGTCGCTGGAGCTGGGGATCGACATCGGCTCGGTCGACCTCGTCTGCCAGCTCGGCTCGACGCGGTCGATCGCCACTCTCCTGCAGCGGGTCGGCCGCTCGGGGCATCACCTGGGCGGTCTGCCCAAGGGACGGCTCTTCCCGCTGACCCGCGACGAGCTGATCGAGTGCGCGGCCCTGGTGGACGCCGTCCGTCGCGGCGAGCTCGACCGCCTGATCATCCCGGAGCGTCCGCTCGACATCCTCGCCCAGCACGTCGTGGCCGCCGTGGCCGCCGAACCCGGAGATGGCTGGACCGAGGACGGCCTGTTTGCGCTCGTCCGCCGCGCCTGGCCCTTCCGCGACCTGGAACGGAAGGACTTCGACGCCATCGTCGAGATGCTCTCGACCGGTTTCGCCACGCGGCGCGGGCGGCGGGGGGCCTACGTTCATCACGACGCCGTCAACGGCATTCTGCGGCCCCGCAAGGGAGCGCGGCTGACGGCGGTGACGGCGGGCGGGGCGATCCCCGATCTCGCCGACTACCAAGTCGTCCTCCAGCCTTCGAGCACCACGATCGGTACGGTCCACGAGGACTTCGCGGTCGAGAGCTTGGCCGGGGACGTCTTCCAGCTCGGCAACGCCTCCTGGAAGATCATCAAGGTCGAGCAGGGGCGGGTGCTGGTGGAGGACGCCAAGGGGCAGCCGCCCAACATCCCCTTCTGGCTGGGGGAAGCGCCGGCGCGCACCGAGGAGCTGTCGGTCGCCGTCTCGCGTTTGCGCGAGGAGGTAGCCCGGCGAGTGAGCGCGGGGTCGCGGTCCGAGGCCATGGCCTGGCTGGAGGACGAGCTGAAGCTCGCTCCGGCCGCCGCGGCGCAGATCGTCGACTACCTGGCCGCCGCGGTCCTGGCGCTGGGGGCCATGCCCTCCCGGGAGACGCTGGTGGCCGAGCGCTTCTTCGACGAGGCGGGGGACCAGCACTTGGTCCTCCACGCGCCGTTCGGCAGCCGGCTCAACCGCGCCTGGGGGCTCGCCCTGCGCAAGCGCTTCTGCCGCACCTTCAACTTCGAGCTGCAGGCGGCGGCCACCGAGGACTCCATCGTGCTCTCCCTCGGCCCCACCCACAGCTTCCCGCTGGAGGACGTCTTCCACTTCCTGAGCTCGGCCACGGCGCGGGACGTCCTCATCCAGGCGGTGCTCGACGCTCCGCTGTTCGGCGTGCGCTGGCGCTGGAACGCCGGCCGGGCGCTGGCGATCCCCCGCCAGCGCGGCGGCAAGCGCGTGCCTGCGCCGCTGCTCCGGCAGGCGGCCGAGGACCTGGTGGCGGTCGTCTTCCCCGACCAGCTCGCCTGCCTGGAGAACATCGTGGGCGAGCGGGAGGTCCCCGATCACCCGCTGATCGAGCAGACCCTGCGCGACTGCCTGGAAGAGGCGATGGACGTCGAGGGGCTGGAGCAGCTCCTCCGGCGCATGGAGACCGGGCAGATTGAGATGATCGCCCGCGACGTCGTCGAGCCCTCGCCGCTGGCTCACGAGATCCTCAAGGCCCAGCCCTACGCCTTCCTGGACGACGCGCCGCTGGAGGAGCGCCGGACCCAGGCCGTCTCCCTGCGCCGCTGGCTCGATCCGGAGACCGCCTCGGACCTGGGCGCGCTCGACGCCGACGCCATCCTCCGCGTGCGCGCCGAGGCCTGGCCCGACGCCGAAACACCGGACGAGCTCCACGACGCTCTGTTGACGCTCGGCTTCGTCACAGCCCAGGAAGGCGCGCGCGCGGATTGGGAGCGGCTGTTAGACGCTCTCGCCAAGGCCCGGAGGGCGACGCAGGCGACCCTCCCGGAGGGCTCCCACCTCTGGATCGCCGCCGAGCGTCTGCCGCAGCTCCTGGCGCTCCATCCGGCGGCGTTGCTGGAGCCGGCGATCGCGGCGCCCCCTCGCCTCGCTCGCGAATGGGCAGCGGACGCGGCGCTGGTCGAGCTGTTGCGTGGCCGGCTGGACGGGCTGGGCCCGGTTACGGCCGAGGGCCTCGCCGCGAGTCTGGATGTCCGGCGGAGCGCGGTCGAGATCGCCCTGGCGTCCCTGGAAAGCGAAGGGTTTGTCTTCCGCGGCCGCTTCACGCCGGGAGCGGCAGGGGAGGAGTGGTGCGAGCGCCGGCTCCTCGCCCGCATCCATCGTTCCACCCTGGACCGGCTGCGGCGAGAGATTCAGCCGGTCTCGCAGACCGACTTCCTTCGCTTCCTCCTCGCCTGGCAGCGGGTTGATCCCGACGGCCGGGCCGAGGGGCCAGGGAGCCTCGACGCCCTGCTCGGCCAGCTCGAAGGGTTCGAGGCCGCGGCGTCCGCCTGGGAGGGAGAGATCCTGCCGGCGCGGATGAAGGAGTACGACCCCTCCTGGCTGGACGGCCTCTGCCTCGCCGGCCGCTGGGTCTGGGGGCGCGGCGCGGCGCCCGCTTCGGACGGCTCACGGCGTTCAGGACCGGTAAGGGCTACGCCGATCGCTCTCCTCTCGCGCGGCGGCCTCCCTCTCTGGCGGGAGATCGCGCCGCCGTCCGATCCGGCAGCCTTGGAGCTGTCGGCGGGTGCGCGGTCGGTCTACGAGCTCCTGGGCAGCCGGGGCGCCTGCTTCTTCGGCGAGATCGCCCACGGCGCGGGGCTCCTCCACACCCAGCTCGAAGTGGCGCTCGCCGAG
>DATBAW010000374.1:0-9973 GCA_036271335.1 Thermoanaerobaculia bacterium
CGAGCGCGGCAAAGGCCCAGGCGGTGCTCGACGCCGGAGCGGACGCCGT
Organism: Thermoanaerobaculia bacterium; assembly: GCA_036271335.1. Taxonomy (GTDB): domain Bacteria; phylum Acidobacteriota; class Thermoanaerobaculia; order Multivoradales; family UBA5704; genus DATARR01. Next base: position 50 of record DATBAW010000374.1, read on the forward strand.
CGTCCTCGATTCGCAGGACTGGGTGGCGGCGGCGCGCGCTCTCGCTCCCGGCGGGGTGGACGTTGCCTACGATTCCGTGGGGTCGACGCTGACGCGGAGCTTCGAGGCGGTGCGCACCGGCGGCCACGTGGTCTTCTACGGCATGGCGGGAGGCGATCCGCCGCTCGTCGATCCGCGCATGCTGATGGACGGCTCGAAGCGCCTCACCGGCGGCGACCTCTGGAACGTGCTGCGCACCGCCGAGGACCGCCGGAGCCGGGCGGCGGAGCTGTTCGGCTGGGTGCGGTCGGGGAGCCTGAAGGTCCAGATCGCCGCGCGCTTTCCGCTCGCCGAGGGCGCCGCGGCGCACGCCCTGCTCGAAAGCCGGCGGAGCTCGGGGAAGGTGCTGCTGATCCCCTGAGGAAGCGGTTACGAGGCACGGCCCGCGTAGCGGGCGATCTTCGCGTAGAGGAGGTCGGGGCTGACCGGCTTGCCCACGAACTCGGTGAATCCGGCAACGTCCAGCTCGTGCTGAGCGCCCATCCGGGTCGAGGCCGAGACTGCGAAGATCGGCAGCCGGGCGTATTTCGGGTCCGCGAGGGAGCGGATCTGGCGCGCCGCCGCGTAGCCGTCCAGCACCGGCATGTGGAGGTCCAGCAGCGCCAGGTCGTAGTCCCGTTCCTGAACCCGCTCGACGGCCTGCCGGCCATCGGCGACCACGTCGTAGTCGACGCCCCACTGGCGGAGGAAGCCGGTGAGGACGAGCACGTTGACCTCGTTGTCGTCCGCCACCAGGATCTTCATCCCGCGCAACGTCTGCCCCTCGTCCGGGGCCCGGCCGGCCTCACTCTTCGGGGGCTCGAGGGCCGCCGGGGTGCGCAGACGCAGGACGAAGGAGAACGTCGTTCCCCGTCCGAGCTCGCTCTCCACGACGATGTGGCTGCCGTGGAGCTCCACCAGCTTCTTGCTGATCGCCAGCCCCAGGCCGGTGCCGCCGTACTTCAAGGTGATGTCGTAGTTGGCCTGCGTGAACTCGTCGAAGATGTGGGGGAGCCGGTCGGGGGCGATCCCGATCCCGGTGTCGGCGACCTGGAAGTCGATCGACACCGCCTCCGCGATGCTCTCCCGGACCTGCAGCGTCACCGTCACCGACCCTTGAGCCGTGAACTTGATGGCGTTGCTCAGCAGGTTGGTGAGCACCTGCCCGATCTTGATCGGATCGCCGAGCACGCTGAACGGCACCCGGTCGTCGACGTGGACGGCCAGGTCCAGGCCCTTGTCGTCGGCTTTCAGGCGGAGATTGTCGACGATCTCTCCGACCGACTGGCGGAGGTCGAGGCTCCGCTCCTCCAGGGAGACCTTGCCGGCTTCGATCTTGCTGAAATCCAGGATGTCGTTGAGCAGGCTCAGCAGGCTCGCCGACGATGAGCGGAGGATCCGGACGTACTTCTGCTGGGGGGCCGTGAGGTCGGTCGCGGCGAGGAGATGCCCGACGCCCATGATCGCGTTGAGCGGCGTGCGGATCTCGTGGCTGATCATCGAGACGAGGTCCGACTTGGCCTTGGACTCCCGCTCGGCGCGCTGCCGCTCGCGCAGCAACTCGCGCTCGTACTCCTTGCGGTCGGTGGCGTTGAAGACGGTGGTGCGGACGAAGCTCGGCTCGCCGGCGGCGTCTCGCGTCAGGGCCGAGTTGATCAGCACCGGCAGTCGCCGGCCGTCCGCGCAGACGATCTCGACCGCGATTTCGCGCACCGCTCCCTGCATCCGGAGAAGCGGCGCGTAGTGCGTCTCGTGGAAGATCCGGCCGCCGGCGGTGAGCAGCTCCTGAAACCGCTTGCGGCCGACGAGGTCCTCGCGGGCGAAGCCGGTCCAGGTCAGGAAGGTCTGATTGACCTTGACGACGAGGCCGCCGGGCAGCGCCGAGAGATAGCCACAGGGGGCGTGCTCGTAGAGATCCTCGACGCTCTCCTCCAGCATTGCCGGCGGGGGAGGAGCTGCGGAGCTTTCATCGCGGCTGGCCAAGTGCCCTTCCGCTCTAGAGGAACCCCTGCATCGCGGCGACGGTCTCTTGCGGGGCGCTCAGGTTGGGGCAGTGGCCGGTCGCCTTCATCAGCACCAGCTCGCTGCCGGAGAGTTGCCGGTGGACGTACTCGCCGACCGCCCGCGGGGCGATGGCGTCCTCCTGGCACTGCAGGATCAGCGAGCGCGTCTTCAGCTTCGGCAGGTCGGCGCGGTTGTCGGAGAGGAAGGTGACGCGCGCGAAGTGCTTGGCGATCTGCGGGTCGGTGCGGCAGAAGCTGTTGGTCAGCTCTTCGCCGAGCTCCGGGCGGTCGGGGTTGGCCATGATTACCGGCGCCATCGCGCTCGACCAGCCGAGGTAGTTGCTGTCCAGCGAGTCGAGCAGCCCCTCGATGTCCTCGCGGCTGAAGCCGCCCACGTAGTCGCCGTCGTCGATGTAGCGCGGCGACGGTCCGATCAGGACCAGCTTGTCGAAGCGGTCCGGCTCCTCGAGCGCGGCGAGCACCCCGATCATCGCGCTCACCGAATGGCCGACGAAAATGACGTTCGTCAGCTCCAGCTCGTGGCAGATCTCGAGCACGTCCGTCGCGTAGCCGCGCAGCGATTCGTACTTGCCGCGGGTGTAGGCCGCAGGGTCGGACTTGCCGGCGCCGACGTGGTCGAAGAGGACCACCCGGTAGCGGCTCTCGAAGGCGGGGGCGACGAAGCGCCACATGTTCTGGTCGCAGCCGAAGCCATGGGCGAAGATCATCGCCTGCCCCTCGGCCGGACCCGAAACCCTGACGTTGTTCCTCCTGGACGGGCTGCTCATGGCGAACGATCGTACCTCAAACGCCGCTCAGACGATCCCGCCCGACAGCGTGGCCAGCAGGCGGTCGAGGGCGGCGGGCTCGACCGGCTTGACCAGGTGCTGGTCGAAGCCCGCCTCGCGGGAGCGGCGCTTGTCCTCCTCCTGCCCCCAGCCGGTCAGCGCGACGACGATCGCGCCGCGCCCCCAGGGCTCGCGCCGGATCCGGCGGCAGGCGTCGTAGCCGTTCAGCTCCGGCATGCCGATGTCGAGCAGGATCAGGTCGGGCTGGATCGTCGCCGCCGCTTCGACCGCCGCCAGCCCGTCGTGGGCGGTGTGGACCTCGTTGCCCATGAATTCGAGCATCAGCGCCAGGCTGGCCGCGGAATCGACGTTGTCGTCCGCCACCAGGATCCGGCGCCGGACCGGCGCGCCGGCCAGCCGCTTTTCCTCGGTGGCGACCGGCGCGACCGGCGCCGTCTCGGCGGCCGCCGGCGCCAGGACGGGCAGGCGGATCAGGATCTCGCTCCCCTGGCCGTGCCCCTCGCTGCGCGCCTCGACCGTGCCGCCGTGCATCTCCACCAGACGTTTCACCAGGGTCAGGCCGATGCCGAGCCCCCCTTGGGTCCGCTCCAGCGAGCGGTCGACCTGCGTGAACATCTCGAAGATCAGCGGCAGCATGGGTGGTGGGATGCCGACGCCGTTGTCGCGCACACGGATCGTCACGCTCTCGTCCCCGGGTTCGACGGCCAGCCGGATGTCGCCTCCCGGCTCGGTGTATTTGGCCGCGTTGTTGAGCAGGTTGGCGAGGACCTGGGAGAGCCGGGTCAGGTCGGCATCCACGAAGACCGGCGCGGCGGGGAGGTCGAGGGTCAGCCGGTGGCGGGACTGCTCGATCAGGGGCCGGCTGGTCTCCACGGCGCTCTGCACGACGGCCTCCAGGGCGACCCGCTCGCGGCGCAGCTCGACCTTGCCGCGGCTGATCCGGCTGAGGTCGAGCAGGTCGTCGATCAGCCGGACCATCTGCTGGACCTGGCGTTCGATCATGGCCCGGGCGCGCTCCTCGGCCTCGGCGTCCCCCTTCGCCAGCCGCAGGATCTGCAGGCCGTTGCGGATCGGCGCCAGGGGGTTGCGCAGCTCGTGGGCAAGCGTCGCCAGGAACTCGTCCTTGCGGCGGTCGGCCTCCTGGCGCGCCCGCGCCAGCGCCAGGGTGCCGCCGACGCGGGCGAGGAGCTCGCGGGCGCTGAACGGCTTGGTGAGATAGTCGTCCGCCCCCGCCTGGAGCCCTTCGACGCGCGCCTCCTCGCCGGCCCGGGCAGAGAGCATGATCACCGGAATGCCGGCCGTCCGCGCGTCCGCCCGCAGCGCCAGCAGCAGACCGAAGCCGTCGAGCAGCGGCATCATGACGTCGGAGATCACCAGGTCGGGCTTCTGCTCGACGGCGGCCCGCAGCGCGTCCTCGCCGTTGGCGACGGGGAAGACCTCGTAGTCGGCGGAGAGCAGCCGCCGCACGTAGTTCCGCATGTCGGCGTTGTCGTCGGCGAGGAGGATCCGGGCCTTCGACGGGCCGGCCTGCGCCCGATCGGTGGAAACCGGCAACGCCTCCCCCTCCGCGCCGCCGTCCGGCAGCCAGCGCAACGCCTCCTCGACGAACGGGCTGGCGCCGGGAGCGGTGGAGGTCGACGGGCGGCTAGCGCTGACACGGTCGGCCGGCAGGTGCGCCTTGCCGAAGGGGAGGGCGACGGTGAACGTGCTCCCCTCGCCGAAGACGCTCTCGGCCCCGACCGTGCCGCCGTGGAGCTTGACCAGCTCGAGGACCAGCGCGAGGCCGATCCCCGTCCCTTCGTGGGTGCGGCCGCGCGTCTCCTGGACCCGGTGGAAACGGTTGAAGAGATTGGGGAGCTCCGCGGCCGGAATGCCGGTGCCGGTGTCGCGGATGGCGAGCACGGCGGCGCCGTCGACGGCGCGCAGCGAGACCCGGATCTCCCCCTCCAGGGTGTACTTGAAGGCGTTCGAAATCAGGTTGAGGACCACCTTCTCCCAGAGGTCGCGATCGACGTACACCGGCTCGGGGAGCGGCGGGTTGTCGATCGTCAGCCGCACGCCGGCCTTCTCCACGGCGGCCCGGAACACGCTGGCGAGCTCCGCGGTGTAGGCGGCGAGGTCCACCGGCTCGTAGACCGCCTGGACCCGGCCGGCCTCGATGCGCGAGAAGTCGAGCAGGGTGTTCACCAGCTTCAGCAGCCGCCGGCCGTTCCGGTTGGCGAGCGCCAGCAGCTCCCGGCTCTCGCCGTCGGCTTGGGCCAGGAGGTCGTCGAGCGGCCCCAGCATGAGGGTGAGCGGAGTGCGGAACTCGTGGCTGACGTTCGAGAAGAACGTGGTCTTCGCCCGGTCGAGCTCCGCCAGCGCCTCGGCCCGTTTGCGCTCCTCCTCGTAGGCCTGGGCATTGGCGACGCTGGCCGCGATCTGCGCCGCCACCAGCTCGATGAAGCCCCGGTAGCCGTCGTCGAACAGGCGGAAGGGGTTCAGGCCGACGATCAGGACGCCCGACTTGCCCCTCTGGCCCGACGGCGCGATCGGCACCGCCACCGCCTGGTGGGGCGGCCGCTGCCAGGCGCCCATCGGCAGCTCGCCGAAGGCCGCCAGGTCGGAGATCAGACAGGGCCTGTGGCTGCCGATCGCCGCCGCGAATGGCCACGGCAAGCCGCCGTCGAGCTCGACGGTCTCCGGCGCCGCCACGCCCCCCGCGATGCCGCAGGCCCCGGCCAGGAACAGGCGCCGCTGCTCCGGCTCGACCAGGTAGATCAGGGCGAATGGAAGGTCGTAGGGGTTGGTCTCCAGACAGCTCGCGCTCAGGGTGCAGGCCTGGTCGAAGGTCCGCGCGTCCGCCGTCCGCGACGCCAGCTCGCGCAGGAGAGCCAGCTGGCGCTCGCCGATGATGCGCTGGGTGTCGTCGGTGTTGGCGCAGATGATGCCGCCGGTCCCTCCGTTGTCGTCGGGGACCGGGCTGTAGGAGAACGTATAGTAGGTCTCCTCGGGATAGCCGTTGCGCTCCATGAGGAGCAGCAGCGACTCGTCGTAGGTCCCCTCGTTCTTGAGGATCGCCGATTCCGCCCGCGGCCCCACCTGGTCCCAGATCTCCCGCCAGAGCTGGGCGGCGGGCATGCCGAGCGCTTCCGGATGCCGGCCGCCGACGATCGCCTTGTAGGCGTCGTTGTAGAGATTGATCAGCTCCGCGCCCCACCAGACGAACATCGCCTGGCGCGAGGTCAGCATGATGCGGACGGCGGTCTTCAGGCTCTGCGGCCAGCGGTCGGCGGGCCCGAGAGAGGACTGGGACCAGTCCATCTCCCGCATCCGCGCGCCCATCTCGCCGCCGCCGGCCAGGAAGGTTGCAGACTCCGGCGCGTGGCTCATCAGCGGCGGAGGGTGGTGGCTACCCGAGGCCCGCGCAGAGCGTCGACGCTCCAGATCCCGGAGCCATGGGCGGCCATGTAGAGGAAGGCGAAGCAGTAGAGCACCGCGGCCTCGCCACCGTTCATCGTCGGCCAGATGCCTTTCGGCGCGTGGACCATGAAATAGCCGACCGCCATCTCGCCGCTGGCGATGAACGCCGCGACGCCGGCGAACAGGCCGAGCACGATCAGCGCGCCGGTCACCACCTCGATCCAGCCGGCGACGAGCGGCAGCGTCGCCGCCGCCTTCTCGCCGCCCAGGCCGAAGACCTTCTGGGCGCCGTGAGAGAAGAACAGCATGCCGAAGACAATGCGGAACAGGGCGTAGATCGGTTCATTGAAGCGCTCAAGAAATCGCATCGAAGTCTCCTTGTCAGGTCGGGCGAAACCGCCCTGGTTCTATAGCAACGTTCGTGCCGATTTCAGTGCGCGCGGTTCTCCGACGCGGCCAGCAGCTCGGCCAGGTACTTTCCCCAGATCGCCGGCAGCGAATGGGTGCCATGGCCGCGGGTCTCGGGCGTAATGGGCAGGAGGATGTACCGGCCTTTGGGGACGCGGTGGATCGTCTCGTCGAGGATGCCGAGCTCCGGCGGGTTGATCATGTCGTCGGCGGAATTGACGGCGTAGAGCGGGGCGCGGATCTCGCCGAGGTGGGGGAGGGGATTGTAGAAGCGCGACGCGTCGAACTGGTAGATCGCGTCGTTGGCGTCGAGCAGGGCCTGCTGCCGCTGGACGAGGGTGGCGAGGTAGGCCTCGGCCTTCTCCCGCGTCGGAGCTTCCTTCAGCCACTGGAGCGGGCTCGAGCCCATCAGGAGCAGGATGTGGATGGCGTCGACGAGGCCGTGAGGCTCGGCGGTGTACTCACCCTGTTTCCACTCGGGATCGCCGGTGATCGCATCGATGAACATCTTCCGCATCATCCGGTTGCGCCCGGCGATCTCGACCGGCGCGCTGGCCAGCGGCATCAGCGCGTCCATGAAGCCGGGATAGGTGTATCCCCAGACCCAGGTGTGCATGCCGCCCATCGAGGTGCCCATCACCAGCCGGAGGTGGTCGACCTTCAGGCACTGGGTGAGCAGCTCGTGCTGCGCCCGCACCATGTCGTCGTAGGTGTACTTGGGGAACTTCATGTGCAGGCCGTCGTGCGGGCGGCTCGACTTGCCATGGCCAATGCCGTCCGGGAGGACGATGTAATGGCTGGCCGCGTCGAGGAGCTGCCCCGGTCCGAAGAGCTGGCCGGCGAACTGCGCGCCGAGAAAGTTGGTGCCGTTGCCGGTCGTGCCGTGGAGGATCAGCACGGCGTTGCGCACCATCCCCGCGGCGTCTCGGACGGGCGCGCCGAGCGTCGTGTAGTGGAGGCGCAGCTCCGGCAGCGACTCGCCGCTCGCGAAGCGGAAATCGTGCAGCGTGCAGTCCCCCTCCGTCGTCGCGGGCGTCGTCGCGGGCGCCGCCGCGAGCGCGGCCGGCGAGCCGGCCCCGAGGATCAGAGCCAGTGCTAGAAGTACATGTCTCATGGTGGGGCGGATTGTGACATATTGCCGCCCATGAGCTGGATCGTCATCCTCGGCATCGTCGTCGTCGCCATCGCCTTCCTCGCCACCATCGGTTTCCGGACGAAGGGGGGGCGCCAGGTGGGCAGCACCCACCTGATGACGGCCGCCCGCATCTGCCTCGGCATCTTCCTGGTGATCCTGATCCTGATCGCCGTCGGCGTCTTCAAGTAGGGGCCGGCCCTACTCGCCGAGGATCCGCGCCCGGACCAGGTGGTCGAGGCGTGGGAACTCCTTGTCCAGCCAGGCGTTGCCCTCTGTGGCCAGCCGAGGAGTCCGCCTCCTAGCTTCGGTCCAAGATTCCGCTCTCAGTCAATGTTGCGCGCGGCTTCGCCGGTCAACGCCAGCGCCGAGGTGACGGCGAGGGTGGCGCCGGCGATGATGAAGAGGAACGGCCGGCTCCAGTTGGCCAGCAGGCCGGCGACGGCATACGACACCGGCACCAGCCCGACGGCGGAGAACATCATCACGCTCATCACGCGGCCGAGCAAGGCGCGCTCGACCCGCATCTGCATCCAGGCGGCGAACTGGACGTTGACGACGCCGACGCCCAAGCCCATCACCGCCAGCAGCACGGCGATCGCGGCCAGCTTCAGAATCAGTCCGATGGCGATCAGCTCGAGGCCGCACAATCCGCTCATGATGATGAACTGCAGGCCGCGCCGGCGAGGCCGCTTCACCCGGCCGCCGATCAGCAGGCCCGCCAGCGTGCCGCCGCCGAAGCAGGAGAGGAAGGTGCCGAACGCCGCCGGGGACTGGAAATCGAACTTCGCCACCGCGGCGAGGCCGACTCCGATCGGACCGGCGATGCAGATGTTGATGGCGGCGATGACGATCATCAGCGACCGCAGGGGCGGATCGTTGCGCACCGCGCGCAGTCCCTCGACGATCGAGTGCAGCATGCCCGGGCGCGCCGGCGCGCTACCGTCCGCCACGGGCGCCTTCGGCGGGTCGGGGATGCGGAACAGCGCCACGAGCACGCCGACGAAGCTCAGCGCGTCGAAGAACAAGGCCGCGGCGACGCCGAGGGCCTTGATCAGCAGTCCCGCGGGCGCGGGGCCGGCCATCTGCGTCAACACCGTGGAGCCCTGCATCAGGGCATTGGCGGGCTGGAGCTGCTCGGTCTCCACCAGCGTCGGCATCAGCGCCGGTCCGGCGGGGAAGGAAAAGGCGTCGGCGACCCCGAAGAGGAAGGTCAACGCGTAGAGCTCCCAGAGCTGGATGAGGTGGAACCAGACCAGCGCCGACACCGCGCCGACGAGGACGAAACGGATCGCCGCCGTGGTCATCAGCACCCGCCGCGCCGAGAAGCGGTCGATCACCGCGCCGCCGATCAGCATCAGCGCCGCGCGGGGGATCGCCGCGGTCATCAGGAGCGTGCCGAGAGCCACGCTGGAGCCGGTCAGTTGTAGCGCCAGCCAGGGGAGCGCCACCAGGTAGAACTGGTCGCCGAGCTGGGAGATCGTCGAGCCCAGCCAGAGGTTGCGGAAGTGAGGCACCGACAGCGGGTGCCTCCGGACGGGAGGAACGGCCTCCGGGACGGCGATGGGCTCTGAGCTCAAACGGGCACCTCGTGAACGGAAAGACAACAAGGGACTTGAGAGACGGCAGGGACAATAGGGACGGCAGGAATTATCTCCTTTTTGTGTCCTTGCTGTCCCTGTTGTCCCTTATGTCCCTGGTCCTGGTTTTCTTTCAGGCCCGGCCGGCGCGAGCACCAGGACCTCGACCTGCGCCGCCGGAAACTCCTGCCGCGCCATAACCCGCATCCTCGGGTCCGCTTCCAGTCCGGCGATTGCCGCGAGCTGCCAGGCATTGTAGGTGTGGTAGTCGGAGCTCTCCAAAAGCGGGCTTCCGGAGAGCGGACGGAGCGCGACGATCCGGTCGGGATGCTCGTCGCGGAGCCAGCCGCGCAGCTCCTTCTGCACGGCGGCGGGCGGGAGATCGGCGCGGAAGCGCCCGAGGGGTTTCGCCACCTCCGGCCCGCCGGCTTGGGCGAGGCGGCAACGGATCAGGTTTTCGCTCAGCTCGTTGAACGAACCGATCACCGCGGGTCGCTCGGCACCCTGGCCGGCCGTGGCGATGAAGTCGAGAGGCTGCCGGTAGGCGGGGTCGGCCGAATAGAGCGGATAGT
>DATBAW010000375.1:0-1600 GCA_036271335.1 Thermoanaerobaculia bacterium
GGTCAACACCTACGGCCCCACTGAATGCACGATCGTGGCAACCCGTTCGGAGCTGACGCCGGAGCTCGCGGGAGCGGGCGAGGTGCCCATCGGCCGCCCGGTCCCGGGTCTCCGCGCCTATGTGCTGGATCCGCAGCAGCGCCTGGCAGCTCCGGGGTTCCCGGGCGAGCTGTATGTCGGCGGCGCCGGTCTCGCGCGCGGCTACTCGGGGCGTTCCGATCTGACGGCCGAGCGGTTCGGCCCCGATCCCTGGGGTCCCGGGCCAGGGAGCCGTATGTACCGCACCGGTGATCTCGTACGCCTCCGGCCCTCCGGCGAGCTGGAGTTCCTGGGGCGGGTCGACCAGCAGGTGAAGATCCGCGGCTTTCGGGTCGAGCTGCGGGAGATCGAGGCCGCGCTCGGCGAGCACCCCGATCTTGCGGCGGTGGTCGTCGTCGCCCGCGAGGAGACTCCCGGAGACCGGCGGCTGGCGGCCTACGTGGTCGCCAGGTGCGCGGGCGTCGCGCCGTCAGCCGCCGAGCTGCGGAGCGCCCTGAAGGAGCGGCTGCCCGACTACATGATCCCGGCCAGCTTCACGGTGCTGGACCGCCTGCCCCTCAATCCCAGCGGCAAAGTGGACCGCCGCGCCCTGCCGGCGCCGGACCGCGCCCGGCGTCGCGAGCTCGAACGCGACTACGTTGCGCCACGCAATGATTCAGAAAAAACTGTCGCCGCGATCTGGAGCGAGCTGCTGGGACTCGACCATGTCGGCGTGACCGAAAACTTCTTCGAGCTGGGAGGCCACTCCCTGCTTCTGCCGCAAGTCGTCCATCGCTTGCGCGTAGCGTTTCAGGTGGAGGTGCCGCTACGGGCTCTCTTCGACGAGCCGACCGTCGAGGGGCTGGCGATCACCCTCGAGGAGATCCTGCTCGAGGAGATCGAGCGGCAGCTCGGAGAGGAGGAAGCTGTTGTCGAGTAGCGTCCTGAGCCCCACGCCTGCCGGGTTGCCCGGCGTCCGTTTCGCCGTCGCCGGGGGTGGCGTCCAGGAAGCCATGCGTCGGGTGACGCTGCTGCACCAGGCGTTCGAGGCTCGTGCCGCAGCCGAGCCGGAGTCTGTCGTGCTCGTCGCCGGGACGGAGCGGATCACCTGCGGGGAGCTGGAGGCGAGAGCCAACCGGCTTGCCCGCTTCCTGGTCGCGCAGGGAGTCGGCCCTGAGGTTCGGGTGGCCATCTGCACCGAGCGTACTCCCGACATGGTGGTCGCCATGTACGCCGTGCTCAAAGCCGGCGGAGCCTATGTTCCCGTGGATCCCGCCTATCCGGAGGAGCGGCAGGCGATCATCTTGGCGGACAGCGCGGCTCTCCTCCTGCTCACCCAGGAGGGTTTGGCCGGACGCCTTCCCCAGACCTCGGCGACGCCCGTCTTTCTCGACCGCGATGGACCGGCGATCGAGCGGTATGGCGCCGGGCCGCTGTCGTCCCGGGCGGACGAGCGCAACCTGGCCTACATCATCTATACCTCGGGATCGACCGGACGGCCGAAGGGAGTCGCGATCGCCCACCGTTCCGCCGTCTTCCTGACCCGCTGGGCCGCCAGGGTCTATTCACCGGAAGAGCTCGC
>DATBAW010000376.1:0-8763 GCA_036271335.1 Thermoanaerobaculia bacterium
CACAGCGCTGCGGGAGCGCGGGCTGGCCACGGAAATTCAGGACGAGGGCTCCCCTCCCCTGCCGGTCCTCTACGCGCGGGGTGCGGACCTCTCCCGTGGCCATCTCCTGCTGATCGGCCACCTCGACACGGTGCTGCCGGCTGCGGAGCCTCGCCTGGACGGCGACCGGCTCGTCGCCACCGGGGCGATCGACATGAAGGGGGGCCTCGCCGCATTCATGGGGGCGCTCGATCTCCTCCGCCATCGGGGAGTGCCGCCGCCCGTCGATCTGCTGCTCGTGGTGGTGCCGGACGAAGAGGTCGGAGGCGTTCTCTCCCAAGCCGCCGTCCGCCACTGGGGCGAGACGGCGCGGGCCCTCTGGGTGCTGGAGCCGGGCGAGCCGGCGGCCGCCGCTTCGGTGGAAAGAGGCGGAGATGCCGAGACGATGGTCGCCGGGCGCCGGGGCATGTTCCAGTGGCGCCTCGAGGCGCGCGGCCAGGGAGCCCACTCCGGCCTCCACTACTGGGACGGCCGCTCGGCCCTCGCCGCCGCCGCCCGCTGGGTGACCGAGGCCGAGGCGCTGTCGCGGCCCGGCGCCGGTCCTACCGTCAACGCCGGCCGGTTCGTGGCGGGCGACGCCACCTTCGTGGACGGCTTGGCCGCGACGCACCCCCTCCTCGGCACCGACCGCCAGCTGAACGTCGTTCCCGACCGCGCCATCGTCGAAGGGGAGGCCCGCTTCCTTCGCGCGGACGAATGTGGCGATCTCGCCCGCCGCCTCGAAACCCTCGCACAGACCGTAGCGACGGCCACCGGCACCGAGATCGCCTTCAGCGCCAGCGGCATCATCCCGCCGGTCGATCCCCACGGTCCCCATGCCGCCGCGGGCCGGCGCGCAGCCGCTCTGGCCGCCGCGGCCGGCTGGAGCCTGGAGATCGAAGAGGAGCGCGGCGGCATCTCCTTCCCCAACTTCCTCCCCGACCCCGGCCGTATCCCCGTCCTCGACGGCCTGGGTCCGGTCGGAGGGGGGATGCACACGCGAGAGGAGTACGTGGATCTGCGGTCGCTCCGGCGGCGGATCGTGCTGCTGGCGGATCTGCTGGCGGCGGATGGAAGCGAGGGCTAACTCGCGTTAAGATGATCTCTATGGAACAGCTCACCTATCGATTCGAGCTCGCCAAGATCCATCTCCAGGATATCCGAGGATTTCGCACTCTTCGTGTCGATCTTCAACGTGAAGACAAGCCTCGCAAGAGAACTTTGATCATCGGCAAGAATGGAACCTGCAAGTCCTCTCTCCTGAGAGCGATTGCAATTGGAATTTCCGACCAAGTTGACGCGACCAGCATGCTCTCTGAAAAAAATGGACCGTTCGTCTCGGAATTTTCCAGGGACGGCAAAATCACGCTTACATTGTCGGAAGATAGCCTGGGAACTATCAATATCGTAAGAAGGATTCGACGACTCAAGGAAGGCAAAGACAGCGTAGATGGAACAATAGAAAGCCACAGGCCGGATCTCAATAAAGAGAAACCCCGAAATTTCGTTTGCGCCTACGGCGCCGGACGATTTGGCATTGGCCCCGATTCAGGACGCAGCTATCGAATTGCTGATTCGGTTGCGACACTTTTTCGGTACAACCAGACATTGATTGATCCCGAGCTTACTTTGCGAAGGCTTCGGTCGGCCTTTGACCAAGACATATACAGCAGGACTTTGCAGGGGATCAAAAGGGCCTTGGGCCTCTCGGAAGATGATGACTTCGTGCTTCCTTCTTCAGGTGGAGTGCTCATCTCTGGCCCGACAATAGGACATCAGGTTCCGCTAGAGGGTTGGGCGGACGGCTACAGGCTGACCTTTAGCTGGATTCTGGATCTCTATGCCTGGGCACTGAAGGCTGGGAGCGTGGATGAGAACGGCCATGTCGAAGGCATCCTCCTGATCGACGAAGTCGAGCAGCACCTCCATCCCTCCATGCAGGCCGAGATCCTTCCCCGCCTCTCCGAGCTCCTGCCTAAGATGCAGATTCTTGCGACTACTCATAGCCCTCTCGTGGCGCTCGACGCCAAGCCAGAGGAGTTGGTCGTCCTCCGGCGAGAGGGAGACCACGTCGTTGCCGAAGAACACGTACCGGATTTTTCTGGCTACTCCGCCGAGGATATGCTCTCCGATCCCAGGCTCTTCGACACCGAGGTCTACGGCTCGGAAGCTCAGGAAAAACTGTCTGAGTACAAGGAACTATCCTCCGTCCCGAAAGAAGGACGGAGTCCTGAGCAACGCGAAAGGCTCCGTACTTTGGCCGCCGAAATCAGTTCCTTCGAGGGGCCGAATGAGCGCGAGAACGAGACATCCCGCCTCTTGAGAGAGCTCACGGCGAAATACGGGCTCTGATCGACACCTTGATCCACATCGATCGCGACTGTACCGATACCGCAGGAAAGCCGATCCAGCCGGATTTGGCTTGGTTCAAGCTATCCAAGCAATGGACAGATGAGGCACTCAAGGACGGTCCCATCCACGTGGTCAAGGACCATGTCTACCGTCACGAATCGGTCAAAATCGCCCTGGAAGAGCTTTTCCATCGCAAGTGCGCCTACTGCGAGACGCCCCTCAGCGAAGTTGGCTGGGAGGTCGAGCACTTTCGTCCCAAGGGCCGGGTTGCCGAGCGCCTTGACCACTCCGGCTATTACTGGCTCGCCTACACGTGGCAGAATCTCTATCCATCGTGTGTGCCCTGCAACCAGGGCCGCCAGGACAAGCCAACTTGGGACGACCCCATCACAGGCAACACCGCGGGAAAGGTCGACCAGTTCCCCATCGCAGACGAGGCTCTGCGAGCCATGGACCCGGCTGGAAGCTTAACGAAGGAGAATCCCCTTCTTCTTGATCCGTGTGCTGACGATCCTGAGCAAAGCTTCAGGTATACGCCTCTAGGAGGAATCGAAGCTGTCCCAGGTGATCTACGCGCAGAGACTTCGATCCAGGTCTTCCACTTGACGCGAAAGCGCCTCCGGGATGGGCGCAGAGGACAGATTAAAACGATAGTCCTGCTGCTGAGAATTATGGAGCAGCTGCGCTTGACCGATGACCCGGACAGGGTAGCCCAATTCGAAAGCGAGATTGAGGCGAAGTTCTTCTCAGATTCCGCCCCGTTTGCCGGAACTGCGCGATTCGTCCGTGGCGACCGAGACGCCTTTGGCGTCTAGTTGCGGCAGTACCTCAACGCCTAAACGTCCCTTCGCGGGAGCGAATCCAGCCAGAAACGGAGCCTTCCGCCCCAGGGTCCGGATTGCCCGCACCGAGGTCGGAGTTACCGGCCCGCAGTCTGAGAGTACCCCACCTCGCCTCGGAGGACCTCCCCTGAGGTCCGGGTCTTTCCGACCTCCGGCAGGGAGGCCCGGACCCGAGCCGGAATTCCCATCCTCAGGTCGGAGGGCTCTACACCAGGGTACGGAACTCTCAGGCCCTGTTTCAAAACGCTCGTTTTTTGGGATTGACGGGAGCGGCGTAGACAACATTGTTGAATCCATGACTGAGGGGGTCGGCCGCTCGACGGCATTCTACACCTGTCGACGTAACCTCCGGCGGAATGATCCGCCGGCTGAAAGCCGAAGAGGAGAACGATTTATGCGGAGGCTCTCCGGAGCGGCCCCACCTGCTCCTCACCCATCGTTCAGCGCTCGCGCCAGACCGGCCGGGTCAGGCACGTCGGTCCCCCCTCGGCCTTGAGCGAGATCTCGCGACCCCGGTAGGTGAGGACCTCGCAGCCGGCCTGCTCCAGGCGCCGCCGCGTGACCGGATTTCCTTCCAGCATCAGCGCTTTGCGAGGCGCCAGGGCCAGGACGTTCGGACCCTGCGTGGGAAATTCTTCCTCCGGCACCTCGATCAATCGGATTCCCCGCTCGCGCAGCCGCCGCCAGAAGGGGACGGCGAGCAGGGACGGGTACACCACCGCGAGGTCATCGTCCACCAGGCTGCTCAGCGACAGCAGATGCAGGCAGGCCTCGGGGCCACCGAAGCAGGGGAGCTCGACGGGAACGACCTCGACCTCCAGAGGCGCCAGGATCTCGCGGAGCTGGCGGAGCCCCTCGGCGTTGGTGCGGAAGCCCTGGCCGGCGGCGAGGGTGTGATCGTCGAGCCAGAGCAGGTCTCCCCCCTCGGCCGTCGCCTCCCCCTCGAGCGCGCCGAGGAGGGGGACACCAACGTCCTGGAGACGACGGGCGAGCGCCTCCTCCTCGCCGCGGCGGAGCGCCTTGCCCATCCGCAGCAGGACGGTGCCACGATCGGTGATCAGAACCGGATCGAAGACGAAGATCGAATCCGCCCGGTCCGGCTGCGGAGCGTTATGTTCGATCACCTCGGCGCCGGCGCCGCGCAGCAGATCGACGAGAGCGTCGTGCTCGCGCCGGGCCTCGCTCAGATCAGGCTGTGACGCATAGTGCCAGCGCGCCGGATCGGCGTTGCCGAAGGCCTCGTCCGGCCGGCGGACGAGGACCCGCCGCAGCGGATCGATCATATTCTGGCCACCGTAAATAGCCTGACTACCGTATCCTGATCCATGATGTACGCTCAACGTCTCTCCTCTTCATCGTAGATCCGCGCCTCGACGGCCGCGCGGAGCTCCCGCAGCCGGCGGCGAAGATCGATCACATTCTTTGTCGTACCCTCCGCCCACCGCGCACCGCCCGCGAATTGAAGGTTGATGCGCGCGCATTGCGCGGCGGCCTCGCCGTTGGCGAGCGCGCTCAAGGCCGCGGCGGCGCTTTCGCCCCGGGCATTTTTGAAACCGTGATCATAGAGCTCGATGCCGATCTCCACGAGGACCAGGCAATCCTCCGCGATCGCGAGCGGGATCTCGGTGGCCTGTTGGAGCGTCTCCGGCGTGCGCTCCCGCCAGAACCGCTCGAAGGCGGCGGCGTCCTCGTCCACCGCCGCGCGCAGCCGGCGCGACCGCTCCCGCACCCTCTCCAGGAGCGTCTCGGCCCGGTCATGGAACTGCGCGCAGGCTGCCGCCTTGATCGTATGCCGCACGACCGTCTCCAGCAGGCCGGCGGCGATCGCTCCCGCCAGGGCTGCGGCGCTCCCCGCCCCTGGCGTGTTCCTGCCGGCGGCGAAGAGAGCCAGCAGCTCCCGGGTGGCGCGATCGAGGAACGAGTCGTCCGAGATCATCCCCTGCGTTTAGCGCAGGACCCCAGTCGAGTCAAGGTCCGCGTGCGGCCGCTCGTCCAATTCCGTGCCTCAGACTCCCATCAGGTTGGCGATCCGGGTACGGACTTCGACCGCGGCGTCGTGCTCGGTCCCCAGGCGACGAGCCATGGAGAGCGACTGGAGCAGAGGATTCGTCTCCAGACTCTGGGCGAGGGTCACCAGGGAATCCTGGAGCTCCGACGTCGGCGCCAGCGACGCCTCGCCGGTCTGAATCCCGATGGTGGATTCGACCGCGGACACCATGGCCGTGGCGACGGCCGGACTGACGTTGGCCGGCAGAGAGGGGCGCTTGAGCTTGGTCGGAGTGTTCGAGCGGGCGGTGGTCAGCCATTGATCGGTGCTGATCCGTTTCGCGCGACGATCACGTTCGGTCAGAAAGTCGCCGAGATCGAAGAGCTGCTTGATCGTCGCCGGCAGCGAGGCGTGGTCGTAGACGGTGGAATCGACCGTACCCTTAGGGATGAAGGGTGAGACCAGGACCGCGGGCACCCGCAGCCCGGCACGCTTGAAGTCGAACGGCGGATCTTTCGACTCCTTGCCGTCCGGGTTGACCGTCGCCGGAGGCGATACGTGGTCGTAGAAGCCGCCATGCTCGTCGTAGAGGACGACCAGCAGGGTCTTCTTCCACAGCGGGCTGGCACGCACGGCCTCATAGACGTCGGCGATCAAATGCTCTCCCATGCGCACGTCGTGCGGCGGGTGCTGATCGTTGGCGGGCCGGGTGAAAAAGAACTCGAAGTAGCGCGGCTCGATGAACGTGTAGGCCGGCAAGTCACCGCTGGCGGCGTCACCGGCGAACTTCTCGATCTTGCGGAAACCGTCCAGGCGACCGCGCAGATGGTTGAGCGCGAGCGATTGCGGGACGTCGTGGAAGTAGATCCTCCAAGGCACCTTCTTATCGTCGAGGTTGTCGTAAATCGTCCGCATCTCATACGGATGCGCGTAATCCTTCGTGGTCATCGTCACGATGCCGTCGGAGGTCGCGGCATGGACGAAGAAGCGGTTCGGCCAGGTCGGCCCGGGTACCGAGGAAAACCAGCGATCACAGACCGCGAACTCGCGCGCCAATCCGGCGAGGACCGGAATGTTCTTGGGATCGAGGCAGTCCATGATCCGCTTGCCGACGGTGAGGTTGCCCTGCGCCTGCTTGGTGTAATTCTTGACGAATCCCTGATTGGCGGCCTTCGCGCCCGCGGCGGGCTTCTCGGTACAGAAGAGTTGGTCGTTGACGTCCACCAGATCGTGCCCGCCGTCCGGGCGGGTCGAATTGCCGGCCTGTTTCGTCACCGGCACCGACGGCGAGCCGGGCTGGGTGCAATCGGCCGGATTGGATTCGTTTCCCGTCAAACCGTCGATCTTCGGGTTTTCCGCCTTGAGGAAACCCAGGACATGGTCGAACGACGCATTCTCCAACATCAGGACGACGACGTGCTCGATCCGCGGATCCTGGCTCATGCTCTCCTCCTTGGGGAATTTCCACAAGGTTACAGGCGATATTTCTAAAAGAAAAATAGACGGATCGGAGCGGCTGCATATCGAGATCTGAATCGGAGCCACGGAGAAGCCTGCTTCCGCCCTCGGTTTGCTCGATTCCCTCTCCTCCCATAGCATCTGCGTCCCGGCGGGGGCGTGGATGGACGGAACCGGGCTGATGAAACGACTGGAGACCGAAGACATGGCGAGAGGGCTCATCGATACGTACCGGGGATCTCCCGAAGCGCTACACCGGCTCTATTCCGAGCACGCTCCCGAGGCGCTCGCCGCGGTCGAGCGCGTGCTCGCCGCGCCGGGTCCGGCGCCGGTCCTGATCCTCGCCGGCGAGACGGGCTGTGGCCGCACCGGCCTGCTCGCGGCGGCAGCCCACGGCGCCGGTCTCCACGGGCACCCGGCCCTCGTGCTCCCCCTCGATCTCGACGCTTACGAGGAGGGGCTCGACCTCGACCGCTTCGCCGAGGTCCAGATCGCCCGGCGCTGGGAGCTCGACGAGGAGGGACGGGAGGCGCTGCGGGAGACGGTCCGGCTCTGCCTCCCCGCCGTCCCTGTCTCGCTCGCCGGCGCGGCCCTCGTCTCGCTGCTGCTCCGCCTGGATGATCCGCGGCCGATCTGGAAGGCGCTGCCGAGGAACGACGCGGACGCCCGGCCGCTGCTCACCTCTCTGCTGCACCACCTGACCCGGGAGGGCCATCTGGTGGTGCACGTCGTGGCCAACGCCCAGATCACCGATCCGCTGCGCCGCTGGCTGCTCGACGAGGCCCAGAACAACCGCCGCCTCGTCCTGGCGATCTCCTGCTCCCCCGCCGATCCCGACGACCGGGTGACCCCGCGGGCACCGAGCCTGCGGCTCGATCTCGTACCCTTTTCCGGCCGCGATCTCCTCGATCCCGTCCACGAGCTGTTCGACGACCTCGGCCTGGAGGCGGCGGACCGCCTGCAGCGCTTCCTCGACCTCGGCGCCCTGTGCGGCGAGAACGTCCCCGCCGAGGTGCTCTTCCAGTATCTGGAGCTGGAGGCCGAACAGAAGGAGGAGATCCTGGACCTGATCGACGAGGAGCTGGTGGAGTCCGAGGATCTCCGCCTCTTCGTCGATCACCAGTACGGCCACCCCTCGTTCCCGGGGATGCTGACCTATTCGTTTCTCAGCCCCCTCCTTCGTCACGCCTTTCTGGAGCCGCTGCGGATCAAGCGCGCGCAGCTGGCCGGCGAGCTGCTGGAGTTCCTCAATCGCGAGGTCCCCGTTCACTCCCGGGGAATGGCCCTGCTCCGCTTCAACATCGCCAGCTTCCTGGAGGACGACCAGGCGCGCCAGTTCTTCCTGCGCGAGCTGCGCGTCTGGATCGGCCCGGACGAGGTCCCGGCCCTCACCGCCGAGCTGAGCGCCGGGATCGTCGACGGCCGGACGAGCGCCCGCGACCTCCTCAACGCGGCCCGCCAGACCGCCGGCTTCTGGCCCCCCTTCCGCCGCTTCGCCTTCGTCGAGGCCATCCTTCCCCACGCCGGCGATCTGACGGCCGAAGAGCGTCTGGAGCTGCACAATCTCCGTGCGGAGATCCTGCGCGACCTGAAGCGTGTGCCCGAGGCGGTCGCCGAAGCCCGGCTGTCGCTGGCGGCCGCGGAGGCGAGCCATGGCCCGGAGCACGCGGCCACGGCGCGCGCGCTCAACCTCCTCGGCATCCTTCTCAATGAGACCGGCGAGCACGTGGAGGCGATGGAGATTCTGGAGCGCGCGCTGGCGATCCAGGGGAAGGGCGAGCGGGACTCCAACCTCGCCTCGATCCTGGCCAATCTCGGCATGGTCTACCGCAACCTCGGCCAGCGGGAGCCGGCGCGCGACCACCTGGAGCGGGCGCTCACCCTGCACCGCGAGGTGTTCGGCGACGCCCACCCCGCCGTGGCCGCCGATCTCGGCAACCTCGCCGCCGTCGAGCGCGAGCTCGGCGAGCCGGCGAAGGCGCTCGAATACATGCGCCCCACCGTGGACATCGCCCGTCATCTCTATGGCGACGTCCACCCCGAGACCTCCCGCGCCATCACCAACATCGCGGGCCTGCTGCGCGAGATGGGCGACGCCGACGGGGC
>DATBAW010000377.1:0-33999 GCA_036271335.1 Thermoanaerobaculia bacterium
CCCCGCCGGCAGGCTGAGCGTGCGGAACCGGCGCAAGCCCAGCGCGGCGTTCCAGTAGGGGTGCCGCTCCTCCTGGCTGGCGTACGCCGCCATCGCCCGCTCCAGCGTCTCGCGCTCGCCGCCGACGTCCACCAGCAGGTCGGGATGGCCGGGGTGGTTCACCTCGTAGAGGAGGATGCGGAGACCCCGCAGCGGCTCCTGGTCCGGATGGCCGTCGCGCAGGGGAGCCAGCAGGCGGTGCAGGGCGGCGAAGGCGGCGCGGTGGTCGCGCGACACCTCGAGCGGCGAGGGGGCGAGCAGCAGCTCCGGCCGCTGGCTCAGGATCGCCCGGCGGATGCCTTCAACTGCCGCGTCGAGGTGATGGTCGAGGGCGCCGTCGGGGAGATCGAGGTGGTCGCTGCCGGCGAGCCCCAGGATGGCGGCAGCCTTCTCCGCTTCCTCCCGGCGCCGCGCGCGATAGGCGGCGCGGTCGGCCACCTCCTCCGCTCCCCCACCGCCGTCGGTCAGGAAAAGGACCCGCACCGCCGCGCCGGCCGCCGCGAGTTGCGCCGCCAGGCCGCCGCAGCCCAGCACTTCGTCGTCGTGATGCGGGGCGAGCACCAGGACGCTCGCCGCCCGCACGCGCTCGGTCCAGCCGGGTGGTTGCAGGTCTCCGTTCATTGGATGTACCCCAGGGCGCGCAGGCGTTTCTCGGTTTCCCCGTTGGGAGCGACGGCGCCGTTCGGCGCCTGCCGGCCGCCGGGCAGCCAGAGGAGCAGGGCCGGCTTGGCGGCGGCAGGGAGATCGCCCGCCGTGAGCATCGCACGGCTCAGGGGGCCACCGGAATAGGGGGTGCCCGGCCCCACCCGCACCTGGCCGGCCGCGAGCGGCCGGCCGCCGACGCGGGCCTCCACCGCCTGGACGTCGCCGAAGTCCCCTTCGAGGCGGAAACCCTTCTCCAGCGTCTCTCCGCCGAGGTCGAAGCTCACCCGGCTGCCGGCGACCTCGACCCGGTCCCCGTCGGCCAGGAAGTAGGAATCCCACCCGGCAGGGGGCCTGGCGAGAGTGATGGCGCCCTGAACGCGCGCGCCGGCCGGGAAGCCCAACGCGAAGACGCGCAGGCCGGGCAGCTCGCGGTCGAGCTGGCGATGGAGGATCGGTTGCAGCCGGTTGATGTCCGTCTCCGCGCCCGGGCCGGGCGCCAGGTTGCTCCGCTCCCCGGCGTCGCGGGCGAGATCGTACAGCTCGACGCGGCGCAACCGGTGCAGATCCTGCGTCCAGAGGTAGGCCTCGAGGCCGTTGGCCGGGGTGTAGGGGGTCCGCGGATTGAACAGGATCAGCTTGCGGCCGTCGAGCACGGCGGCGGTCCGCAGAGGGCCGATCATCATGTGCTGGGCGAAGGCGGCGAGACGGGGGAGGGGCGACGTCCGCTGGAGCGCGGGCAGGAGGTCCACCCCCTCCCAGGCCGGCGGGACCTGGCCGCCCACGGCGCGGACGAGAGTCGGCGCGACGTCGAGCAGACGCACCGTGCCGCGCAGACGCGAGCCGGCGGGGACGTGGCCGTCCCAGCGCACCAGGAGCGGCACGTGGATCTGTTCCTCGTAGAGGGTGAAGCCGTGCTTCCACCCCCCGTGCTCGTGAAACTCCTCGCCGTGATCGGCGGTCAGCACGATCAGGGTGTTGCGCAACACGTCCGGGGGGATCGAGTCGATCAGCCGGCCGATGAAGCGGTCGGAGTAGTGGATCTCGCTGTCGTAGAGGGCCTTCAGATGCTCGACGTCGCGGGCGGGATCGATCGGGAGCTTCCCCGCGTAGACCCCCTGCATGTAGCGGCCCGGCATGCAGCCGGGACAGGGGGTGGCCTCGAAGGGGGAACGGTTGGCCACGATCTCCGGATTGTCATACGGATCGTGCGGGTCGATGTAATGGACGTAGAGGAAGAACGGCTGGTTGCGGTGCGCCTCCAGCCACGGCAGCACCCGCTTGTTGACCTCGGCCGCGTCCGGCTGGTTGTCGTCGGCCGCCGGATCGTCAGGTGGGCTGAAGAAGGTGTCGAAGCCGCCGGCGAAGCCGTTCCCCGCGTGGAGGATGCGGTTGCCGAAGAATCCGCCCGTCTCATAGCCGCGCCGCGCCATCGCCGCGGCCAGGGTCGGCATCCCCGGCGGAATGCCGTAGGCCGCGGCATCGACGCCGAGGACCTCGCCCGGCTGACGGCTGGTCATGAACGAGACCACCGAGGGGAGGGTCCAGGGCGCCTGGGAGTAGGCGTTCTCCACCACCGCCCCCGGCGCCGCCAGGGTACGCGCGATGTTGGGCGAGGTGTCGCGCCGGTATCCGTAGGGAGTCAGATGGTCGGCGCGCATGGTATCGACCAGGATGAAGAGGACGTTCGGGCGCTGGGGTGGGCTCGGGGCCGACAGCCGGACCGGCCCCCACGCCACCAGGTTGCCGTGCCGGTGCTCTGGCGGCAGCCCGTCGAGCGCGGCGTGGAACTCCAGAGTGACCTCGCGGCCGGCCCAGCGCGAGAGGTCGGCCGTGAAATCGAGCCACCGCGGGCGCCCTCGCTCCGACGTCCGCAGCACGTCGAGCACCTCGCGCTCGCCGCCGCTCGTCGCCACCACCCAGGCCCGCAGACCACGGACGAGACGCCACTCCTCGGGGACGATCTGAACGCCGGCATGGAGCTCGCCGCCCCGCGGCACGATCCCCCTCCAGCGCCAGGGATCCACCGTGGTGAGGACCGCCGTGCGGCGCTCGCCGTCGAAGGTAAGCAGGCGGACCTGTGGCGGGCGGTCGAACCAGAGCCCGGGGGAGCCGGCGCTCCCGCCCGCCGTGAATCGTCGGGCCGCGACCGCCTCGCGCAGGGCGAGACCGCGGGGAAGGGAACGGCCCGAGCAGCCGGCGATCGCCAGAGCCAGCACGCCGCACGCCGCGAGGCGCGATATCCCGCGGGTCAGAGGCCCGCGGGTCAGAGGCCCGAAAGTCAGGGCCCGCTCCGGAAATCGCGCCAGCGCAGCGCCAGGACGTCCCAGAACATGCGGACGGAGTCGGTCAGCGGGTTGACCTTCGACGCCGGCGAGTCGGCCCAGCGAACCCCGACCTCGACGACCCGGTAGCCGCGACGTTGCGCGAGCCAGACCATCTCGACGTCATAGGCGAAGCTCTCGATCCTGATCTCGGCGAAGAGGCTGCGGGCCACGTCGCCGTCGAGCAGCTTGAACCCGCACTGAGTGTCCCGCAGCCCCCTCACCCCCAGGACCTGGATGATGAAGTTGAAGGTCCGCCCCATCATCTCGCGATAGAACGGCTGATGCTGGAGGATGTCCGAGCCTTCGACAGCCCGGCTGCCGAGAACCAGATCGGCGTCCGCGAGATGTGGCTGGAGCCGCTCGAAGTCCTCGATGGGTGTCGAAAGATCGGCGTCCAGGAGCAGCACCTCGGCGCCCTGGCTGGCCAACACGCCGATCCGGACCACCGCGCCCTTGCCGCGGTTCACCTCCTGCCGCAGGAGACGCACCCCCTGGGATGCGAACGCCAGGGCCACCTCGTCCGTCGCGTCCGTGCTGCCGTCGTCGACCACCAGGACCTCGTAGCCGAGACCTCGCCGGCCCAGGTAGTCCACCACTTTTTGCAGAGTGGGGCCGAGGCGGCGGGATTCGTTGAACGCTGGAATGATGATCGAGAGGTCCATAAAGGGCAGGCGGATTATATGGGAGGGATAGATACGGGGAAGGATAGAATGGGCCAGCCGGCAAGCCCGTTGACCGGCGACCGCCCGACGGAACCTGACGCCCTTGGCCGCTCCTGATTCAAGAACTCTGCCCGCCATCCCAGGAGAGGACTGGAAGGACCCGCGACGCCTCCTCCCGTCACCGGGAAGCGTGCTGGTCGTCGGACCGGATCCCGCGCCCCTCACCCACGAGCTCACCGCCGCCGGACATATCGTCCTCACGGCGGGCGATCTCCTTGCGGCGCCCGCGGCTTCGGAATCGAGCCTGGACGCGCTGGTGCTCACCGCTCCGGACCGCGGCTCCCTGCCCGGCGCGCTCCGGGCCGCGCGGGGGCTCCTGCGCGAGAAAGGACGGCTGCTGATCGCCGCCTCCAACCTCGCACCGCGGGAGCTGATGATCGCCCTGTCCGAGGCGGGCTTCGTGATCCTGAAGAGCGATGCCGCCGCCTCCCTCGCGCGCCGGGAGGATTTCTTCGTCCGCGAGTACAGAGAGGGCGACGAGGAGCAGATCCTGCCGATGTTTTGCAGAAACTTCTACGTCGAGCGCAGCCTCGCGCGCTGGAGCTGGGAGTACCGGGAGAATCCGTACGGCACGCTGAAGATCAGCGAGGCCTTCACGGAGGACGGCCGGCTGGCGGCTCATTATACCGGCTACCCGGTGCGCTTCCATCGCGAGATCGAAGGTCGATCGAGCACGCTCCCGGCCCTTCAGGTGGGCGATACCATGACCGAGCCGGCCTTCCGCCATGTCGGTCGCGGTCCGACCAGCCTCCTCGGCCGCACCGTCCGCCACTATTACGCCCGGTTCTGCGAAGGCCAGGTCGCCTTCAATTATGGCTTCAACACCGGGAACATCCAGCGCTTCTCGATGAGCTTCGTGGGCGCCCGCCGGCTGGAGGATCTGCCGTTCCATCGTCTCGACCTCGAACGGCACCCTCTCGTTCCTCCCCATCCGCTCCTCTCGCGCCTCGCCGGCTACCGGGTCGAGCAGGTTACGCGCTTCGATGCCCGCTTCGACGAGCTTTTCCGGCGAGTGAGCCCGGCCTACCGGCTGCTCGTCGAACGCGACGCCCGCTACCTCGAATGGCGCTACGCCAGCTGCCCGGACGCCGGGTACTCCCTCTACGCCATCTTCCGCCGCCGCCGGCTCGTGGGTTGGAGCGTCTTCCGGGCCAAGGGCGAGCGCCTGCTCTGGGGGGACGCCCTCTTCGATCCGCGCCATCCGGGAGCGGTGCGCCAGCTCCTCGCCGCCGTGCTCGCGGCTCCCGAACATGCCCAGGCGAAGAGCGTCGAAGCCTGGATCACCAGTCGTCCCGCCGGGTGGCGGGAGGTGGCCGTGAGCCTCGGCTTCGAGAGCCGTCCCGAGCCGGACGATCTCGGCTTCGTCTTCGTGCCGTTCGGCCATGATCCGGAGGAGGAATTCCGCGCCCATCTCTACTACACGATGGGCGACAGCGACCTCTTCTGATCGCATCCCGGGATCAGTCCGCGAGGCGAAAGGTCCGCATGCGGCTGAAGCCGGAGACCCTGCCGGCGGCGTCCCGTGCCTCGATCCACCAGTAGTGGAGTCCTTTGCCGTACAGGCGGTCCGAGGCCTGAAGAATCTCGGACGGGAACGGCGCGCGGACCCTTTCCCCCACCCTCGCGGCGGGATCGAGATCGAACACGGCCCCGTTGATCCGCGTGGACAGGATCAGCCGGAGCTTGACGTCGGGCCCGGGCGGCACCGCCACTTCGGCAAGGTCACGAGCAGGATTCACCAGCGCCCCGTCCGCCGGTCCGAGCGCCTGGAATTCAACCGGCCTCGGTTCCGCGGGGTCGAGGGCGAACCGGTGAATCGTCCTCGTCCCACCCTCCCACTCGTAGATCGGGCTGTCCGGCGCCCCCAGTGCCACCGGCAGGAGCCCGGCTCCCGATAGCGGGGGCAGGGGGTAGACGTTCAACGGCGCGGCGACGAAGGGGGGCTGGACGGCATCCCACACGCCGTAGTGGAAGACCTGCGCGATCGGGACCCGGGCGGCGTTCTCCAGGAAATAGGGATAGCGGGTCAGGAAGAGCCGTGGACCTCCAGGCGCCCGGAGCAGGGCGCCCTCGATCGTCCGCGCCGTCCGGCCCGCCGCGATGTAGGTGCCGACTTCGCCGGCGAGGAGATCCGCCCAGACGACGGCGAGCAGCAGGACCGCCGCCGGCGCCAGATTCCGCCAAGGCGGACGTGTGGCCGCGAAGACCCCGCGCGCCAGAAAGACCACGCCCATGGCTACTCCCGCCGCCGCCAGATACCAGTACCGCCCATTGCCCGGCACGCAGGGCCGGAAGGCGAAGGGGACCTGCACGGCGAGGATCCAGGCCCAGGCGAAGAGCCAGAGACGGGCATGGCCACTTCCGAGCGAGCCGCGCCGGAGCCACCAGAAGGCGAGCGGCAGGGCGCCGAGGAGCAGGCAGCCGAGCACGGCGCCGAGAGGGCTGGGCTCCCGATCGAACACCGGCAGATGGAGCAGATCGACCGAGGCGGCGAGATCGTGGGCCATCTGTCGGAGCTGTGGCGCGAGAAGGCGCTGGCTGTATTCGTCGTACCCGCCGACGAACACTCCGAAGATCCACCGGCGCAGCAGCAGGTAGAGCCCGAGAACGCCGAAGAACGGCAGGTACCCGAGGGCGAGCCCGGCATGCCGGCGTCCGGCCGCCACCCGCACGCCGATCAGGTGGTCGTACGCGACGAGCAAGGCGGGGAGAACCGCGCTCTCCTCGTAGGAGCCGAGCGCCAGGACGAACAGCGCCAGCGACGCCCCCCACGCGCGGCGGGAGCCGCTCTCCCGGAATCCCTGATAGGCGAGCACCGAGCTGAACAGGAAGGCCGCTCCGTAGAGCGTCGCGAAGCTGGCGCTGAAGACGACCGCGTTCGGATGCAGGGGATAGATCGCGAACAGGAGCGCGATGGCCCAGGGCGTGAGAGCTCCCGGCTTGCCGACCGCACGGCCGAGCCGGCGGGCGATGGCCCAGATCAGCCCCGCGTTCGCGCCATGGACAAGCAGGTGGACGAGGTTATAGCCCAGGGGGTGGCCGCCGAACGCGGCGATCTCGATTCCGTAGAACAGGGTGGAGACCGGGCGGTAGAACTTGACCACCGAGATCCCCAGCCAGGGAGCGGTGAGCTGAGCGAGGAGGTGGTGCCAGGGCGGATTTTGGCTCAGGTACCGGATGAGCAGAAAATCTTCGCTGGTGAACGGACGGGTGAGGGCTCGGCCGTAGAGCGCCAGCAAGGCGCAGCCCAGAGCCAGCGCCGGAGCGAACCGCGCAAGGCGACCGCTCATGCGAGGCCCATCCGCGAATCGGAAAGGGGCTCGTCCAGGGCACGTTGACGGGCCCATCGGACGCTCTCGACCAGTCTCGGGGCCACGGCTTCAGGCAGGAATCGGCGGGACGCCACATATCCCCGCTCCCGCGCACTCCTCCAAGCCTTGGAGGAGGCGAGGAGCTCCCTCGCGGCACCGGCGAATCCCGCCGCGTCCACCAGCGGCACCGCGCCGTCCGTGAGATGCACCGTCGACGGAATCCGCGAGGCGACGGCGGGGACCTTGGAGGCCATCGCTTCGAGCAGGGGCAGCCCGAATCCCTCCTCGGGGCCTGAAGGGAGGAAGAGCAGGTCGGAGGCCCGCAGCTCCCGCGCGACGACCGCTGGCGGTACGCCGCAGAGATAGCGGTCCGGGACCAGCAGAGCCCGCTCACCGTCGCTCAAGGGGAGCATGGAGAAACGCAGCACCCGGCAGGGAGTTCCCTCCTCGCGCAGCCGGCGGACGGCCGCCAGCGCGGTCGGAATGCCCTTGACCTCCGCCTCGAAGATGCCGGGGATGACGATCCACGGGTGTCTCCGAGGCCCCAGCCGCCAGGCAGGGCGGAAAAGAGGGTCCAGGGTGGGCGGCGCCAGCCGGCTCTCCCGCCCGAAGCGTTCGCGGACGAGCTCGCCCAGGTGCGGCGACACGGTCAAGGTCGGCAGCCGCCAGGAGTAGACGGCCTCGATCTCCGCGAGCACCGGCCGCAGATGGACGAGCCCGCCCTCATAGCCCTGGCAGAAGTGCGCCAGCGGGCCCAGACCGAAACGCCGGGCCAGGGGGAGGGTGGTCCAGAACGTGGCGATGACAAGGTCCTGCTCCGGGAGCCTCGGCAGTCCGCCGCTGTAGTCGATATAAGGAACCCGGATCTCCATCCAGTCCGGCTTGGGACCCTCGCCCAGGACAGTGACGTCGTCGCCGTTGTCCTGCAGCAGCCGGGCGTGCTGGAAGACGACCTTGGTGCCACCGCCCAACTCGGGCCGGGAGAGGACGTAGGCGATCCGCACCGCTTCAGGCCGCTCCCCGCAGGATCTCAGCGCCATTCGCGGCCGTGACCTGGACGGTGAGACCACCTTCCGGCAACCGGCCAGCAAGCTCCGCGGGCAGCCTCCAGCGTCTGCCGGAAGGCTCCACAAGCCGCTCGGCGGCCGCCGGAAAACCGACCGGATTGGGCGAGACCTCGATCCAGAGCGGATAGGCGGAAGCTTCCTGCGGCAGGCTCAATCCCTCGGCCGGAATCGCGGCGGCCGGGAGCGAGGCACCTCTGGGAAGCCTCCGATCGAGACCTTCGAGCAGCCCGACGAACCAGGGTCCATAGTGACGGAGACGGAAGCGGCGCGCCGAATCCTCGAACCACCCCTCTGCGCGCGGCTCCCGGCTGGCACTCTGGCTGTAGAGATGGATCGCCTCGGCGGCCGGGACGTAGCGACCGGCCAATCCCTGCCGTTTCGCCCGCTGGAGCCAGTCGGTCTCTTCGAAGTAGAGGCGGAATCCCTCGTCGAAGGGCCCGATCGCCTCCCACGCCGACCGTCGGAGAGCCAGCAGGCTGCCGCTCAGGGCGTGGCTTGACAATGGAGTCCGCGCCTCCCAGTGCCGGCGGGCGTGACGCCGCCAGCGCCGCCGCGCCAGCGCCGCCCAACGGGGACCCTTTCTGGCCAGCAATCCCATCAGCTCCTCGCGGCGAGAGCGGAGCTCGGCCGGGGGCTGGAGAAGGCGTCGTTCACGATCCCAGTAGAAACGGGGGCCGGCGACGGCAGCGCCGGCGCGCAACTCGTCGAGCAGGGCCGGCAGGCAGCCGGGCACCACGAGGACGTCGGGGTTCATCAACACCACCACCTCGGCCGAGGAGCGGGCCATCCCCAGGTTGACCCCGCCGGCGTAGCCAAGGTTCGTCCCCGGATCGATCCGCTCGACCGGCAGGCTGGCGAGCAGGGCGCGGCCCGGCGCGTCGCTGCCGTTGTCGACCAGCAGCCACTCCACCTCCAGCGCCGTGCCGGCGAGATCGGCGCGGAGAGCCTCGACCGCCGCCACGGCCAGCTCGGGCGTGTGGTAGTGGACGAGGATCACCGCCAGGCGCATGCAGTCCGCTGGGCGCCTACGCGGGGCGGGTGAGAGCGAAGGTGCAGCCGTAGCAAAGGAAGTCTTCGGGAGCTTTCTCGAGGCCGTAGACCCAGCGCCGCATCGTCGCCATGGCGGGCCCGGTGAGCACCTCGTGGAGCGACTCCTGGTTGAGATCGCCCACCACATACTTGCCGTCGTAGTCCTCGCAGCAGAGCACGCACTTGCCCTGCGGCGTGATGTGGAGGTGCTGCAGGGGACGCGAGCCGACGTTCTCGCAACCGCACAGGCGCCGCTCCCGCGACTCCGGCCGGTGGCCGATCTGGAGGTATCCCGCGCGGTCCATCACCTCGTAGTACTTGACGTTGAAGCGGCTGCCCGCGAAACGCTCGGAGATCTCGGCGAAGTCGCGCTGGTGGTCGGCGTCGCCGGTGCCGAGGACGGCCATGTCCATCGTCTCGGCGACCGGCTTGTCCCGGGCATGCTCCAGATTGCGCAGGATCACGGGCAGGTGATCCCCGCCGCGGTCACGCTTGTAGCGCTCGCGATCCAGGGTCGAGAGGTTGATCGAGAGGTATCGGAGCCCGCCCATCTCGACCAGGGCGTCGATGCGGTCCGGCGTCAGGCCCGAGCCGTTGGTGAGCACCGCCGGGGGCAGACCCGCCGCCTTGATCGTCCGCACCTGGTCGACGAAGCGCTTGTCGGCCGTCGGCTCGTTGTAGTTGATCATGAAGACGCCCTCGATCGTGTCGCGGTACGCCGCGAGATCGCTCACGATCCGCTCGTAGAGCCCGGTCGGCATGAAGTAGTCCGCCCGCGGGGCGATCGACACCGGGCAGAAATAGCAGGACTGGTTGCAGACGGTGTGTGCCTCGAGCGAGACGTACTTCAGCCGGAACTGGCGCGCCGGCTCGGCGTCACCCGGCATCAGCCATCCTTGCGTGGCGAGCCCTGCACGCTCGCCGGCGGGCAGCCCCTCGATCGCCAGGGCTCCGGTGAGCACGCCCCGCAATTCCGCGAATCCGGGCTCGCCCTCGAGCAGGGTGCGGTCGGACAGCGGGTTGTAGACGCGGTCGTTGCCGACGTGGAGGAACGGATTGAGCTGGAGCTCCGGGGCCTTGCGGACCGCCGGCTCGGCGAGGATGGGCAGGCTGGCGGTTTTCATTCCGGGATCGTTTCTCGTTGGAAGTCGGCCGTTCGGAGGATGCTTACGGAGGAGCCGCTCCCGGCGTCCAGGTCCCAGGCGTGCTCGACGTGGACCAGACCGAAGGCATAGGCGGGACTCCGGACGTTGAAGGCGCTCTGGATCACCCGTTGATCGTAGATGTGGAGCCCGCCCTCATCCAGGAGGAAAATATACAGGGTGAACTCGCCCTTCACCAGCGGCAGGCGGGGGATGACCAGGCGCGCGGTGTAGGCGCGCTCGCCGGTCGAGGGCGGCAGGCCGTCGAGATGGGTGGCGAACGAACAGACCTCCACTCCGTCGGCGCGATTGATGCCGACGCCGAGATGGAAGGCGAGCGCGGGATCTGCCGTCTCCCATTCCACCTCCAGCTCCCAGGAGTCCCCCTGAGTGTAGAGATCTTCCGGAGCGAGCAGCCGCACCGGGCCGAGCCGTGCCGGCAGAGACCGGGAGGTCTCCGCGGGCGCGGCGGCAGCCTCCTTGCTGGTCGCCCGCGCGCTCTTCGCCACCAGGAAGTTCTCATACTCCCGCACCACCTCGGAGACCGGCCCCAGCGCTTCGACCCGTCCCCGGCGCAGCCAGAGAGCCCGCTGGCAAAAGGCGGAGACGTAGTACATCGCATGCGAGCAGAAGAGGAGCGTGCCGCCGGTATCGACGAAGATGCGGAGGCGATCCATGCACTTCTTCTGGAAGTAGCCATCCCCCACCGACAGCGCCTCGTCGACGATCAGCACGTCCGGCTCCACCTGGGTGGCGATCGAGAAGCCGAGCCGCATCGACATCCCCGTCGAGTAGCACTTGACCGGCTGGTCGATGAACTCGCCGAGCTCGCTGAAGGTGATGATGTCGGGCATCTTGCGCCGCAGCTCCTCCTCGGAAAGTCCGAGCATGGCGGCGTTGAGCACGATGTTCTGGCGGCCGGTGAACTCGGGGTGGAAGCCGGATCCCAGCTCGAGGATCGAGGCGATCTTGCCGCTCACCTGGAAGACGCCCGCGGAGGGCGCGGTGATGCCGGCGAGGATCTTGAGCAACGTGCTCTTGCCGGCGCCGTTCTCGCCGATCAGGGCCAGACCCTCTCCCCGTGGCAGCATGAAGCTGACGTCTTCCAGAGCGTGGAACTCCCGGTGCCTGCGGCGGCGGGTGATCCCCTCCAGCAGACGATCCCAGGGAGTGGCGTAGGAC
Organism: Thermoanaerobaculia bacterium; assembly: GCA_036271335.1. Taxonomy (GTDB): domain Bacteria; phylum Acidobacteriota; class Thermoanaerobaculia; order Multivoradales; family UBA5704; genus DATARR01. Next base: position 11,462 of record DATBAW010000377.1, read on the forward strand.
CGGTAGATCTTGGTCAGCCCCTCAGCCTCGACGGTGACATGCCCCATGGTCGCGATTGTAGCCTCCGTCTAGCCGCCACCGTGGAAGGGGAAGTCGGGGGGCAGGCGGATCATTTCGAACAGCACGGCCACCAGCTCGCCATGGTCCCCGGCCCGGTGCGGATTGTAGAACTCCCAGACCACCCGCTTGTCGCGGGTCACCTCCAGCGCCCGACCGTTCTCTGATTCGGTGATCAGGGTGTTGCCGTTCGGCAGCCGCTGGCACGAGCCGAGGGTCTTCGAGAAGAGGTCCTCGGCCGGCGTGCCGCCATATTGCCAGACGACCTTGCCGCTCACCGGCTCGATCTCCAGCACCCGCGAGCGCCCAGGCCCGGCCCCGGTGTTGTCGAAGAGGAGGAGGTGGCCGTCGTCGAGGAAAGTCGGCTGGTGCTGGCGCCGCCAGCCTCCCGTCCGCGCCCAGACGACCGTACGGCGCTCCGGGTCGAGGACGGCGAGAGTGTCGAGCTTGAGCACCGAGACCAGCAGGTTCCCCTTGCGGAAGGCCGGATCGCGATCGGCGAAGCGACCGTCGAGCACCTCGAGCGTATTGGTGTGGAAGATGTCCCCCTCGCGCGGCATCCGCTGGAGCAGGGAGGCGTAGGGAGAATTCTCGAAGCACTCCAGGATCGAGATCTTCCGCAACACCTTGCCGGCCGGATCGAGGACGGTGACGAAATCCTCCAGGACGCCCTTGTCCGGGTTGATGCGGGGGATGATCTTGCCTTCCCGGTCGAGCGTGTAGATGGTGCCGTCCGGCATCACGAAGAGGTCGTGGTGGGTGCCTCCCCGATGGGCCCAGAGCACGCGCGACCGGGAGTCCAGCTTGACGATCCCCTGCCCTTCGTAGATCCCCAGCAGGTCGCCGTTCGGATAGAGATAGGCGCGGCGCCAGTACTCGACCTTCGCCATCTCCGGATCTTTCGCCAGGTCCGGCCAGAGCCGGCGCAGAGGGTAGCGCCAGCGATGGAGCGTCTTGCCGTGCGGGTCCATCAGCACGGCTTCGGCGGCGTGACCCGAGACGTAGAAGTCGAGCCCGGCGGAGATGGCATGCGGGTCGCGCTCGATCACCGTCGGATGGTCCTGCGCCGGACGGTACCCCTGGAGATACGGAACCGCCTTGACGTCGGCGGGGACCTCCGCGGCTTGCCGCGCGGGGGTGCCGCGGGCCGGCCGCCACTTGCCTTGCGCGGGATCGTCGACGGCGGGCACCGGCGTGGCCGTCACGGCAGGCGCCGCCGCCGGCTTTAGCGCGGGTGGCGAATCGGCCGCCGGCCGGCAGGCGGCCAGAGCCGCCAGGGTGATCAGAAAGGCGAGCTTGCGCAGCGATCCGCTCCGTCCAGGAAAGGAAAGGGCCGCCGGACGTTCGGCGGCCCTACCAGAAACCCGGAGTGAAAGTCCGTTCGACTAGTGGGCCACACCCAGGATGTACGACGGATCGTTGGTGTCGTTGTTGACCACCTGCGCCGCACTGAGCACCTTGCCGCTGGAGACCACGACCTGGACGGTGAAGCCGTCCTGGACCCCGGCCGCCGGCAGCGGAAGCTGGCTCGGGCTGAACTGACGGAGCTTGCCGGCGCCGAGCACCACACCCTTGGTGCTGCCGATCACCGTGCCGTCGAGCCCGCGATAGGAGATGTCGTACTGGGCGTCGGTGCTGCCCGGGTTGAACAGCCAGATCGTGGTGCGGTGCCCGGTGTCCTGCCGCAGACCGACCAGATACTGCGTCTGACCAGCCGCCGCCGCGGTGGCGTCGGTGATCGCGGACATCGACTGGCCGAAGCGCTTGGTCGGATCCGAGTTGTCGTAGCTCTCGCCCTGGACGATCGGGAAGATCCCCTCCGGCGAGGTGCTGCTGACGGTCAGCACGCCGATCCCGTTCGTGACTCCGAGCTGACCGCCGACCACGTTCTCCAGCCGCTGGGTCTGTCCCGGCTGCAGCGTGACGTGGATGGGGTTCGTCGGCACCGAGTTGACACCGATGCTGGTGAACGTCACGTCCGCGTTCGAGACCTGGGTCCCGACGTTGGACAGCAGCAGATCGCTCTGCCACTGGCTGTTGTGGGTCCCCGGCGCGCTCAGCACGCCGAGCAGGTAGGCCTTCGCGTTCTTCGACGAGCCGGCCTCGAGGAACGAGGGATCGTTCGAAGCCAGGCGGAGGTTCGACGCGTAGGGCAGGAGCATGCCGCTGCCCGTGGTGTTCGTCACCTCGACCCGGTAGTCGGCCTGGTTCGAGACGCCGAAGGTGCTGGCGATCTCGGCCGCCTGGAACTGCCGCTGGCCGAAGGGAGAGACCGTGAAGTCCGGGTTGGACTCGGCGATCAGCGTGCCGGCCTTGTCAAAGAAACGCAGGTGATAGGTGGTGGCCGTCGCGCCCGGGTTGCTGATCCCGAAGTAGGCGAGACGGTCGGAGTTGCTGATCAGGCCGACCAGGTTCTGCGCCGGATTCCCGACCACTCCGCTCACGGCGCTGCTGCTGGCCTGCGCCATCGAGATCCCGCCGATCGTCTGGCCGAACTGCTCGCCGTCGGCCTCGACCGTGGTGTTGTACGAGGTGATGACCGGCTCGGCATCCCCCTGAGTTACCGTCAGCGAAACGAAGCCGGCGATGTTCTGGCGGTTGAACAGCTCGTTCAGCACGTCGGCCACGTAGAGCGTCGCTCCCGGCGCGATGGTCTTGCTGACCTGCGGCGGGTTGACGTCCGGCGTACCCCGCTTGCGGAACTCCAGCAGGACGGTCATCGGATTCGCGCTCGGGTTGTGGACGTAGAGATCGCTCGACTGCACCAGCGCGCCGCGGGTCTGGGCGATCCAGGGGAGCACCACCTCCTTGACCGCCGGCGTCGTCGTCGCGCCGGTGACGGTGAAGATCCGGCTCTTGGAGGCGGTCGCCGTTCCCTTGGTCACGGTGAGGACGACGGTGAAGCTGCCAGCGGCCCAGGAGTGGGTCACCGAGGTGCCGGTGCCCGAGGTGCCGTCCCCGAAGCTCCACTGGTAGCTCGTGGCGTCAGACGTCGTCGAGGTCAGCGTCACCGTCTGGCCGTTCTGCGCCTGACAGATATCGAACCCGCCGACGTTGGAGCAGGTCGCCCCGCTGACCGTGTAGTCCGCCGCGACCGGAGCCGGTCCCTGCACCACGATGGTCTGGCTCGACGACGACTGCACGATGCAGGGCGCGAACGGGCATCCCGTGCCGGGCGCTCCCACGGTCAGATTCACCACGTACGAGCCGGCAACCGCATAGGCGTGCGTCGCCGTCGCGGTCGTCGCCTGCCCGCCATCGCCGAACGTCCAGATATAGGACGTCGGGGTGCCGGTGGAGGCGCTGCCGTCGAAGCTCACCGTGTCGCCCGGCTTGGGCGACGCCGGCGTGAAGCTGAAGCTCGCCTGCAAGGTGGTGCTCCCGCCTCCACCGCCGCCGCCGGGGGTGGAGATGACGACGCTGCGCGCGCCCGTGGCGCTGCCGCAGGCGCTGTTGGAGACGGAAAGCGTCTTGGAGCCGGCCGTCGACCAGGTGATCGAGACCGAGCTGCTCGTGCTGTTCCCGGAAATCGTGCCGCCGAGGCCTGCGTTCCAGATCCAGCCGGTGCTCGAGGGCGTGCAATTGAGCGCCGCCGCCGAATAGGTGTATGCCTGGCCGGTCGAGCCCGAGGTCGGACCGCTGTTCACCGAGACCGACGGCGAGGTGCCACCTCCACCTCCACCACCGCCACCGGTGCTGGGCGAGACGGTGATGCCGGTATGGACGAACACGTTCTGCTCGCTCGTGCCGCGCCGCACCCGCAGGCAGGGCGTGTAGGTGCCGCTGGTGGTGTAGGTGTGCGAGGTCACCGGCGAGGTATGACCGGAGTCCGCGGTGAAGTTGCAGGTGCTGGCGCTGGTGGTCGTGTGGGTCCAGTCGTAATCCCAGAAGGAGGCACCGGTCGAGGAATCGGCGAAGGTGATCGGCTGGTTGGTGGTCCCCAGGCAGATGCCGACGCTACAGAAGACGGCCGCCTGGAAAGAGGCGACCAGCGGCGTCGTCTGGGTGACGTGGACGGTCAACGGCGCGCTGGTGATCGCGCCCTGCACGCAGTTGCTGACCTTCAGCTGGACCGTATAGGTGCCCGGAGAGGTGTAGTTGAAGGTCGGATTCGGGCCGTTGACCGGATCGGTCGTGGGAGCGCGGAAGCCTTGGCCGTCGCCGAAGTCCCAGCTCCACGACGACGCCCCCAGGGCATCCGCGTGAAACTGGACGGTGCCGGCGGTGAACGGGTCGTTCACCGGCGCGCCGTTGGCGCCGGCGAACGAGAGCGGCACCAGCGGCAGCAGGTTGACCGAAACGCTCTGGGAGGCCGAGCCGGCGCCGTTGCCCACGGTCACGGTGGCGGTATAGGTGCCGGGCGAGGCCTGGCTGGTATCCGACCAGAGGAGCGTCGAGGTCGAGCTGGTGGGGCCGACCGGCGCGGCGTTGGCGTTCTGGAGCGTCCACCCGTAGGTCAGCGGAGTCTGGCCGGTCACCCCGGTCGCGGTGAAGGTCACCGGCTGGCAGACCGACGGATTCGGCGGAGACACCGTGACGCCCGCGACCACGGGTGCCGGGCTCAACACGACGATGCTGTGGGTCGCCGGCGCGCTCGCGCCGGAGGAGTTCTGGGAGGTCAGCGACACCGACTTGGTGCCCTGGGTGGCAAACGACACCTGGACGCTGGAAGCCGTGCCGCCCGAGGCGCTCGGCGGGGAGCCGCCCGAGAACGTCCAGCTCCAGCTCGTCGGCTGGCCCGTAGAGGCGTCGGTGAAGGTCACCGGCGTGCCGGGGTAGATCTGGCTCGGGCTCCAGGTGAAGTCCGCCGTCGGCGCGACGTCGTGCACCCACTTGTGGATGTCGAAGATCGAGCGGGCGGCGCGGTAGAAATAGGTGCCGTTGAACTTGCCCGCAACGGGTTCCACATGGTTGAAGCCCGTGGGACTGTCGCGGTCGTAGTAGCTCCAGTAGTTGACCGGTATGGTCGTCTGCACGGTGTTGTAGGGAGCCGTCTGGGTGATCGTCTCCTGCGGCGTGACGTCGCGCGGGCTGGACGGAACGCTGACGTCGAACAGCCACTCGTGCTGCTGGCCGTCCGCCCCCAGACAGGAGGAACCGCTGCCCAGGTAGAGGAAGGGGGTGGTGCCGCTGCGCGAGAACGTGATCAGGTCGATACCGCTCGCCTGGCTGTCGAGAGCCAGCGACTTGAGGGGAGCCCCGAGACCCGTGCAGGAGGCGGTGGCGATGCAGCTCACGTCGTAGATCGCGGTCTCCGGGGTGCGCACGGTCAGGCTCAACCCCAGGCGGGCGGCGAGGTAGTAGGAGCCATGTCCATTGTCCCAGAGCGCGAGGCCCTGCGTCGGCCGGACGCCGCGCAGGCCGCTGAGCCGGAGCTGCGGGTTCAGCGGATCGCTCACGTCGTAGATCTGGAAGCCACCCGCGGGACCATAGCTCACCGCGAGGAAATTGCCGTCGCCGTTCACGACGGTGGCCGCGTCGCTGCTGGCGATCGTCTTGACGAGCACCCCGGGGCAATTGTTGGGGTTCGCGGCGTTCTGCAGGCAGCCGTTGGAGGCCAGCGCCGCTTCCAGGTTGTAGACGTAGACGCCGCCGAGCGCCGCCATGAAGGCGTAGCGCGTGGTGCCGATCTTCGTCGTCCACACGGAGGACGAGCTCTTGTCGGCGTTCTGGTAGACCGGGCGCGGAATCGACTTGTTGCTCAGGTCGAAGACCAGGAGTCCCGCGAAATTTCCCGCCACCGCCGCGATCGTGTCGTCGGGAGCCGAGGAGGCGGTGAAGACGATCTTGGACGACTCGCCGCCCGGAATGTAGGGGAAGCTCTGGAGCGGACCATACAGTTTGGACCCCACGAGGGTCGGATTGGCGGGATCCGTGCGCGCGTCCCAGACGGCAATGCCGTGCGCCAGGCCGGTGACGACATATCCGTTGTAGACATCCATCCCGTAAAACCAGTTCCGGCTCCAATAGCTCTCGGTCACCTCGTTGAAGCTCGTCGAATCCCGCGCGATGGGCAGCGCGCCCGTGTCGGCGGGCTGGAGCTCTCCCCAGAGCGAGCTGGGCACCGGCGTGGCGGGGGTGAAGCACACCACCCGACTGCCCAAGCGAATCGGCTCGCACCCCGAGCGGTCACAGATCGGCGTCTGCGCCGCCAGCGGCCGGCCCAGAAACGACACGGCTGTCGCCAGGAGCAGCGCCAACATCCAGAGCGTTACGGTGCGTGGACGAGCGGGACGGGGGTTCACCATGGACAACTCCTCCTACTGCGTGAAGCGGAACGGCGACTCCGGAACGGGCCTGGCGGCGCTTAGAACGCCCCACACCGCCCAAAGCCATTGCGACATAAACCTTTGAGCATAAGTCTAGACTCAGATCTCGCATTCCGCAACCGATCTCGCGGAATCGAAACCAGGAACTCCGGACTGCTCGGCTCTTCCAAGCTGCCTCCCAGGAGAGAAGCAGCTTGCAGGAGCCCGCGAGTCGGAACGAGGAGGAAGAAACGGGTGAGCCCGGAGAACCGGGCCCACCCTGTCCACCAGCCCTGGGCTTACTGACCCGGGGTGAAGTGCAGCGCCGCGCAGGCGCTGTCGAGCTGGATGGCGTCGAAGCCGACGCTGAACCGGCCCTCGGAGAGCATGCGCGTGACGACCCAGGCCTGATCGGCCGCGGCGTCGAGCGGATGGGGCTCCGCGGTGATGACGGTGTTCAGGTTGAGGTACAGCCAGCCGAAGTCGGGCTGGGTCTGCAGAGCGTCGCCACCGACGTGGACCGACTGCGTCTCGGCCGGGAACGGCACGATGGCGGTCGGGCCCGGCTGCGGCGAGACCGGGAACGCCGGAATCAGGTTCGGCTGCTCCTGCTCGTCGAAGATCACGATGCCTTCCTGGCCCAGCGGGTACCACGGGTTCGCCGTAGCGAGGCTGGAGCAGACGAACGGAGTTTCCGACGCGCTGTGGGAGTCGCGCCAGACGATCAGGTCCGTACCGCCACTGAACGTGCCGCCGTTGAGGAAACGGGTGGCGAAGTTGGTGGACAGCGGCTCGCGATGGTCTTCCGCGTTGAAGGGGGTCGTGTCATACCGACCGTAGAAGGTGTACTCGCCAGCGGTGGTGGTCGCCGGGTCGGTCAGCGAAGCCTCGATGTGGACCATCGGGTTGCCGTCGGCCAGGTTCTGGGCGTTGTTGACGTAGAAGTAGTCGCCCCAGAGGACGTTCTGGAAGGTGGCGATGTTGGTGAAGTAGCCAGCGTCGCCCGGATCCTCGATCGTGCAGGAGTTCACCGTGTCGACCGTGATGTAGCCACGGCCGATGTTGTCGCCGAGGGCGCGACCGAAGCAGTTGTTGCTGAACAGGGCGTCCGGCTGACCGGTCGTCGCCGCCTGGAGGTGAGCGACGAAGCTCGCGTTCAGGGTACTGGGCGGCGGCAGCAGGCCGGAGCAGGAGGCGAAGTTGATGTCCTGCGAGAACGCGCCCTTCGGGCTGATCGCGTCGCTCGGATCCTGGCCCGCGGACGCCGTCTGCGGCAGGATGCCGTGGAGCAGGTCGCTGACGCTGATCGTCTGCACGTCATAGCCGGTCAGGTAGACGTTGAAGTCGAGGACGACCTTCGAGAGGTCGGACCACACAACGACGTGGGCGAGCACGGCCGTCGCCGAGGCGTTGTTGATGGAGAACAGGGTGTTGGCCCCGTTCGGGTTGTCGAAATCCACCTCGAAGTAGGGCAGCAGCAACGTGGCCGCCGGCACCTCATCGATGGTGCAGATCACGGCAAGCGCCTGGCCGCCCAGGCCCAGAAGGCCCAAGAGAGCAAGGCACAGTGCAATCTTTTTCATGACAGACAATCTCCTAGAGTTGGTTTACTAAAGCTGAACAGTGAAACGGATCTCGAAACAACCGTTTCTTTACTCTCCTCGGGAAAAAAATCACCTCCTGTTCAAAGTATAGAGTGCCGCGAACTTTATAACACCCCGGGGCCGGTTGTCAGCTCTTTTCGCTACCGGCGACCCGGGAGGGGTCCTTGAAGCTCTCGATTGTCGCTACGCCGGGGGGCCTGAAGGCCCGAGCCCCAGTCCTCTCCGATGTTTTATGCTTCTGCACTATAGGGATCTCCACCTGGGCTGTCAAGAGGCGTTTTTCTTCAATGGCCGCCGTCGTTTCCGGCCGGCGCGGTGTGCCAGGCCTGGATGCCGCCGCCGGTCGGACAGCTGTCGGGAGCGTTCGCCGGCGAGGTCTCGCCGGCGAAGTCGGCCACGATCTCGTCCTTGCCGTCGCCGTCGAGATCGGCGAGCCGCACGTGGAAGCCTGCGCACCCCCCGGGATAGGACGGGATGCCGGTCGCCGTCTCGCGGGTGAACCACCCCTTGCCGTCGTTGCGGAAGACCCAGGTCTCGCCGGTCGACGTCAGCGCCACCAGGTCCGGCTTGCCGTCGCCGTCGAGGTCGCCGTGGGAGATCGCGGTGACCTGCATCCGCTGTTCGACGGAGGCGAGCCCCCGGCGGGTCCAGGTGCCGTCCTTGTGCGCGTAGATGACGTCGATCCCGCTCCGCCAGACACTGTTCTCGAAGCTCGCGTAGCCGACCACCAGGTCGTCCAGCCCGTCGCCGTTGAGGTCGACGGCGTCGACGGAGGCCACGTAGCCCCGCGGCCGCACCGCGTCGACCTCGACCTGGTCCCAGCCGCCGTCCTCCCGCGCGTAGTTCACCAGGGTCCGCCGCCCCATGACGCTCGAGCCGGTCGCGAAGTCGAGGCGGTGGTCGCCGTTGAAGTCCCCCACCGCGATCGAATCGCCGAAGATCTCGCGGCTGGAGGTACCCTGGTCCTTGCGCACCCAGGTGCCGTCCGGCTGCTGGAGATAGATCACGGCGCCGTAGGATTCGGTCTTCTGGGTGATCTGGGCCTTGTCGTGACCGTACATGTTCAGGCGCGGACCCTCGCCGATCGCCAGGATGTCCGGGCGGCCGTCGTGGTTCCAGTCGGCGACCGTGATCGTCCGCGAGGAGTAGCCGGGCTGGCGCCCCTGGCCGGGGAGGACGAAGTCGAGCCCCTTGTAGTCTTCCTTGAAATTCCCCTTGCCGTCGCCCGTCATGGCGAGCAGGCCGCGCAGGTGGACGCCGAGGGCGATGTCCATGTGGCCGTCGCCGTTGAAGTCGCCCACCGCGGCGTCGCCGTAGTCATAGGGGAGGCGGGGAAACTTGGCCTCGACCCAGCGCCGCCAGTTCCCCTTGCCGTCGCCGAGGAAGATGACCGGCGGACCGGGCGATTTGCGCGCCGCCGAGTGCACGATGTCGAGGTGGCCATCCTCGTTCATGTCGGCGATGTCGAAGCCATTGCGCCACTGTCCCTTGACCGGCAGCCCGTTGGCGAACGACACCAGCTTCAGGCGCTGGCTCTCGGGAGTGTCCACCTGGTAGCTCGCCTCGATCTTCTTCGCCTCCTCCGGCGACGGCGCGGTCACCGGCGGCGCGACCCTGCCCAACGGCCGGTAGACCTTGAAATAGAAGTACTTGTCGTCTTCCTTCACAGGCTCGATGTTGATCCCCCAAGCGGTGTGCACCCGGTGGGCGTCGATGCGCTCGTAATGGTATTCCTTGGAGATCTTGTCGATGTAGTACTCGCGGCCGTCCTTCTCCTTCAGCCATTTGCCGTCGGGAGGCCCCAGCGTGGTCGGGGTCGGCTTGGCGTCGGCCGTGTCGGCGGCGGCGGCCGGCGCCGGCGGAGTGCTGGAGGAGGAGGAGGAGGAGGAGGAGGGCTTGGCCGGAGGCGCGGCGGCAGGACCGGCACCGGCGGCCATAACGGCACGGGGCGCCAGGGAAAGCGCCGTAACGGCGAGCAGCAGCGCCGGAATCGAATGGCGCAACGAGGATCTTGAGGTCGACTCCATACCGAAAGCTCCTTTTTGAATCACGTCGGCGAGACCGCGCCACGCAAGAATCACACCACTGTTCAGATTTCGTCCACGAAGGCGGTCTTGAGACGCCTGAAGAGCAAAAAGCCGCCGGATAGTAGCACGACGGCCGCCAGCGCCAGGGCGCCGGTCCCCGGCACCAGCGCCGCCCGGCCGCCGAGGAAGGCCTGGCGGTAGAGCTCGACGAGCGCGGTCAGCGGATTGAGCTCGATCCATGGCCGGAAGCGCGCCGGCACCTGGGCCGCCGGATAGACGATGGGAGTCAGGTAGAACCACCCGGTGAACGCCATGCCGAGGACCTGCGCGGTGTCGCGGAAGAAGACGTTGACCGCGCCGAGCAGCAGGCCGAGGCCGAGGGTGAGGGCGACCTGCAGCGGCAGGGCCAGCAGCAGCAGCGGCAGACCGCCGAGATGGAGGTCGCCGAAGGCGGCCAGGACGGCGACGAAGATCAGGCTAGCGATCCCCTCGTGCAGCAGGGCCGCCAGCACCACGGCCAGCACCAGGATCTCCGCCGGGAAGCGGAGCTTCTTGACCAGCCCGGAGTTGTCGGTGATCGCCGACGCCGAGCGCAGCACCCCCTCCTGCACCGCCATCCACGGGAGCAGCCCGCAGAACAGAAAGATGGAGAAATGGCTGGTGCGCACGCCGGTGAGGGGGATCTTCATCACCGTCGAGAACACGAAGGTGAACAGGAGGAGCATCCAGAGCGGCTGCAGGAACGACCAGACGAGGCCGAGCGCCGAGCCGGCGTAGCGCCCCTGGAAGTCCCGCTTGACGAGCTCCTTGAGAAGGAAGAGATGATGGCGCAACGGCGTCTCCGGATTCGAGCGGGGGGCGCTCCATTGACAGCCCACCGGGGCGGGGATACTATCCTTCTCAGACCACCCTGCTATGCCATTCTGACATAGACAGCATCTTTTAGACATGTCATCATGGCCGCCGAGAAGATCCGTCAAGTCCAGCTCGTGGGGCGCAAGATCCGCGAGCTCCGCAAAGAGCACAAGCTGACGCAGGTCGAGCTGTCGACCCGCCTTGGCATCCAGCAGTCCGATCTCTCCCGCATGGAGAAGGGGGAGTACCGGGTCAGCCTGGACACTCTCTTCCGCATCCTCGCCGAGTTCAAGGTCAGCATCGGCGAGTTTTTCGAGGGCGTCGCCAAGGAGTCGATCACGCCGCGCGACGTCCAGCTCGTCCAGAGCTTCAACTCCCTCTCCGAGGACACACAGCGGGAGGTCGAGGAGTTCATCGCTTTCAAGCGCAGCAAGGAGGACCGCCACGACGCCGGTCCGACCACGAAGCGGGCATGGGAGGCTGACGAATGATCGCGAGCACGATCGCGGGTACCTTTGAAGAGCTGAAGAGCCGGGGGGAGAAGGCGGTGCGGGCGGGGCAGCTGGAGGAGGCGCGGGCGTGCTTCGACGCGGCTCTCGCCTGGGCCCGCGAGCACGGCGAGCAGCCGCAGGTCGATCTCGGGATCTGCAACCGCGCGGCGGTGGTGATCGAGATGGGGCGCGGCGACACCGAGGTCCCCCACCTGCGCGAGATCCTGGTGCGCAACGTCGACCCCTTCATCTGCCAGCTCGCGGCCTACAACATCTCGCGTCACTACGAGCTGACCAAGAACTTCAAGAAGTCGCTGTTCTACGCCCGCATCGCGCTCGACCGCGCCGCGGTGCTGGGGCGCCGCGAGTGGCTCGCCTCGAGCCACAACCTGATCGGCAACACGCTCCTCGCCGAGAGCTTCATCACCGAAGCCCGCCGCGAGTACGAGCTGGCGCTCGAGCAGGCGCCGCCCGAGCCGACCGCCGCCCGCGGCCAGATCCTCGACAACCTCGGCTACATCCGCGTCCTGCAGGGCGAGCTCCGCGAGGGGTGCCGGCTGCTCTACGAGAGCCTGCGCATCCTCCGGCGGTGCGGCGCCCAGCGCCACGAGATCTCGGTCCGTCTCGACCTCTGCTTCGCCCACCTGGAGACGGGGCGCTACCGTCTCGCGCTCCGCCACGGTCTGGCGGCGCTGGCGCTGGCGGAGACGATGGAGGACGCCGCCTCGGTGAAGAACGCGCTCTACCTGCTGGGCGAGGTGGCCAACCTGAGCGACGACGTCGACGGCGCGCGCGACTACTTTGGCCGCCTGCACCGGGATTTCTTCCCCGACGCCGGCTATCTTCCCGAATTCCTGCTCGCGGTGGACATCCGCAAGCTGGTCAACCTGCACGCTTGAGGTCCGACGATGAGCAACAAACACGCATGGTTCCTTGTTCTCGGGATGATCGGCCTCGGGCTCGCCGCCCCGTCGCCCGGTCTCGCCACGAGCCATGACTCCGCCCTCGGCTCGAGCGGCGAGGTGTATCAGGTCCGCTCCGGCAACTACGGCGACCTCTTCCCGGGCGGTCCGGCGGCCGCGCCGTCCACCCCCGTCCTGGCGGTCGACGTGACGCGGACCGGCGCTCCCCTGCAGCGCGTCCTGATCCCCGACACCGTCGACATCGCCACCGAGAGCTCCGCCTCGCTGCTCTACGAGAACGACTCGCAGACCGTGTTCGTGCTCTGGGAGAGCTTCGAGGGAATCCATCCGGTCCTGAAGCTCGCCGGCTTCGACGGCGCCAACTGGTCGACGCCGATCACGGTGGTCGGCAATCCCTTCGCGCCGAAGACCTCGCCGCAGTTCGCGATCACCCGCGAGACCTTCCAGGACGTCACCGACGACGGCACCGGCACGGTGGTCGCCAAGCACCGCACCACTCTCCACCTGCTCTGGCAGGAGGAGGGCACGGCCGTCGGCGCGTTCGACACGTTCTACACCCCGGTGGTCTTCGTCGACGGCACCTTCACCGGCAACAACCCGGTCTACAACCTCAGCGACTTCCTCCCCGCCGGCACGCCCACCACCGTCCAGCCGACGCTGCTGAGCGCCCCCACCATCCAGTCGGGACGGGATCAGCGGACGGTCGTGGTCGCCTTCGCCTCGCCTTCGCAGGGGCAGATGGCGACGGTGGAGATCGACGTCCTGCCGGAGGAGCTGAGCCGGCTGGCTTTGGAAGCGCGCGACAACATCGTCCAGACCGGCGCCACGCTCTATCCGGACGACCTGCCCGACCTCGCCGCGAAGGCGCGCTCCCACATCATCGAGATCGGCATCGCCTTCCACCCGGAGCTCGCCTCGACGCTGGCCGACCAGGTCAGCACCACGATCCTGGCGGGTGGCGCGACCGGGCTCCCGGACCTCGCCGAGAAGGCGCGCTCCCACATCATCGAGATCGGCGCCAAGCTCTCGGCGCGCGGCCTGCGCAACCCCAACGAGGACGCGCTGTCGCAGATCCTCCAGGTCGACGATCCCGCCGCCACGGCCGGCGCCGCGCTGGCGGCCCCCACCGTGCCGACGTCGGCGGCCCCGTACCTGATCCAGGTCCGCGTCGCCTCGTACCGTCCCATCCCGCGCGTCGGTCCCGGCAACGTCATGGTGTTCGTCTCCGAGGCCGGCGACGATGCCCTCATCTCCTGGGCGCAGGCCGACAAGGTGCTCTACCGGCTCAGCTCGGATTCGACCTGGTCCGATCCACGGGAGGTCGACTTCTCCCCCACCGTGGATCTCGACAAGGCCTACGACATCCTCGCGCAGCGCATCCGGAACCGCTGAGCGCGAGCGCAAGATGTAGGTTGTAGGGGCGCTCTGTGTGGGCGCCCTTTCCATTTCCGGATCAGAACGGCCAGGCTTCAGGGCGGCCATACAGGGCCGCCCCTACAACAAGGCCTTCCTTCTCTATTTTGAAATCTGTAGCGCCAGCCCCGTCGGCCGCGCCGCCAGGACCTTCCCCCCCGCGCCCTCCAGCGCCGCTGTGATGGCCGTCCGCCGTTCCGGCGGTCCGAGGATGGCGAGGCAGCCGCCGCCGCCGGCGCCGCAGGCCTTGCCACCCCAGGCTCCCGCGCCGATGGCCGCCCGCAGCAGCTCTTCCAGGACGGGCGTGGAGATCCCCTCCGCCAGCCGCCGGCGGTCGCTCCACTCGCGGCTCATCAGCTCGCCGACGCGCGGCAAGTCCCCGGCTTCGAGCGCGGGAACCAGCTCGGCGGCGGTGGCGGCGATGCCTTCGAACCGGGCGGTGACCTCCGGCTCGGCCTCCAGCCGCCGGCGCACCACCTGCCAGTTGTTGCCGGCCGAGAAGTGGCTCTGCCCCGAGTAGACGACGACCAGGCTGTCGCCGAGCGCGGCGAGGTCGACGTCCAGCCGGCGCACCTGCTCGCCGCCCGGCAGCGGCCGGATCTCGAGCGCGCCGCCGAGCAGCGCGGGGTAATGGTCCTGGATGCCGGTGGGAAGCCCCATCAGCCGCGCCTCGAGGTCGCGCGCCAGCGCCGCCTGCTCCCGCGGTTGCAGGCGCGGGCGATCGAAGGCCTCCTCCGCCGCCGCCAGGAAGGCGACGGTCATCGCGGAGCTCCCGCCGAGCCCGCCGCCGCGCGGCGATTCACTCTCCAGGCGAGCTTCGAAGGGGGGCAGGTCGAGGGCCTCGGCGGCGACCCCGATCAGGGCGGCCTCGGGCAGGCGGGCCAGCTCGCTCGCCGAGCGGGCCTCGACGGCGCTCTCGCCCTGCACCACCCGGTATCCCTCCTTCAACGGCCGGAGGCCGACGGTGACGGCGAGGTCGATCGCGACGTTGACGGTGCGGGCCTGGGGGTGGAAGAGGCCGAGCGGCCAGATGTCGAGGGTGCCGCCGGCGAGGTCGACCCGGCACCACGTCTTGACGGTCACCATCGGGTCCGGCAGCGGCTCAGCGGGCGACCGCGCTACGCGAGGCCGAGGGAGCGCCACCGCCCAGGGCGAGCTGGGCGTCCGGCTCGAAGCCCGGCACCTGCAGGCCGCGCGGCAGCGCGCCGCCATGCAGACCGGTCCGGAGGCCGTCGCGCCAGGTGCGGAAGGAGGCCATCCGCGAACCGGGGATCGGCTCGTCGCGGACCCCCTTGAGGGCGAGCGGATCGAGCCACTTGTCCTGGCACTTCACCCGGTAGTCGAGATGGGGGCCGGTCGCGAGGCCGGTGGCGCCGGTGAAGGCGATGATGTCCCCCTGGCGCACCCGCGCGCCGCGGTGAATGCCCGGCCCGAAGCGGGAGAGGTGGAGGTAGGCGGTGACGTAGCCGCCGCCGTGCTGCACCTTGACGACGTTGCCTCCCCCTCCCTCCCAGCCGGCGGAGAGGATCGTGCCGTTCGCCGTCACCTGCACCGGCGTCCCCACCGGCGCGCTGTAGTCGACGCCGTAGTGCGGCCGGAACTCGTTGAGCACCGGATGGAAGCGATGGAGGCTGAAGGCCGAGGTGACGTGGGAGTAGCGCAGCGGCGAGCGCAGGAACATCTTCCGCATCGGCGCGCCGTCGCCGTCGTAGTAGACGCTGGCGTCGCCGTAGCGGTAGGCCTCGTGGAGCCGGCCGCGGTTGTTGTAGGTCGCCGCCAGGATGGTGCCGACGTCGTGGAACTTGCCGTCGAGCAGGACCTGCTGGTAGAGGACCTCGAAGCGGTCCCCCGGCTGGAGGTCCTTGGCGAAGTCGAGGTCCCACTGGAAGACGTCGGCCAGGCGATAGGCGAGCGACGGCGGGCCGCCGGCGGCGCGGATCGACTCCTCCATCGATCCCTTCAGCGTGCCCTGGACGGAGCGGAGCTCGACGCGGCGCTGGAAGGGCTGCCAGTCGCTGCTCCACCGGTCGCCCCGGCGGGCCATCTCGACCCGGCCGCTGCCGTCGAGGGTCATCTCGAAGGAGGCCAGGGAGGCGTCGGAGTTGAAGAAGGCGGAGTAGTGGTTGCCGGCCTTGAGGGCGCGGAGATCGACCTTCCCGGCCAGGGCGTCGGTGGCGGCGCGCAGCTGGCTCCCCTGGAGCCCGAGCTTGCCGAAAACGTCGGCGACGGTCTCGCCGCGCTGGAGCTTCGCCTCGACGGGGACGCGGGCGCGATCGATCCAGCGGGTGCTGGCGTCCGGCAGGGTGGCGCGGGCGTTGAAGCGGGGGGTCGGCGGCAGAGGGTAGGGCGACCGGTTGTGGGCTTCGAGGTTCCGCGTGCTCACCAGGAGCCCGGCGGCGAGCGCGATCAACCCGAGCGGCAGACACCAGCGGAGGACGGTCACGCCTGAAAAAACCCTCTTCGACTGCATCCGGTGCAGACCTCCCATGGAAGGGTGATGGAAAAACGACCCGATGAAACCCTTGCGCGGAGGGATACTACACAGAGGCTCCGCAGGGCGCAACCCCGCGGGCGATGAAAAAAACTCAAAAAAGGGGAGTTGCTCGATGGGCTCGCGGCGCCCGCCCCGCCCGGACCTGAAGGCCTGGGCGGTATCCGGCGAGAGGGAAAACGGCCAGCCCGGCGGTCAGTGCAGGATGCCGGCGAGGATCTGGTCGGCGTCGTCGCCCAGCTTGCCGCGATGGGCGACCTTGCCGTCCTGCACGACCACCAGGCTCGGCAGGGTCGCGACGTCGTATCGCTTCGAGAAGACGCCGTCGGGGTCCAGGCAGACGGGAGCGCCGAAGCTCTTGCCCTTCAGGAACCGCTCGACCACCGCGCGTTCCTCTTCGAAGCTCACGGTCACGACGCGGGCGCGGCTCCCCCAGCGCGCGGCGAGCGCGCTGACGCGATCGGCGACGTCATGGGAGCGCGGCGACCAGGTGGCCCACGTCACGACGATCGTGGTGCCCCGCGCCAAGTCCGCGTCGCTCAGCCGGGCGCCGCCGAGGCAGGCGAGGTTCATGTCGTCGGCCCGCGACGGGGCCGGCAGCGCGACGAGCAGCGTCAGCGCCGCGGCGGCGACGAAGGCCGCCAGGCGCCGGGACGCGGAGAAGGTCGCGTTCATGAGGGTCTCGTTCAGTGGGGGCCGGGAGCGCCATCGCGATGGGTGCGATGGGGAAGGTGGGTGAGGATGCGGGCGCGCAGGCCGTCGGGAGCGGAACAGCGGATCGTCTTCTGGCGGACGATCAACAGCACCTTGCGGGTGTAGTCGACCTGCTTCGCGCAATGGCCGCACTGTCCGACGTGGGCGCGAAAGGGAGTCAGCGTCTCCTCGTCCATCTCGTTGTCGAAGAACAGGTACACCACCAAGCTGACCTCTTTGCAATCCATCGTCCTTCCTCCGGAACCCAAAACGCTAGAACAGTCTGATGCGACATGCCCCGTTGTCGACTCCGCACTCTTCAACTGGAGTGCGGAGCGGGATATTTCCAGAAGGCGCGGGGCCTCAAGCCTACTTCGCGGCCGGGGTCCGGCTGCGCATCTTGACCGGCTCGCCCTCGCGCAGGTAGCCATGGTCGCGGGCGAACTCGAGCATCGCCGCCTCGAGCAGCCGGCGGCCGCGGTAGAGCCGGCTCATCACCGTGCCCACCGGGACGTCGAGGATCTCGGCGATCTCCTTGTAGGAGAACCCTTCGAGATCGGCCAGCAGCACCACCATCCGGTAGTCCGGCGGCAGCTTGTCGAGCGCCTTCTGCACGTCCTCGTCGAGCACGTTCTCGAGCAGCTCGTCCTCGGGGTTCTTCATCTGCTTCGAGGCGTCCTCGCTGACCTGGTTCTCGAACGACTCCTCGATCTCGGCGAAGTCGCTCAGGGTCGGGGCCTGCTGCTTCTTGCGGTAGTTGTTGATGAAGGTGTTCTTCATGATCTTGAACAACCACGCCTTGAAGTTGGTCCCCTCCTCGAACTTGTCGTAGTAGCGGTACGCCTTGAGATAGGTCTCCTGCACGAGATCCTCGGCGTCCTCGGAATTGCGGGTCATCCGATAGGCCGTATTGTACAGAGCGTCCACGAACGGCATGGCTGCCGCTTCGAAATTCCACCCTTTCTGGTGGTCGACGCTGGTCTTTGGCATGCTGACTCCCTTCAAGGTGACCTCTCCCCTCGCTCAGGGGATACGCACAGACGGTGCCAACGGTTTTGGGAGAGAAAAAGGCCGCCATCCGGCCTTCGGATTCGGTTGAAAACCCGAACAGGGTGTCCCTCCGCGATGACACTCCGGAGGGGGAAACGAGGCGGGCGGCGTCCTTTTTCGGCGACGCGGCCCGGCGCCTGGATTCGCGCAGGTCGCCCGCAGATTGCCCGCAGGTCGCCGATTCGGCACATGAGGTGCCAAAATGCGGCTCGTCCCCTGCTATTTTATTTGATCTTCAACCGGAAGAACGGGACTTTTATTCCGTCTTTTCAACGATCGGCCTCGCCCAGCGCGAGGTCGAGCGAGCCGATCAGCGCCACCAGATCGCCGACCAGCTCGCCGCGGCAGAGCTCCGGCAGCGCCAGGAGGTTGGCGAACGACGGCGCCCGGACGCGGCAGCGGCAGGGCCGCGCCGTGCCGTCGCCCACGAGGTAGAAGCCGATCTCCCCCTTCGGCCCCTCGATGCCATGATAGGCCTCGCCCGTCGCGCCCTCCTCGTCCGGCGGCAGATCGGCGAGGACGGGCCCGTCGGGCAGGCCGTCGAGGCACTGCTCGACGATGCGGGCGGACTGCCGCATCTCCTCCAGCCGCACGCGGTAGCGGTCGTAGGCGTCGCCGTTGCGCCCGACCGGCACGTCGAAGCCCACCTCGCCGTAGGCCTCGTAGGGGAGGTCCCGGCGCAGGTCCCAGTCGACGCCGGCGGCGCGCAGCGCCGGGCCGGTTACGCCGAGGTCGACGGCCGCCGCCGCCGCCAGCACGCCGAGCCCCACGGTCCGCTTCTTCCAGGCGCGACTGTCGGCGAGGCTGCCGGCGAAGTCGTCGAGACGGCCGGGGAACGAGCCGACCAGCTCGCGGCACTTCTCCACCCAGCCCGCCGGCAGGTCGTGGGAGAGGCCGCCGGGGCGCATGCCGCTGACGCCGGGATACTGCCGGAGGTAGACCTCGAACAGGCCGAGGAAGCGGTCGCGCTCGCGCAGCGCCGCGAAGAAGGGGGGCATGACGCCGAGGTCGGCGGCGTGGGTGCCGAGCCAGAGCAGATGCGAGGCGATCCGCTGCAGCTCGGCGAAGACGGTGCGCAGGAAGCGCGCCCGCGGCGGCGCCACGATCCCCAGCAGCCGCTCGACCGCCCCCACGTAGGCAAGGTTGCTGGTGGCCGCCGCCGCGAAGTCGAGACGGTCGGTCTGCGGCACGTTGGCGGCGAACGAATTCAGCTCGCAGAGCTTCTCGATCCCCCGGTGGAGATGGCCGAGCACCGGCCGGCAGCCGACGATCCGCTCGCCGTCCACCCTCACCTGGAGGCACAGGACGCCCTGGATCGCCGGATGCCGCGGGCCGAACCGGAGCTCGATCTCCTCGCCGCGCGCCTCCTCGCCCGCCGGCTCCGCGGTCTCCGCCGGCGCAGCCGCGGGCTCGCCCGGCTCGCCCGGCTCCTCCGGCGCGCTCAAGCCCTCACTCTCCACGGTCCCCTTCCACACGGTCCCCTTCCACGGCCTCGGCGCCGGTCCCCTCGACGGGGAAGTCCTTGCGCAGCGGATGCCCCTCGAACCCCTCCCAGAGCAGGATGCGGGTGAGGTCCGGGTGGCCGTCGAAGCGGAGGCCGAAGAGGTCCCACGCCTCGCGTTCGAGCCCCTCGGCGGCGCGCCAGACGCCGGCGACCGACGGAATCGGGGTCTCCTCCCCGGCCGCGACCTTGAGGCGCAGGCGGCGCTTCGCCTCCAGGCCGAGCAGCTGGTAGACGACCTCGAAGCGCGGTTCGCGGCCGGGGACGTCGACGCCGCAGAGGTCGATCAGGACCGCGAAGCCGTGCCGCTCCTTCAGCGCCGCGCAGACCTCCGCGATCGCCTCGCGCCGCACCCGCAGGACCAGCTCGCCGCCGCCGGCGAGCTGGTCTTCTGAATGCGGCTCGACGGCGTCGCCGAGCTCCGCCAGATCCGCCAGAACGGCCGCGAGAAAATCGCTCACGCGTGGACCTCCGGCAGCCCCATCCTCGTCTCCAGCTCGCGGAGGCCGGCGAGCAGCGCCTCCGGCCGCGGCGGACAGCCGGGCACGTGGACGTCGATCGGGATCACCTGCCCGATCCCCCGCAGGACGGCGTAGGTGCGGTAGGGGCCGCCACCCGACGCGCAGGAGCCGAGGGCGAGGGCCCATCTCGGCTCGGGCATCTCGTCCCAGAGCCGGCGCAGCAGGGGCGCCATCTTGCGGCTGACGGTGCCGGCGACGATCAGCAGGTCCCCCCGCCGCGGCGCCGTCCGGAACACGTCGACACCGAAGCGCGACAGGTCGTGCCGGGGATCGAGCGCCGGAGTCATCCCGATCGCGCAGCAGCCGAGGCCGATCTGCGTCGGCCGCACGCCCAGACGCCGGGTCCAGTCGAAGATCCGGTCCCAGGTGGTGGCGAGCGCGCGGGCCTCCGCCGTTTCAGTCCCTTCCGTCCTCTCCGTCATGGCGATGATTTTAGTCCAACGCGCCCCTGACGGATGGCCGGCACCGGACGTAAAATAGCCGGACGGATTTTCGATCTCAAGGAGACGCTCATGTCGAAAGTAGCGCTGGCCGACGCGTTGGAGGAGTGGAATTCGATCGTCGCGGGGATGGCCGACACCGAGGCTCTCGACAAACCGGATCTGCAGGAACTGCGCGAGCAGCTCGCGGCGCTGAGCCAGGCGGTGCGGGACCTGGCGGCCGAGCAGGCCTATCTCGAGGGACGCCGCCAGGCCGTGACGCAGCAATTGCGGATCACGCGCCGCCGCGGTCAGGATCTCACCATCCGGATCAAGTCGGGGATCGTCGCCGTACTCGGCCACGGCAACGAGCTGCTGGTCCGCTTCGGGATCCGGCCGATCCGCTCCCGGAAGCGCCGGGAGGAAGCGAACATCGCCGTCTTCCCTCGCCCCGACCTCCTGGCCGCCGCCGGCCTGGCGCGGCCCCCGGCCCCCAACCCGGCCGAACCGGAAGCTTGAACCAACCTCGCGGTGACCGGAGGCGGGGTTCGCCCGCTCCGGGGCCACCTCTGCCTTCGTTCGGGCAGCCATTGCCCGAACGAAGGCGACTTCTCCCCGCATGAAGGCTACGCCGGCCTCCGATCGGGCGATCAGGGCCTCCACCCAGGCCACCGATGCCCTCGTCAGGGCTATCGGCGCCTCCATGTGGGCCATGACTCCCTTCATGAGGGCAACAAGAACCCGCACCGAGGGGACGGCTGCCCGCGCGGGGGCAATCGACGCCCTTGAGTCGCCGGTCGGTCGCCGGTTGACACTGGGCTCCGCTCCGCGCCACGATGTGAGAGAGGACCCGCTATCCTTATCCCTATCGATCCCGAACCGCGCGCCGCCCTGGTCATCGCCCATCCCGGCCACGAGCTGCGCGTCCATCACTGGGTCGAGCGGCGCCGGCCGCTGGTGTTCGTGCTGACCGACGGCTCCGGCCATGCCGGCGCGTCGCGCCTGGCCTCCACCACGGCGCTGCTGGAGCGCGCCGGCGCCACGCCGGGAACGATCTACGGCCGGCTGTCGGACCGGCAGGTCTACCGCGCCATCCTCGACGGCGACCTCGACCTCTTCGCCAACCTCGCCGCCGAGCTCGCGGCGGCCCTCGACCACGCCGGCATCGCCGAGCTCGCGGGCGACGCCGTCGAGGGGTTCAACCCGGGGCACGACGTCTGCCGGCTGGTGATCAATGCCGCCGTGCAGACGCTGGCGGCCCGGGGGCGCGCGCCGCGGAACCTCGAATTTCCGCTCGAAGGGGCGCCCGGCGCGGGATCGCCCGAGGAGCTGGCGGATGGCGTCCGGCTCGATCTCGACGTCGGGGCCCTGCGGCGCAAGCTCGCCGCCGCCGCCGCGTACCCCGAGATGGCCGCCGAGGTGGAGCGCGCCCTCGCCAACCACGGCGAAGCTCCGTTCGGCGTCGAGCAGCTGCGCTCCGTCCGCTACGGCTTGGGAGTCGGCGGCCGCTTCGCGCAGCCCCCCTACTACGAGACCTACGGCGAGCGGCAGGTGGCGGCGGGGATCTACCGCGAGGTGATCCGCTTCCGCGAGCACCTGGCGCCGCTGGCGGAGGGTCTCGCGCTCCGCGCGGCGCGCGAGGGGCAGACCGCTTGCGCGTCCTGCTGACCAACCGCTCGCTCGACCAGCGCGCGGGCTCCGAGCTCTACCTCGCCGAGCTGGCGACGCGCCTGCTGGCGCGCGGGCATTCGCCCGTCGTCTTCAGTCCCCGTCCCGGCCGGGTCGCTGCGGCCCTGCGCAAGGCGACGATCCCGGTGGTGGACGACCTCGCCGCCATCGGCGAGCCCCCCGACCTGATCCACGGCCAGCACCACCTCGCGGCGATGATGGCGCTGCTCCACTTCCCCGGCGTGCCGGCGCTCTTCGTCTGCCACGGCTGGCAGCCCTGGGAGGAGAGCCCGCCGCGCTTCCCGCGCATCCTGCGGTATGTGGCCGTCGATTTCACCACCCGCGAGCGGCTGGTCTCGGAGGCGGGCATCCCGCCGGAGCGGGTGGAGGTGGTGCTCAACT
This sequence comes from Thermoanaerobaculia bacterium, assembly GCA_036271335.1. Taxonomy (GTDB): domain Bacteria; phylum Acidobacteriota; class Thermoanaerobaculia; order Multivoradales; family UBA5704; genus DATARR01. The sequence continues at coordinate 33,825 of DATBAW010000377.1, forward strand.
TCGTCGATCTCGACCGTTTCCGGCCGCGCCCTCCCCTGCCCGAGCGGCCCCGGCGCGCCCTCGTCCTGAGCAATCAGGCGAGCGAACAGACCTTTCTCCCCGCCATCCGCGAGGCCTGCGAGCGTTTCGGGATCGCCGTCGACGTGGCGGGCGTGGCGTCGGGGAACGCCCTGGA
>DATBAW010000378.1:0-3629 GCA_036271335.1 Thermoanaerobaculia bacterium
TGGGATCGATCCAGAGGTCGTGATGATCGCCGTGGAGCGGGTTGTTGACGTAGGTGAAGCTCTTGCCGCCGTCGATGCTCTTGAGCAGCGTCACCTGCGGGCACCAGACCTCGTCCGGATTGACCGGCGAGACGGTGAGGGTGGTGTAGTAGAAGGCGCGCTGCCGCAGCTCGTGGCGCTCCGAGGCGAGGGTCCAGGTCTCGCCGCCGTCGTCGGAGCGGAAGAGGCCCCCCTGCTCGGCCTCGATCAGCGCGTAGACGCGGCGGCTGTCCGAAGGGGCCACCGCCACGCCGACCTTTCCCCAGATCCCATCGGGCAGGCCGTTGCCGGTGATCGGCTTCCAGCTGTCGCCGCCATCGCGCGAGACGAAGAGGCCACTTCCGGGGCCGCCGCTCTTCAGGTCCCAGGGATAGCGCCGCGCCTCCCACAGGCCGGCGAAGACGATGTTGGGGTTCGAGGGATCGAGCGTCACCGCCGAGGCGCCGGTCCGCGGATCCTTCTTCAGCACCTGCTTCCAGGTTTTGCCGCCGTCGGTGGTGCGGTAGACGCCGCGCTCGGGGTTGTCGCCGAACGCGTGCCCGAGCACGGCGGCGTAGACGATGTCAGGATTGGTGGGATGGACGGCCAGCTGGCCGATCTGCCCCTTCTGCGTCCAGACGTGGCTCCAGGTCTTGCCGGCGTCGAGCGACTTGTAGATCCCGTTGCCCGCGCCGACGTTGCCGCGCAGGTTCGCCTCGCCGGTGCCGACGTAGACGATGTTGGGATCGGACGGCGCGACGACGACCGCGCCGATCGAGGAGACCGACTGGTCGTCGAAGATCGGATTCCAGTCGACGCCGCCGTTGACCGACTTCCAGACGCCGCCCGAGGCGGTCGCGAGGTAGTAGGTGCGGGGATCGCCCGGCACCCCCGTCACTCGCGACGCTCGCCCACCCCAGGCCGGTCCGAGAAGCCGGTACTTCAACGTCTTCAGCTCCGGGCTCTCCTCGAGATTGGCCGCCGGCACGCCGGACGAGGGCGCCGGCGTGGCGTTGGGAGGCTTGGCCGGCGCGGCGTTCCCGGCAGCGTTTCCGGCGGTGTTCCCGGAAAGTAGGGCGAGCAGCAGGAACGGCAGAAAGGCCAGGGACCGGCAGCGGCCATGCTTGGGCATCGGGGAGGGCTCCTCGGGAGAAAACGGTACGCCCGGGAGCTTAGCCAAGGGTGGGAGGTGGGGGCAAGCTCGCCCCTCCCGTGTCGGAGAGGGGCGGCCGCCGGCGTGCCGGGCGGATCACACCGGAGGTTCTCTGGCAATGGGTGGGGGATCGCCCCGTAGGGGCGGGCTTTGATCAGCCTGGGGTTTCAACCCCAGGCGGTTCGGCCGCCGCATGCCTCCTGGCGTTTCAACACGATACGACCGGGAGGGCGCATCCCGCCTGGTCGTTTCAACGCCAGGCGGGATCGGGGAGGTGGACGCATGCCTGGGTCGAAACGTCAGGAGGACGGAAGGCGCAAGCTCGCCTGGGGTTGAAACCCCAGGCTGATCAAAGCCCGCCCCTACGGGGCGATCCCCCACCCGTTGATATCAAGCGGACGCCCCTGTCGATTTTCGCCGGCGCCGATCGTCACTCTCTCGAAACCGGCCGAATGGATCGGCCGCCGGGCAGACGGGTTAGGATGGCGATCGGTCTTAACGATCCAGCGATCCGCCCGTCGAAGGAGAACGCGATGGCCAAATTCCTGCTGCTGCTGCACGAGGATCCGAAGGATTTCCAGAACCTGCCGCCGGAGAAGATGCAGGCGATGTTCGAGCGCTACCGGGCCTGGGGCCAGAGTGTGCAGGAGGCCGGCCAGATGGTCGGCGGCCACAAGCTCCAGGACGAGGGCGGACGGCATCTACACGCGCAGTGCGGCCGGGTCGAGGTCACGGACGGCCCCTACTCCGAGGCCAAGGAGGTGCTGGGCGGCCTGTACATCGTCGAGGCGCCGGACTACGGCGCGGCGGCGGAGATCGCCAAGGGGTGCCCGCACCTCGACAACGGCTGGATCGAGCTGCGCCAGATCGACGCGATGTAGGGGCGCGTCATGAAGCCCGAGGTGCCGCAGCTCGTCGACCATCTGTTCCGCCGCGAGGCCGGACGGATGGTCGCGGTCCTCACCCGCCTGCTCGGCACCGAGCACTTGGGGCTCGCCGAGGACGTGGTCCAGGAGGCGCTGATCAAGGCGCTGCGCACCTGGCCGTTCCGCGGCGTGCCGGACAATCCCGGCGGCTGGCTGATGCAGGTGGCGAAGAACCGCGCGCTCGACCTCCTGCGGCGCGACATCAATCTGGCTCGGAAGGAAGAGGCGCTCCGCGGCTGGACCGCCGCCCTGTCCGCTGACGAGGGCGATGCCGAGGGCGACGACGAGGCGCTCGACGATCAGCTCCGGATGATCTTCATCTGCTGCCAGCCGGCAGTGCCGCGGGACGCCCGGGTGGCGCTCACGCTAAAGATCGTCGGCGGCTTCGGGGTCCCCGAGATCGCCCGCGCCTATCTCGCCAAGGAGGCCACCATCGCCCAGCGGCTGGTGCGGGCGAAGCGGAAGATCCAGGAGATCCGGCCGCCCTTCGAGGTCCCCGCGGCCGCGGAGCTGCCGGTGGCGCTCGACTCGGTGCTGGAGGCGATCTACCTCATCTTCAACGAGGGTTGGGCCTCCTCCACCGGCGACGAGCTGATCCGCCAGGACGTCTGCGGCGAGGCGATCCGTCTGGCCCGCCTGGTCGCCGGGCATCCGGCGCTCGACGTTCCGAAGGCCCACGCCCTTGCCGCCCTGCTCCTCCTCCAGGCGGCGCGCAATCCGGCGCGGGTCGATCCGGAGGGCAACCTGCTCCTCCTCTCCGAGCAGAACCGCGCCCTCTGGAACCGCGGGAAGATCGCCGCCGGCCTCTATCATCTCGACCAAGCCGCGCGCGGCACCGAGCTCTCCGCCTTCCACCTGGAGGCCGGCATCGCCGCCGCCCACGCCATGGCCCCCTCCGACGAGGCCACCGACTGGCCCTACATCCTCTCCCTCTACGACTCGCTCCTGGAGCTCAAAGGCTCGCCGGTCGTCGCCCTCAACCGCGCTGTGGCGCTGGCGATGGCCGAAGGGCCGGAGGCCGGCATCGTCGCCGCCGAGAAAATCCGCGACCACCCCGCCCTGGCCGGCTACTACCCTCTCGCCGTCACCCTGGGCGAGCTCTACGCCCGCGCCGGCGACGAGGAGAGGGCGGCGGACAGCTTCCGCACCGCCCTGGCAGCGGCGAGCCCGGAGCCGGTGCGGCGGCGGATCCAGGCGCGGCTGTTGCGGTTGGGGAAGGATTAGGGAGGCCCTCATCACCCCGCCCCTCTTCTCCCGGCCTCCCCCCCTTCCCGACGGGAGAAGAGGGAGTGGTTAGAAGGGGTTAGAGTAAATGCCTCGGCATTTTCAGCCCCTCTCTCCCGGTGGACGGGGGGGAGGCGGGGAGAGAGGGGTTGGGGAGTGAGGGTTCGCCCCCATACGCGTTAACCTAGTTCTTGCTTTTGGCGACGCGGTTTCGGAAAATAGGGCCATGGACGCCCTAAACCTTCTAGAGACACAGTGGCAGTACCTCCTTTCGATGCTGCCGGCCGAGTCGGAACTGGAGGCCAGCG
>DATBAW010000379.1:0-3308 GCA_036271335.1 Thermoanaerobaculia bacterium
AGACGGCGTTCGATACGAGGTTCCCCACTTCGGTGCGTTCCACGGCAAAGAGCAGAACGGTGGATTCGTCCAGGCGTGGGACGCCAGGAAGAATCAGTTGCTCTGGGATCGCATGATCTATCGCATCCGATACGACCGGAACCGCTAAAGAGACGTGCAGGATGTCTTCATCACCGAGATCCATCTCGATGGGAAGACCCTCTTCGTGACGAACGAAAGCTCGGAGCGGTTCGAGATGGACTTGGCCTCTGGGAAGTTGCGGGCATTGACTCGCTCGGACCAAGGAGGGAACTGCCCGTCGGCTCAGCGAAGCGCTGACGCGTCCGACCCGCCGTTGCGGACGGTCGCGACCGCCTCGCGGACGGTTCCCCAAGAGCTTCGGACTCTTCCGCTCCCGATGTGGACGCCTGCGACCGACTTCCGGGCGGTTGCCCTGGAGTTGTGGACGGTTGCGAGTCACTTTCGGGCGGTTCGCCTGGAGGTTCGGACGCCTTCGCAATCGATCCGGACGGTTGTGACCGCCTTCCGGACGGTTCCGGAGGAGATCCGGACGATTGCGGAGCGGGAGCGGACGGTTACGGAATCGGGGTGAGACACTCGGTCGTAGAAATGAACCGTCCAGAGCTCGGTCGGAACCGTCCACTTCGCGAGGGCGACCGTCCACTTCGAGCCCGCAACCGCCCGGACGCTGGAGCCGGCCGGCCATTCCCCGGTTTGAACCATCCGGATGTCGGTCGCAACCGTCCAGATCTCGATCGGGGCCGTCCGTTTTCGTTCTGTTGTGTCTCAGACCTCGATCGCAACCGTTCGTTTCCTCTTGCCGGACGGCGGAGAAAGGGAGTACGCTGCCGCGGTTTCGAGGACGGAGGGTGCGATGCGACACGAGGAGTATGAGCGGCGGAGGCGGGCGCTCGAAGCGCAATTCCGTGAGGATTTGGAGCTTCTCCGCGCGGGATATCAGGCGAAGCTGAGGGCTTTGGAGATGCTCTGGCTGATTCCACCCGGCGAGGCTCTGCCTCAGGCCGTTGCGGTGAGTGAGACGCTACGGTTGAGTGAGACGCTGGCTTCTAGTGAGACACTACCGGAGACGACTCCGCCGCGGAGTGAGACGGTCACCCCTCCGGAGCCGCCGAGGGCGACCCGCCGAGGGCAGGTGAGAGAGGAGATCGAAGCGGCGTTCGCGGAGCTCCCGGAGGAGTTCGACCGCCGGGACGTCATTCGCGTCCTGGGGTATGAGCCGCCGCGGGCGACTCTCTTTCGTGTGCTCGAGCAGCTTTTCGTGGACAAATGGATCTCCGTCGCCTCGTACAGCACCGGCCGGTCGTCCACGCGGTATGCCAAGCTGCCGGAGCCAGCCGAGGAGACGGTGTAGCGGAGCCAGCCTAGGCCTTCTCCGTCACCTTCCGCTCGCTCTGCTCGGCAACGATCTCGAAAGCAATCTCCGACCCGTCGGCGGGCTACTGTCCGCCTCCAAGCCTTCCGTCACACTTCTGTCATACTGACCTTACGCGGGTGGGCCGTGGTGGCTTTATCTCTTTTGCGTAAGGTTTTAAAGTGAGATGAACACCCACCTGACCATGAACGCTGCTGCGCCGGCCCCCACCGCGACGATGGGGGAGGCGGGGGTCTCCGAGGAGTTGGAGGGAGAGCCGGTCAGCGCCATCGGCGCGCCCTCGTACGGCCAGCGTTCGCTCTGGTTTCTCCAGCACCTCGCTCCCCAGGGCGGCGCCTACAACATCGCGGCCGCGGCCCGCGTGCGCACCCCGATCGATGCCGGGGCCCTGGAGCGCGCGTTCCAGGCTCTGGTGGACCGCCACGCGGCCTTACGGACGACGTTTCCGGCGATCGACGGCGCACCCTGCCGGCGGGTCGCGGGGCGCCAGAGCTTCTCCCTGGTGTGCGTGAATGCAGGCGGTTGGAGCGAGCAGGCGTTGCGGGCTCGTCTGGCCGAAGAAGCCTGGCGCCCCTTCGACCTGGATCGCGGGCCGCTCCTTCGCGCCACACTGCTGATGGGCGGCTCCGGCGGGCCCGTGATCCTTCTCGCCGTTCACCACATCGTCGCCGACTTCTGGTCTCTCGCCATTCTGGTTCGTGAGCTGCCGTTGCTGTATCGCGAAGCGACCGGCGCCGGGCCGGCGCGGCTCTCTTCTCCCGGGATGGACTACGGAGAGCATGTCCGGATGGAGAGGGAGGCCCTGGCGGACGGACGGGGCGAGGCCTTGTTGGCGTACTGGCGGGAGAGCCTGGCAGGGCTCCCCACTCTCGAGCTCCCCCTCGACCGGCCGCGTCCGGCGGTGCAGACCGACCGGGGCGACGGCCGCCGGCTGCGGCTGCGGGATGAGCTCGCGGCGGCCCTGCGCGCGCGCAGCCGAAAGCAGCACGCCACGCTCTTCATGACGCTGGCCGCCGCATTCCAGGTGCTCCTGTGCCGCCAGTCCGGCCAGGAGGACCTGGCGATCGGCGCGCCACGCGCCGGCCGGTCCCGATCGCAGCTCGCCGGCACGGTGGGCTACTTCGTCAACCCGGTGGTTTTGCGGGGAGACCTGAGCGGAGACCCCACGTTCGCGGAGCTTCTGGAGCGCACCAAGGCGACGGTGCTCGCCGCCTTCGAGCACGGAGACTATCCGCTGCCGCTCCTCGCCGAGCACCTCCAACCCGAGCGGGATGCCAGCCGGACGCCGCTGTTTCAAGTTTCGTTCGTGATGCAGAAGGAGACGCGCGGCGTCGAAGGGCTCACCGCCTTCGCCCTCGGCGAGGAGGGGGTCTTGGTGGGGCCGGAGGACTTCCGGCTGGAGACGCTCTCCCTGCCCCGGCCGCCGGCTCCTTTCGAGCTGATGCTCCATGCGGTGGAGCGCCAGGGAAGCTTGAGCCTCGCGCTGCAGTTCAACACCGACCTGTTCGACGCCGCGACCGCGGTGCGCCTGCTGGACCGCTTCGCCCTGCTGCTCCGGTCGGTCGTCGAGAGCCCCGATCTCGCGCTCTCGGCGCTGCCACTCCTCTCCGCGGCGGAGCGTCACCAGCTCCTCCACGCCTGGAATGACACCGCGGAGGCCGGCCCGGAGGCGACCCTCTACGATCTGTTCGCGGCGCAGGCCGAGCGGACGCCGGAGGCGGAGGCGGTGGTGTTCGACGAGGAGCGGCTGACCTACCGCGAGCTGGCGGCCCGGGCGCAGGCCCTGGCGCGCCATCTGGTGAGGCTCGGGGTGGGGCCCGAGGTGGTGGTGGGAGTGGCGGCGGAGCGCTCGGTCGAGCTGGTCGCCGGCCTGCTCGGCGTGCTCGGCGCCGGCGGCGCCTACCTGCCGCTGGAG
>DATBAW010000380.1:0-18782 GCA_036271335.1 Thermoanaerobaculia bacterium
GCCGTGTAGACCTGCACCAGCGAGGCTCCCGCCCGCAGCCGCCGGTAGGCCTCGGCGCCGGAGTCGATGCCGCCGACGCTGATCAGGATCGCCCGGCCGAACAGCGCCTTCGCCACCGCGTCGAAGATCGCGAAGCTCTTCTCCTTCAGCACCTGACCGGAGAGGCCGCCGAAGTCCCGGGCGCCGGGGAGCAGCGCGTAGTCGATGGTGGTGTTGGTGGCGATCACCCCGGCGGCGCCGGCGTCGACGGCGATCTCGCTCAGGGCCACCGCCGCGCCGGGTTCGAGGTCGGGCGCGATCTTCACCAGCACCGGCTTGGCGGTGATCCCCTTCGCCAGCCCAAAGAGCGCGCGCAGGAAATCCTCGTTCTGGAGGTCGCGCAGGCCGGGGGTGTTGGGCGAGGAGAGGTTGATCACCAGGTAGTCGGCGAGATCGTGGAGGCCGCGGATCAGCGTCTCGTAGTCGGCGAGGGCGCGCTCGGGCGGCGTGACCTTGTTCTTGCCGAGGTTGACGCCGAGCGCGAGGGGAGCGGGGGAGGCCCGCTCGAGGCGGCGGCGCATCGCCGCCATGCCGGCGTTGTTGAAGCCGAGGGCGTTCTGCAGGCTCCGCTCAGGCGAGTGGCGGAAGAGGCGCGGTTTCGGGTTGCCGGGTTGGGCCAGCGGCGTGACCGTGCCGACCTCCGCGAAGCCGAAGCCGAGGGCCGGCAGGGCGCCCACCACCTCGGCGTTCTTGTCGAAGCCGGCGGCGAGGCCGACGGGATTGGCGATCTCGCGGCCGAAGAGCGTCTGCCGCAGGGGAGCGGCGGCGACGAGATGACGTTTCGCCAGGATGGCCGTCATGCCCGGCAGCGCCCGGGCCGCGCGGAGGGCGGCGATGCCGAGGCCGTGGCTGGTCTCGGGATCGAGCCGGAAGAGCAGCGGTCGGAGGACGGGGTAGAGCGGCACGGCCGGCGATTGTAGTCGACCGGACGCCTTTGACACCTGTGCTATATTGTCCCTGGCCAAACCGCTGGCACTACGGAACTTGCTGGCCGGGTAGGCCTTACCGACGGATGGGACGACCTATGCCTCCTTCAACCACGACGCAGGTTGAGATCTTCGGCGAGGTGTACAGCGTCCGCGGGAGTGACGAGAACGGGCATCTTCAGGAGCTGGCGGACCTCGTGGATCGCAAGATGCGGGAGGTCGCCGAGCGGGTGAAGGGCGATACCGCCCGGATCGCCATCCTGGCGGCGCTCAACCTCGCCGACGAGCTGTTGCAGACGCAGAAGCGGCAAGATGGGGAACAGGTCGAGATCAGGGAGAAGGTGGCGGCGCTGACCGAGGAATTAGCTCACGCCCTGGACGGTTGAACCGGGGGTACGGCGGCGCCAGCTCAAGATATGATGGAACAAGGGTCAGCATCCCCTGCGTGGTTCGTGATGGGTTCTATGCTTGTAGAACCAACATTCATTCCACGGGAGTCTTTTACTCGTGTGGCCCGTGCCAGCCTCGCATCGACGAGGACGCTGAAGGCTCACGAAGCGGACACCCACCTGGCGCGGTAGGTTCTAAACGCCCGGCCCTCACGGCCGCGCGGGGGATGCCTTTGCTCTTCCCCTCCTGCGAGGGGTCCTTCCCGGATCTCGCCGGTTCCCGTTTGAGATAAGGGGTCACCGGTGAACACCTCAGTCATTATTCTGGCCGTGGCCTTTCTGGTCGCCGCGGTCGTTGTGCTCCTCTTGGGCTATCGCTCGATGCGCCACGAGAGGAAGCGCGTATTGGAAGCCGCGCAACGCGAGGCCGCCCAGGTCGTCGACGACGCCAAGCGGCAGAGCGAAGCGCAGATGCGGGAAACCGAGGTCGCGGCGCGGGAGAAGCTCCTGCAGGCGCGCAGCGAGTTCGAGAAGGTCTCCCGCAAGCAGCGCTCCGAGCTCGAGGCCCAGGAGCGCCGTCTCACCCAGAAGGGGGACAGCCTCGACAAGCGGACCGACGAGCTGTCGCGGCGCGACAAGGAGCTCTCGCAGCTCGACCGCTCCCTCGCCGGCCGCGAGAAGAGTGCCGAGAAGCGCGAGACCGAGCTCGACCGCATGATGGCGGAGGAGCGCACCAAGCTCGAGCAGATAGCCGGCCTCACCGGCCAGCAGGCCAAGGAAGAGCTGGTGCGGGTGATGGAGGACGAGGCGCGGATGGAAGCCGCGCACATCGTCAAGCGGATCGAGGACGAGGCGCGCGAGCAGGCGACGCGGCAGGCCCAGCGGATCATCGGCATGGCCGTCCAGCGCGCCGCCTCCGACTACGTCTCCGAGACCACCGTCTCCGTCGTCATGCTCCCCAACGACGAGATGAAGGGGCGGATCATCGGCCGCGAGGGGCGCAACATCCGCGCCCTGGAGACGGCGACCGGCGTCGACCTGATCGTCGACGACACGCCGGAGGCGGTCATCCTCTCGGGCTTCGACCCGTTCCGCCGCGAGGTGGCGCGGGTAGCCCTCGAGCGGCTGATCGTCGACGGCCGCATCCATCCGGCGCGCATCGAGGAGATCGTCGAGAAGGTGAAGGCCGAGTTCGAGCAGAAGATCCTCCAGGAGGGTGAGGCGGCGCTGCTCGAGCTGGGCATCCCCGGCATGCACCCGGAGCTGATCAAGCTGCTGGGCCGCCTGCGCTACCGCACCTCCTACGGCCAGAACGTCCTCCAGCACAGCAAGGAGGTCGCCTTCCTGGCCGGCACCATGGCGGCCGAGCTGAAGGCCAACGTCGCCGTCGCCCGCCGCGGCGGCCTGCTGCACGACGTCGGCAAGGCGATCGACCGCGAGATGGACGGCACCCATCTCCAGATCGGCATCGACCTGCTGCGCAAGTATGGCGAGACCGAGGAGGTGGTCCATTCGATGGCCTGCCACCACGGCGACTACGATCCGCAGACGGTGGAGGCGGTGCTGGTCACCGCCGCCGACGCCCTCTCGGCCGCCCGCCCCGGCGCCCGCCGCGAGGTGCTGGAGACCTACGTCAAGCGGCTGGAGAAGCTGGAGGAGATCGCGTCGAGCTTCAAGGGGGTGCAGAAGACCTTCGCCATCCAGGCCGGCCGCGAGATCCGCATCATCGTCGACAGCGGCAAGATCGGCGACGAGCAGGCGCTCTGGCTGTCGAAGGACATCGCCCGCAAGGTCGAGCAGGAGCTGACCTACCCCGGCCAGATCAAGGTGACGGTGATCCGCGAGACCCGCTCGGTCGAGTACGCGCGGTAAGGGGCAAGGAGACGGCATGAAGCTCCTCTTCGTCGGCGACGTCATCGGCAAGCCCGGCCGGCGGGCGCTCCAGCTGCTGTTGCCGCGGCTGGTCGACCAGCACCGTGCGGACTACGTGGTGGTCAACGTCGAGAACTCCGCCGGCGGCTTCGGCGTCACGCCGGACGTGCTCAAGGAGATCGAGGACCTGCCGATCGACGTCTACACGACCGGCAACCACGTCTGGGACAAGAAGGAAGTGATGGAGCTGCTCGATCGCCACCCGAAGCTCCTGCGTCCCGCCAACTACCCCGACGGCAATCCCGGCAAGGGCGTGCATCTCGGCGAGACGGCGGCGGGCATCCCGGTCGCGGTGATGAACCTCGAGGGGATGGTCTTCATGAGCAACCTCGATTCGCCCTTCCACAAGGCCGACCGGCTGCTCGCGGAGCTCGATCCCAGGTACAAGGTGATCTTCCTCGACTTCCACGCCGAGGCGACTAGCGAGAAGCAGGCGATGGGCTTCTATCTCGACGGCCGGGTGAGCGCCGTGATCGGCACCCACACCCACGTCCCCACCGCCGACGAGCGGATGCTCCCCAACGGCACCGCCCTGCTGACCGACGCCGGCATGACCGGACCCTACGAATCGGTGATCGGCATGCGGGCGGACAAGGTGCTCAAGCGCTTCCTGCTCCAGACCCCCTCGTCCTTCGAGGTCGCCAAACGCGACGTGCGCCTCGCCGGCGCCGTCGTCGACATCGACGAGGAGACCGGCAAGGCGCGGGGGATCGAACGGCTGCTGGTGCCGGCTCCCGAGGCTTGAGCGCTACTTCGCGCTCTTCGGACCCTCGGGCCAGCGGCTGAAGTAGCCGTCCACCCAGGCGATGTCCTGAGCGGTGTCCGCGGGAGGGAAGGCGCCGATCTCGTAGACGGTGCCGGAGAACGTTCCGTCCTGGCCGGCGCTGCGGATTCCCATGACGGTGACGGCCTGCGGATCGTTGGTGGCGAGGTGGAAGTCGTAGGGATGTCCCCAGCCGTCCTTCTCCGGGATCGCCGCGATGTACTTGGGAACCAGGATCTTGGCCAGATCCTCGCGGGAGATCGCCGGAATGGCGCCGATGTCCACCGACTTCTCCTTCGCGGCCATCTCGGCCTTCTTGTGCGTCTCCGGGCTCCGCTTCGGCGCCACTTCCGCCTTGTACCACTTGAACATCGCCTTGCCGACGTTGCGGATGTCCGTGACCGTCTTCGTCGTGGCGGCATCGCCGTGGGCCATTGGCGGCGCCGCGGCGCCGGAAGCGAGAGGGAGGGCCAGCAGGGCCAGCAGGCCGAGACGCAGGGTGGTGGTCTGAATGCGGGTGCTCATGGTCTTGTCTCCTGTTCGGAAGTGTGACGTCCGTGACGGAGACAGTGTACTCCAAGTGTATTACAACAGCAATACACCGTTTCAGGCCGCCGGTACGGCGCGGTGGATCAGCCAGAGATTCCGCAGATAGATCAGCAGCCCCGCCGCCTGCGGCACGATGAACACCGGGTCGCGCTGGTGGATGGCGTAGGCGAGGATCAGGGCGCCGCCGCTGACGCTCAGGTACCAGAAGGCGTGGGGGACGACGGTCTGCTTGCGCCGTTCGGAGGCGAGCCACTGGACGACGAAGCGGCAGCCGAAGAGGACCTGGCCGAGGTAGCCGAGGTAGGTCCAGAATGTGTGTCCCAAGGGTCGATCTCCTCCGCAAGGTCGGGGTCGATCCGGCGCTCCTGCATCCAGCGCACCGCGAGGAGATCCGCGAGCGTCCGCCAGAACCGGTTCCGGAGATTGTATTTGGGCCGGCCGTGCAGCCGCGGCCGGTGGTTGACGGGGATCTCGGTCGTCCGCGCGCCCGCCATCCTGAGCAGCGTGGGGAGAAAGCGGTGCATGCCGACGAACCTCGGCACCCGCCGCAGGATCTCGGCGCGGCAGGCGCGCAGGGTGCAGCCGACGTCGGTGACGTCGTCGTGGGTGACCCGGTTGCGGACCCGGTTGGCGACGCGCGAGGAGACCCGGCGCAGCCAGGAGTGGCGGCGGGGGGTGCGCACGCCGCTGACCACGTCGTAGCGGTCCATCAGGGCGAGCAGGCGCGGGATGTCCGCCGGATCGTTCTGGAGGTCGGCGTCGAGGGTGACCACGATGGCGCCGCGGGCGGCGCGGAAGCCGGCGTCGAGAGCCGCCGACTGCCCGGCGTTGCGGCGCTGGCGGATCACCCGCACGGCGGGGTCCTCGCGGGCCAGCCCGAGCAGGACGCCGGCGCTGCCGTCGGTGCTGCCGTCGTCGACGTAGATCACCTCGCAGGCGAGCCCGAGCGGCCGCAGTGCGCCGGCGATCTCGGCGGCCAGTTGAGGGAGGCTCTCGACCTCGTCGTAGACCGGGACGATGACGGAGATCTCGGGCAGCGGGGTCACGGCGGTATCTTAAGCGACCTCGAGCGGACAGGCCGCCGGCCTTGAGCCGGAGGCACCTCCAGTGCTATATCCCCGCGCATGCGATTCACCAAGACCTCCCCGCTCATCCTCGCTGTCGCCCTGTCGGCGGCGCTGTTCGCCGCTCCCTCCGCCGAGGCTCAGGAGCCGGCCTACGTGTCGCTCAGCGCCGGCGCGTTCAACCTCCGCTCGGCGACGCGGCCGGAGCTGGGAGGGGAGGTGCGCTTTCAGGCCCACCGCTTCTCCTGGCTGCCGCGCTGGATTCCGCCGCTCGCGCCGGCCGCCGGCGCCTTCGTCAATTCGAAGGGGGGCTTCTACGTCTACACCGGCCTGCGGGCCGACATGCCGCTGCGATCGTCGCCCTGGGAGCTCAGCATCCAGTTCGCGCCAGGCGTGTACAGCGCCGGCGGCCAGGGGGGATTCGCGCTCGGCGGACCGCTCGAGTTCCGCTCCGGCATCGAGGTCTCGCGGCAGCTCGGCGACCGGGATCGAGTCGGTCTGATGCTCTTCCATATCTCAAACGCCCATATCTACGTGCACAACCCCGGCAGCGAGTCGCTGGTCTTCACCTGGCACCACCGGCTGTGAGGGCCGGGCGCTGTGCTATCCTCCGGCGTCATGGCCGTCGATCCCGAGCTGCTGGAAATCCTCGTCTGCCCGAAGTCCAAGGGTGAGCTGGAGCTGATCGAGCTCCCCCGGGAGGTGCGGGCGCCGCTGGTCGAAAAGTACCGCGAGCACTTCCGCGACGAGGAGCCGGTGGTCGAGCAGGGGCTGTTCTGCGCCACCTCCGGCCTGGTCTATCCGATCGTTTCGGACATCCCGATCATGCTCATCGAGGAGGCGCTCCCTGCCTCCGCCGTCGGACGCTGAGACTCCCGCCGGGAGTCCGGCCGCGCCGCCCGCCGTGGCTCCGCTCTTCGAGCCCACGGAGTCCCGCGCCGAGAAGGTCGGCTTCTGGCTGTTCGTCTCGCATCTGGCGCTGATTTTCACCATTGCCATCTCGGAGGTCGTGCTCGGGCTGACCGTCCTCTCGCTCCCCTGGACCCGCCGGCGCGGCGTGCCGTGGAGCGTGCTGGCGCCGCTGGCGATTCCGGTCTTCGTCTACCTCCTGCTCCTGGTGGGCTCGGTCATCGCCTCGCCCGACCCGCTCGCCAGCACGCGGACCTTAAGCGACTTCTTCACCTTCACCACGCTGCTGATGGCGCCCTTCCTGGTGCGCGGCGAGCGGCAGGTCCGGCTGGTCGTGGACACCCTGATCGGCCTCGCCGCCCTGCTCGCCATCGAGGGGCTGACACAGTTCCTCTTTGGCTACGGCGACATCGACCGCCGGATCCGCGGGCCGTTCTCGCACTACATGACCTTCTCGGGCTTCCTGCTGGTCTGCGACCTGCTGCTGCTGGCGGCGATGATCTACACCCGCCGCTGGCGCACCGCCTGGCGGTGGGTGGCGCTGGGAGTGATCAACGCCGCGCTGCTCGGCAGTTACACGCGCAACGCCTGGGTGGCGCTCGCCCTGTCGCTGACGCTGATGATCGCCATCCGCGTGCCGCGGCTGCTCATCGCCTACCTGCCGGCGGCGGTGCTGTTCGTCGCGCTGGCGCCGGTGCCGATCCTCCATCGCGTGCTGTCGATCGTCGACCTGCGCGACAGCTCGAACTACGACCGCCTCTGCATGCTGGACGCGGGCTTCAACATGGTCCGCCAGCGACCCCTGTTCGGCGTCGGCCCGGACCTGGTGAAGCGCTTCTATCCAATCTATCGCGCCCCCTCGGCGCCGCGCTACGACGTCCCGCACCTGCACAACTCCATCCTGCAGATCGCCGCCGAGCGGGGGCTCCCCTCGCTCGCCGCCTATCTGGCGATGACCCTCGTCGGCGCCGTCGCTGCCTGGCGCTGGTACGTCCGCGAGGGAGGACGCCGGGGGCCGCGCGCCGACCTCTACATGGGAGTGCTGCTGTCGCTCCTGGCGTTCAACGTGGCCGGCCTGTTCGAGAACAACTGGGGGGATACCGAGGTGCAGCGGCCGATCCTCTTCGTGCTGACGATCCCCTTCTGTCTCCACGGCGCCCGGCGCGGGGCGCAACCTCCGGCGGGTCAGTGATATATAGATTCGGCGGGCACACCCGTTGCAGCGTGGGAAGCCATGCCGCAGTGACGCGGAGCGAAGGGCTCCGGGGAGGACGGCCGGCCGTGCGCCTCGATCAGCTTCTGGTGGAGCGAGGGCTGTTCTCCAGCCGCGAACAGGCGCGCCGCGCCGTCATGGCGGGAACCGTGGAAGTGGAGGGACGGCGGGTGGACAAGCCGGGCACCGCCGTCGGCCTGGAAGCCCGCCTGGCCGTGCTGGCGCCGAAGGAGCCCTTCGTGTCGCGGGCCGGTCGCAAGCTTTCTCATGCCCTCGACCATTTCGGCGTCGATCCGGCCGGCGCGACCTGCCTCGACGTCGGCGCCTCGACCGGCGGCTTCACGGACTGCCTGTTGCAACGCGGCGCGGCGCGGGTCTACGCCGTCGACGTCGGCTATGGCCAGCTCGACATGCGCCTCCGCAACGATCCCAGAGTGGTGGTGATGGAGCGGATCAATGCCCGTCATCTGGCGCCGGACGCCCTGCCCGAGCCGTGCGGCTTGGTCACCATCGACGTCTCCTTCATCTCGCTGCTCAAGGTCGTCCCCGCCCTGCTGCCGCACCTGGCTCCCGGCGGGCTCCTGCTGCCGATGATCAAGCCGCAGTTCGAGGCCGGCCGCGGCGCCGTGGGCAAGGGGGGGATCCTGCGCGACGGCGAGGTCCGCACGCGCGCGATCACCGCCTGCGCCGAGGGGATCGCGGCTCTCGGCCTCACGCCGCTCGGCGTCTTCGACTCTCCCGTGGCCGGTACCGGCGGCAACCGCGAGGCCTTTGCCCTCTTCCGGCGGGAGGCGGCATGATCCCTCCCGATTTTCGCCGCGTCGGCATCGTCGCCAAGGTGGCGAGCCGCGACGCGATCGACATCGCGCACGAGCTCTCCGAGTGGCTCCGCCGCCGCGGCGTCGAGACGGCGCTCGACGAGGCGACGCTGAACGACCGCGGCGGGCGGGCGGAGGCGGCGTTCGATCCCGCCGGCGCCTACGATCTGGTGGTCGTGCTCGGCGGCGACGGCACGCTGCTGTCGGTGGCGCGGTCGCTGGCGCGCGCCGTGCCGATCCTCGGCGTCAACCTGGGCAATCTCGGCTTCCTGACCGAGATCAACCGCGGCGAGCTCTATCCCTCCATGGTGCGGCTGCTGGAGGGGCGGTTCGCCATCGAGGAGCGCTCGCTCTTCGACGTCGAGCTGCGGCGCGACGGCGACCCTCCCGCCCGGATGCGGGTGCTCAACGACGCGGTGATCACCAAGAGCGCGCTGGCCCGCATCATCGAGCTGACGCTGCGGGTGGACGGCCATCTGATCGCCCGCTTCCGCGCCGACGGCCTGATCATCTCGACCCCCACCGGCTCGACCGCCTACAACCTCTCGGCGGGAGGGCCGGTGCTCCATCCGCTGCTGCCGGTCGCGGTGTTGACCCCGATCTGCCCGCACGCCCTGTCGCTGCGGCCGATCGTGGTGCCCGACGCCGGGCCGATCGAGGTGACGCTCGAAACGCAGGCCGAGGAGGTCTACCTGACGCTCGACGGCCAGGAAGGGATGTCGCTCTCCTTCCGCGACACCGTCCGCATCACCCGCAGCGCCGCGAAGGTGCAGCTCGCCAAGGTGAGCGAGCGGAGCTTCTACGACAGCCTGCGCGGCAAGCTCCGCTGGGGAGGCCTCGGGTCCGAGGGGAGCGATCCCGGCGGCCCGCGCGGCGACTCCGACGGCGAGGGAGGAGCGCCGGCGTGAGCGCGCCGCCGGAGCCGTCCCCGTCTTCCGCGCCGAGCCGGAAGCGGCCGGGGCGGGTGCGGCGATGGGTGGTGCGCCCTTTCTTCTGGGGGCTCCTGCTGCTGGCCGCCCTCTTCGCGGGCACCTGGTTCTTCGTCCAGAGCCACATCGCGCGCGAGAAGGTCCGCGAGCGGCTGATCGCGGTGCTCCCGCGCTATCTGAACCGGCAGGTCAAGATCGGCAGCGTCGATTTCTCCTTCTTCCCGGCCGCCATCGAGCTGCGCGACGTCGTGATCCCCGGGCCACATCCGGGCGATCCGCCGGTCGCCGTCCTGCCGTACGTCCAGGTCCAGGCCTCGGTCGAGAAGCTGCGCAGCAACGTCTTCAACATCGACGAGATCGAGGTCCTCCGCCCGCAGATCTATCTCCAGTTCAACCCCGACGGCTCCAGCAACCTCCCCGACTTCAATTTCCCGACCAGCAACCCCAAGCGCTTCGATGTCCGCATCGGCCACCTCCTCGTGCAGGGGGGCACCCTGCGGCTCAACGAGCGCCAGACGCCGCTGCACCTCGACGCCCGGGCGATCTGGGGGCGCGGCATCGGCCGCGCCGAGCGCAACGGCAAGGGGGGCAATCGCATCGACCTGCTGGCGACGGCCCAGGAGGTGGTGACCACGCTGCCGAAGGCGAAGCCCTACGCCTACACCGTTTCGGCGAAAGCGAGCCTGGTGCCCGAGACGGGGAGAGTGGAGATCACCAATACCCGTCTGGCGGGGCCCGACCTCAAGGCGCTGGTGAACGGCTTCGTCGACTACCGGCCGCAGAGCCGCCGGGTCGAGCTGGCGATCCAGGTCGACGGCGCGGCGCAGTGGGTCAACCGGGTCGGCTATGCCGACGATTCCCTCGTCGGCCCGGTCTCGGCGCAAGCCCGCTTCGTCTGGGTTCCGGCGGGATGGACCCTGGGGGGCACCGCCGTTTCGCCGCGCATCGCGACGCTCGGCCGGACGATCCAGGACATCCACGCGAAGTTCACCGGCGGCGCCGACGGCGTCGACGTCCAGGTGGAGCGGGCGCGCTACGCGCAGGGCACGATCAAGGGGCTGATCGCCGTCGACACCGGCGAGAAGGGACCCGGCACGCCGGTCGCGCTCGATCTCGAGCTCGCCGACCTGTCGATCCATCAGCTCCTCGCCGACCAGTTCCCCAAGGAGGACCTGCCGATCGTGGGCGGCCTCTCCGGACGGACGGGGGGCACCTTCGAATACCGGTTCAACAGCGAGCACGTGCTCGCCGGCAGCGGCAAGGCCAATCTCCATGTCCGCGGCACCAGCGAGACCGGGTTGGCGGTCGCCGGGGATCTGCCAATCACCCTCGATCGCGGCGTGATCTCCGGCCACGACCTCCATCTGACCCTTCCCGGCCAGGACGTCACCTCGAGCGGCTTCACCTACGACCTCCAGCGCGAATCGGGCCAGCTCGACTTCCGGCTGACGAGCCAGGACGTGGCGCCGATCGGTCCGATCCTCGTGGGTCCCCTCAAGCCTGGCGAGCCCCCCGCCTTCTGGCTTCCCACGACGGGGCGTGGCACGGCGGAGGGGACCTTCCGCTTCGCCGGCAGCGACTACACCTTGCAGATCGGCCTCGACCTCCAGAACGTGGTGGCGCCGGTGACGGCCGCGGACACGGTGCGCGGCGCGCTGACGCTGAGCCCGCAAGCGATCGACGGCCTGCGGATCGAGATGGCGCGCAACGGCGGCGCCCTGCTGGTGACCGGCCGCATCCCGCTGGCCGCCACCGGGCAGAAGGCCGCCACGCAGCCGCTCAACCTGGCGATCGACGCCGAGCAGTGGCAGGCCGCGGGGCTGGCCTACTTCCTGGACCCGCTGAATCCGGAGCTCACGAAACAGTTGCAGGCCGAGCTCTCCGGCCGCGTCGACCTCGCCGGCTTCCCCGACCGTTTGACCGGCCGGGTCGACGCCACGGCGCAGAACACGGTGTTCTACGGCTACCCGCTCGGCAAGGTGCGCGCGGCGGCAAAATTCGACGGCGGCCACATCACGATCGAGCAGGGGCAGATCGAGACGGCGGCGGGGATCATCCACGCGCAGGGGAGCTTCGACACCTCGACGGAGGGGATGAGCGTGACGGTGAACGCGCCGGCCCTGGCGCTGGCCGCCGATCCGTTCCGGCGCCTCCTGGGGGGCGATCTCGACGGCACGGTGAGCGTCGACGCCACGGCCACCGGCACGCTGGAGCAGCCGCATGCGACCGTCAGCCTGCGCGGGCAGAACCTGGCGCTGGAGGGTCGACCCCTCGGCCAGCACGGGGAGACGAACGCCGTCGCCACCTGGGACGGCCAGAAAGTGGATGTGAGCGGCTCGCTCCTCGGCCTCGCCGCCTTCCAGGGGGGCGGCCGGCTCGACCGTCACGGCGCCGACGTCGCGGTCGACGTCAGGAGCGACACGCTGGGCGCCCTGGCGAAGGCGGTCTCGCCGTCGCCCTTGCCGGATTTCACCGGTTCCTTCGCCGGCACCGCCGCGCTGAAGGCCGACTTCGACGCCGGCACCCACCAGGCCACGATCCGGCTCCCCGATCTGCGCCTCCAGTACCAGAATCGCAAGGTCGCCAACAAGGATCCCGTCGAGGTGGAGATCGGCTCGGGGCACGCCGAGGTCAAGTCGTTCTACCTGGTCGAGCCCGGCACCGAGAACGAGCTGGCCGTCAGCGGCACGGTCGCCTTCGCGGCCGGCACGCCGCTCGACCTCCGCTTCCAGAGCACGCTCGCGGCGACCTGGGCCGGTCTCTTTCTGCCGCCGGACTTCCGGCTGGAAGGCGCCGTCGACCTCCTCGGCGCCGTGCGCGGCACCCTGAACAATCCGTCCCTCACCGGCGAGGGTGAGGTGCGGGGCGGCCGGCTCATCGTGCCTTCGTTCGCCCAGTCGATCGACAGCATCAACGGCGTCCTCTCGTTCAACCGCGACCGCATCTCGCTCGAAGGCGTGCACGCCCGCATGGGCAACAACGGCATGCTCGTGTTCACCGGCGACCTGAACCTGCCGCGGCCGGGACGGCCGTTCTCCTATCAGATCAACGTCGCGGCCAAGGACGTCAGCGCGCGCTTCCCCGAGTTCCTCAACAACCGCGGCGACGCCACCCTGTCGCTGATCTCGGACGGCACCGGGCGACGGCTCGAAGGGGTGGTGACGCTCGAGCGGTCGCTCTACGTGCAAGACATCAACGTCGACCTCCTCGTGCTCATCCAGGGGCTCTTCCAGCGCCAGCGTCTCGAGCTCGCCGAGACCGACTCCGTCCAGACCACGACTCAGCTCAACATCGGGATCCAGGGGGCCCACGACGCCCTGCACGTCCGCAACAACGTCGCCAACCTGCAAGGGGACATCGCGCTGACCGTCCGTGGCACCCTGGCGCGACCGGTGGTCTTCGGCGACGTCACCCTCGATCCCGGCGGGTCCCTGGTCTACAACGACAACAAGTACGAGGTGCAGCGGGGGACGCTCCGCTTCAGCAATCCCGCGCGGATCGATCCGGTGGTCGACCTCGTCGCCACCACCGAGGTCCAGGGCTTCAAC
Organism: Thermoanaerobaculia bacterium; assembly: GCA_036271335.1. Taxonomy (GTDB): domain Bacteria; phylum Acidobacteriota; class Thermoanaerobaculia; order Multivoradales; family UBA5704; genus DATARR01. The sequence continues at coordinate 13,080 of DATBAW010000380.1, forward strand.
ATCACCCTGTCCCTCGGCGGCACGCTCGAGCACCCCGACATCCATCTGGCGTCGGACTCCAACCTGGCCGACCTCGAGATCTTCTCGCTGATCGCGGGCAGCCAGCGCCCCACCGACAATCCGCTTCCCCCTCAGACCACCGCCGAGCAGCAGCAGGATCCCAACCAGCTGGCGCGTCAGTTCCTCTACGGCCAGGCGGCCTCGGCGATCACCAGCCGGGTGGGCAGCCTCCTCCGCTTCGACCGCTTCCGGATCGATCCCGTCGCCGTCGCCGGCCAGCCCACCTCCGGCATCGGCGTCACCGTCGGCAAGCGGCTGTCGAAGGACGTCTTCGTCACCTATTCGACCCTGCCCACCACCAGCCAGCAGTACATCGTGCAGGTCGAGTGGCAGGCGCGCAAGAACATCACCCTGGTGCTCACCCGGGTGGGCGACGGCTCTTATGCGATCGACGCCCAGTGGCAGCGGCGCTTCTGAGGGACTGATGAGGACGCGGCCGAGGGCACGAAGGAAGGCGGCGCTCGGGCTCGCTCTCGCCCTGCTGGCGAGCGGGCCGGTCACCTCCCAGGACGCCGCCGCCGTGGCTCCTGCCGCGGTGGCAGCCCCCGCCGCTCCCGAGGCCGCCACTCCGCAGGCGCCGGCGGAGACCGGGCCGCTGGTGACCGAAATCGAGATCCGCAGCGACGCGCCGCTCGGTCCGGCGGAGGATTTCTCCAACCTGATCGAGGCCGAGGTGGGGGAGCCGCTGAGCGAGGAGAGGATCCGGCACACGCTGCGCAACCTCCAGGCGAGCGGCGCGGCGGCCGAGACCGAGATCTACACGCGGGACGATCCGGAGCGCGGCGGAGTCGTCGCGATCGTCGTCTTCCGCGCCGTCGTGCAGGTCTCGCAGGTCCGGATCACCGGCAAGCTCGGGCTGCCGCAGGACGACCTGCGGCGGGCCGTTCCGCAGGGAGACGCGCAGCCGCTCTCCGAGGACAAAGTGCTCCAGGGCGTCAACGCGCTGGAGAACCTCTACGAGCGCAGCGGCTACTTCCACTCGCGGGTCCGGGTCGCCGTCGAGACCGATCCGGTGCGCCGCCGGTCGGTCGTCACCTATCACTGCGTCAGCGGTCCGCGTTCCACCGTGAGCACCATCGCGTTCGATCATCCCGTCGACCCCTTCCAGGCGGCCCAGCTCGTCAAGCAGCTCCGGCTCAAGCCCGGCGACCCGTTCAGCCGCCGCACCGCCGGCGAGGACGCCGAGCGGCTGCAGAGCTGGCTAATCCGCCAGGGTTACGGTCAGACCCGGGTCGATCCGCCGCACGAGGAGATCGAGGCCAAGGCTTCCAGGGATTCCAGGAGCGAGACCGTCAAGCTCACCTATCCGATCACCATCGGTCCCAAGATCGAGCTCGTCGTCAAGGGAGCCGACGAGAAGAAGCTGCGCAGCGAGGGGCTGCTCCCCTTCCTCGGCGAGTCCGGCTACGACGAAGCCCTGGTGCTCCAGGCGCAGAACCGCCTGAAGACCTACTTCCAGCAGCAGGGGCATTACGACGTGCGCGTCGACACCGGCGAGCAGACGACCGACGGCAAGCTCGTGCTCACCTTCGACATCGTCACCGGCCCGGTCTACACGCTCAAGGAGATCGTCTTCACGGGCAACCAGGAGATCCCCGACGCCAAGCTGCGCCCCATCCTGAAGACCTCCCCGCCGGTCCTCCTGCATCGCGGCAGCGGCCGCCTGGTGCAGACGGATCTCGACGACGACCTCGACAACCTGCGGCGGCTCTATGCCCTGAGCGGCTACGCGCAAGCCGAGGTCGGCCCGCCCAAGGTCGAGAAGACGGGAGAGGCTTTGCGGCTCGTCATCCCGATCAAGGAAGGGCCGCGGGAACGCCTGGTAAAGCTCGACTTCGAAGGGGTGACGGCGCTCGACCTGAAGACGGTGCGCAAGACGCTGCCGCTCCAGGAAGGGAAAGGGTTCCACCCCGTTCTCCTCGACAACACGCTCGACGATCTGCGAGAGAAGTACGCCACCATGGGCTACGCCCGTGCCCAGCTCTCGGCCCGTCAGGACTGGAACCCCGATCACACCCTGGTGGACGTCACGGTCGAGGTGCTCGAGGGGCCGCGGCAGGTCGTCGACCGTATCCTCGTACGCGGCAACGAGCGGACCCGCGAGGACGTGATCCGCCGCACCCTCGGCCTCGAGCACGGCGAGCCCGTCAGCCAGGCCAAGCTGTTCGTGACCGAGCGCAACCTCTACCGCCTGGGCATCTTCTCGCGAGTCCAGGTGGAGCTCGTCCCCGCCAGCCTCGACGAGACCGAGCGCGACGTGCTGATCCGGGTCGAGGAGGGCAAGGCGCGCAGCGTTCTCTACGGCGTCGGCTGGGATTCGGAGACCGGAGTCCGCGGCTCGCTCTCCTTCACCGACAACAACATCGGCGGCCTCGCCTACAGCCTGCGGACCGACCTGCGCTGGAGCCAGCGCGACAAGAGCTTCCACATCCTCTTCAATCAGCCCTACCTCGGCAACTATCCGGTCTCGCTCACCTCGACCGTGTTCTACGAAGAGGAGGCGCCGGTCGACCGCCCGTACCAGGTCACTCGCTACGGTGCCCGCATCGAGGCGGTGCGCATCTATGGCAACCGCCGCTTCAGCCTCGGCTTCGATTACCGGATCGTCGAGCCGAGCGTCGATCCCGGCATCGCCTCCAACGCCATCGAACGGCTCGATCAGCCCTATCAGGTCACCAGCTTCGTGCCGAGCTTTTTCTGGGACCGCCGCGACGATCCGATCTCGCCCACCCGCGGCTGGAGCTCGCTGGCGCAGGTGCAGTACGCCTTTCCGTCGCTGGCCTTCCAAACCGACACCGAGTTCCTCAAGGTCTTCCTCCAGCAGACCGGCTACTACAATCTCGGCCGCCCGGGGGTGCTCGCCGCCAGCGTCCGCTTCGGCAGCATCAACCCCTACAAGGCGATCCCCAGCTCGGGCGGCATCGACCTCGACTTTCCCAGCCGCAACATCCCGATCGCCGAGCGCTTCTTCGCCGGCGGCGACGCCACCAACCGCGCCTATTCGCAGGACGACCTGGGCATCCGGGGGCAGACGCTGTTCCTCAACCCGAACGGCGGCGGCTACGTGCCGGTCGGCGGCGACGGCCTGCTCCTCCTCAATCTCGAATATCGCTTCCCGGTCTACGGCGATTTCGGCGGCTCGCTCTTCTTCGACAGCGGCAACGTCTGGGCCGACTGGCGCTCGATCCGGATCGGCGAGCTCAAGAACGGCGTCGGCCTGGGCGCCCGCTACAATTCACCCATCGGTCCCGTCCGCGCCGGCATCGGCTTCAAGCTCGACCGCGAGCACGGCGAGTCGCCCTACGCGCTGTTCGTGAACATCGGGAATCCGTTCTGAGAAGCGCTTGTCCATGTCGAGACGGACGAGGCGATTCGAATCATCACTGCGCGAGAAGCGAACCGTCATGAACGGAGGCAGTATGAGCAAGGTCCAGCCAGATGAAAACGACTCCGAGATGCGGGAAGAGTATGACTTCAGCGGCGGTGTTCAGGGAAAATATGCCGATCGCTTCTCGGAAGGAAGCACGCTCGTCATCCTTGATCCGGACGTCGCGGAGGTCTTCTCCGACGCGGCTTCAGTGAACGAAGCCTTGCGGGGACTGATCCAACAAGGCTCGAAGGGATCGCGCCTACGATAGCTCTGTAGGGAAAGGTCCGCTCCGGTTGACCCTTCCCCGGTCGCGGCGTAGACTGCTCGCGACGACCCTTCCTACGCCCATTCCGGCGAGAAAGCCTGCCGAACCCATGACCAACGAGACTCCCTTCGCCCCTATCGAGGAGGCGATCGAACGCTTCCGTCACGGTGAGATGGTCATCATCGTCGACGACGAGGACCGCGAGAACGAGGGCGATCTGGCGATCGCCGCCGAGAAGGTGACGCCCGCGGCCATCAACTTCATGGCCAAGCATGGCCGGGGGCTCATCTGCCTCGCGATGAGCGAGGAGCAGTGCCGCGCCCTCGACCTGCCGCTGATGGTCGAGGACAACACCTCGACCTTCGGCACCGCCTTCACCATCTCGATCGAGGCCCGCGGCAAGGTGACCACCGGCATCTCCGCCGCCGACCGCGCCGCCACCATCCTCACCGCCATCGATCCGGCGACCCGGCCGGAGGATCTGCTGCGCCCCGGTCACGTCTTCCCTCTGCGCGCCCGCAAGGGAGGCGTCCTCAAGCGCGCCGGACAGACCGAGGCGTCGGTCGACCTCGCCACCCTGGCAGGCCTCAACCCCTCCGGCGTGATCTGCGAGATCATGAACGACGACGGCACCATGGCCCGCGTCCCCGACCTCGTCAAGGTCGCCCGCGAGCACGGTCTGCTGATGATCACCGTCTCCGATCTCATCAGCTATCGGTTGCAGCACGAGACGCTGGTGCGCAAGGTCGCCTCGCCGAAACTGCCGACGATCCACGGCGATTTCCGCATCCATGCCTACCGCGCGGACGAGACGGGCGACGAGAACGTCGCCCTGGTCATGGGCGAGCTCGATCCCGAGCAGCCGACCCTGGTGCGCGTTCACAGCCAGTGCCTGACCGGCGACATCTTCGGCTCCTGCCGCTGCGACTGCGGCCCGCAGCTCGAGCGCGCCCTCCAGCACATCGCCGCCGAGGGCAAGGGGGTGCTCCTCTATCTGCTCCAGGAAGGGCGCGGCATCGGCCTGCTGAACAAGCTGCGCGCCTACGAGCTTCAGGAGCAGGGGCACGACACCGTGGAGGCCAACGAGCGGCTCGGCTTCCGCCCCGACCAGCGCGACTATGGCATCGGCGCCCAGATCCTCCGCGACCTCGGCGTCCGCAAGATGCGGCTGATGACCAACAACCCCAGCAAGTACATCGCCCTCAACGGCTACGGGCTGGAGATCGTCGAGCGCGTCCCCCTGGAAGTGCCGCCCACGGATTCGAGCCGCGAATATCTCCGCACCAAGCGCGAGAAGCTCGGCCATCTCCTGAAGCTGGTGTAATCGCGGCGGCGGAAGGTCGCGCCGGATGAAGCTCCTCCTCGTCACCTCCCGCTATCCCTGGCCACCCCGCAAGGGAGATCAGATGCGGGCCTTGCAGATGCTCGACATCCTGGCGGCCGGGCACGCGGTGACGCTCCTGACGCCGGCGCCGATCGCGGGTCAGCCGGCGCCGCCCGCGGACGTGCCCTATCGCATCGAGCTTTACGAGGCCGGCGGCATGGCCAGGCTGCGCGGGATGGCGCGGGCGGTCGCCAGGCGCCTGCCCTTGCAGACCGGCCTCTTCTATCAGCCCGACCTGAGCCGGAAGCTCCGCGCGCTGGCGCCGGAACACGACCTCTGCATCCTCCAGCTCGTCCGCCTGGCGATCCACGCCGAAGACCTGGGCGGCACGCCCTTCATCGTCGACCTGATCGACAGCCTTGCTCTCAATCTCTCCCAGCGGGCGGCGGTGGACCGCTGGTGGCTGGCGCCGCTCCTCGGGCTCGAAGCGCGGCGTCTCGCGCTCGCCGAGCGGCGATTGGCCGAGCGCTCCGCGCGCCTGCTCGTCGTCTGCGAGCGGGACCGCCAGGCGCTCGCCAGCCGGATGCCCGCGAAGCTCGCGGCCAAGATCTCGGTGGTGCGGCTGGCCGTCAGCGAACGCGAGGTCGAGCCGCCGCTCGACGGCGAGAAGCTCTGGCGCGAAGG
>DATBAW010000381.1:0-4273 GCA_036271335.1 Thermoanaerobaculia bacterium
GGACTTCCGCAGCGCCACCCAGGCGAGGCCGGCGTTGAGCAGCAGCAGGTAGCCGAAGAGGGCGAACGGGTGGTCCTCGCCGCTCGACAGCAGGACCGGCGTGGCGAAGCCGCCGACCAGGCCGAGCAGGGCGATGTACAGAGCGTCGTGGCGGATCGACAGCCCGACCGCCACTCCGGTGACCAACACCATCAGGACAAAGGTGGGGGTGGACCCGAGCAGGTGCCAGAGGGTGTGGGCGGCGAAGAAGGTGGAGAACAGGGCCACGATCCCCGCCGCTCCCAGGGCGTTGGCGGTGATCGCGTAGCGCCGCGCCGCCCGGTGCTCGCAGAGCGCCAGCAGGCCGGTGCCCATCAGCATTCCCATGGCCATGCGGATCGGCGGCGTCAACCAGCCGTGGTCGACCGTGTAGCGGAGGAACGTGATGGCGGTCAGGGCGAAGAGGATGCCGGCGATCCAGGAGAACAGCTTGACCCCCACCAGGCTCTCCCAGTCGAAAGGGGGACGCGGCTCGGCGGTCGCGAACCTCGGCGCGGGCAGGAGCGTCGGCGCCGGCCGCTGGGGCGGCGGGGATGGAGGTGAAGATGGGGATGAAGATGGAGCTGGAGGTGCGGCGGCGGGCACCGGCTTCGGAACCGCGGGTGGCGCGGGCGCCAGGAACGGAGGCGGGGCCGGAGGCGGCGCAACGGAAGGCTCCGGCGCACGGACGCTCGCCGGCACGGGGGCCGGAGCGGTCGCCACGGCGGGGGGAGGCGGCGCCACGACCGGGGGCGGTGCCACCACCGGAGCCGGCTCCTTCGCCGGGGCGGCGGCCGCCGCGGAAGCCTCCTGGAATCGGGCCTTCTCCAGGTAGGCGATCCGGCGCTGAAGCTCCTGCTGGGTCTCGGCCTGCGACTGGACGACCCCCTCGAGATCCTTGAGACGCTGGCGCGTCAGAAAGGCGACGATGACCGCAAGGCCGGTGATCAGAAAACCCACTCCGCCCATCCGTCACGCTCCTTGAGGTGATGAAGCCTAGCATTCGAACCCGCTTCGAGCTTGTCACCCAGAGTTGACGCCGGCCGGCGTTTCGTTTCACGGCGCGAGGCGGGACGGCAATGGGTTGCACGGAACCGCCGGCGCGCTATCCTCCTCCCTCATGGACTGGCCCCGGGATCCGATCGCCGCCGTCACCCACCCCGACCCCTACCCCTTCTATGCCGAGCTGGTGGCCCACCGGCCGCTCTACCGCGATGAGACGCTGAGCCTCTGGGTGGCGTCGAGCGCCGCGGCGGTCACCGCCGTGCTGGCCAGCGACCTCTGCCGGGTGCGGCCACCGGCCGAGCCGGTCCCCCGGGCGCTCCTCGGCTCCCCCGCCGGCGAGCTCTTCGGCCACTTCATCCGGATGAACGACGGCCCGGGCCATTGCCCCTTCCGCGGCGCCCTCGCCACGGTGCTGGACGCTCTCGACCCGGCGAGCGTCGCCGAGCCGGGCCGCCGCTGGGCGCGCGCGCTCGTTGGCGGCGTCCCTGGTGTCAATAATCCGGCGGACTTCGCCTTCCGCCTCTCCGGGATGGTTCTCGGCAGCCTGCTCGGCGTTCCCGAGCAGGACCTGGAGCGGACGGTCCTCTGGAACCGCGGCTTCGTGGCGGCGGCCACGCCCGGCGCCTCGCCGGCGGTGCTGGCGGAGGGCAAGGAGGCGGCCGGCCATCTGCTCGCCCTCTTCCGCTCGCTCCTGGCCTCGCCCTCGGCAGGTCTCCTGACGACCTTGGCCGCTGCGGCCAGGCAGGTCGGGCGAGGCGACGACACCGTGATCGCCGCCAACGGCATCGGCCTCCTGTTCCAGGCCTACGACGCTACGGCGGGTCTGATCGGCAACACCCTGATCGCCCTCGCCGCGGACGGGGATCTGCGCGAGAGAGCCGTCGATCCGGGTCTGCTCTCCCAGGTCGTGCAGGAGACCCTGCGCTTCGATCCGCCGGTCCAGAACACCCGCCGTTTCGTCGCCCGGGACGGCATCGTCGCCGGCGAGGCCATGAAGGAGGGGGATGCCATCCTGGTGGTGCTGGCGGCGGCCGACCGCGATCCGGCGGCCAATCCGGACCCGGATCGCTTCGACCCGTTCCGGACCGACCGGCGGATCTTCACCTTCGGCGCCGGCGGCCACGCCTGCCCCGGCGAGCGGCTGGCGGCCACCATCGCGCAGGCGGGAGTGGAAGCGCTGCTCCACGCCGGGCTCGATCCGGAGCGCTTCGCCGCCGGCCGCCTCTACAAGCCGGCCGGGAACGTGCGCGTCCCCTTCCGCGAGATCGGAGCAGACCGATGATCATCGTCGCCCGTCGGAGCCTCGCCGCCGTCGTCGTCCTGCTGTGCCTGGCCTGCGCGGGAACCGCGCGGGGAAAAAGGAGCCTGCCCGTGACCCCAGACCTGTCGCGAATCGATCACCTGGTCCTGGGCATCGACGATCTGCAACGCGGGGTCGCCGAGCTCGAGCGCCAGACCGGCGTGCGCGCCGTCTTCGGCGGCGCCCATCCGGGACGGGGCACGCAGAACGCCCTGATGTCCCTGGGCGACCATCACTACCTGGAGATCGTCGCCCCCAATCCAGCGGAAGCGGGCAATCCGGAAGCCGCCGAGCTGGGCCGCCTGACCGCGCTCACGCCGGTGGGCTGGGCGGTGCATTCCGATGACCTGGAGGCCCTGCAACAGAGCCTGCGCGGCCGGGGGCCGAAGACCGACGAGATCCGTCCGGGGGGCCGCAACCTGCCGGACGGCTCTCGCCTGACCTGGAAGACGCTCTCCTTCGCGCCGTCGGCGAGCCCGCTCCTCCCCTTTTTCATCGAGTGGGGCCAGGGTGCCGCGCATCCGTCGGCGACCTCGCCGGGAGGATGCCGGCTGACCGGCTTCGTCCTCGAAGATCCCGCCCCGGATGCCCTGCGGCAGTCCTTGCGGGACGCGGGGCTGCAGATCGAGGTGAAGCAGGGAAAAGAGCTGCGGATCCGGATCTCGCTGGCGTGCCCGAAGGGAAATGTGGAGATCTGAATTCAGCGGAGCTCTCAACGCCGCCGAGAGGGATCACGCCATTGCCACGGGCGCCCCCGTCCGCTCCGCCACCGGCACCCAACGCCGGTCCCGCTCCCCCACGTAGGCCGACTGCGGCCGGATCAGCCGTCCGGTGGCTAGCTGCTCCAGAGCGTGGGCCGTCCAGCCGGCGACGCGGCCGACAGCGAAGGCCGGCGTGAACAGCTCGGTGGGCAGCCCGAGGCCGTGCAGCAGGAGGGCGGTGTAGAACTCGACGTTGGTGTCGAGCCGACGGTCCGGCTTGCGCTCGTGCAGGAGGCGCAGGGCCGTGGCCTCCACCGAGCGCGCCAAGTCGTAGAGCCCCCGGTCGCCGCCATGGCCGTAGAAGCGCTCCGCCGCCGCGGCGAGGACGTCCGCCCGCGGATCGCGCACCCGGTAGACGCGGTGGCCGAAACCCATCAGCCGCTCGCCGCGGCCGAGCTTCTCGCGCAGCACTCCCTCCGCCCGCTCCGGCGTTCCGATCTCGAAGACCATGTCGAGCGCGGGGCCGGGAGCGCCGCCGTGCAGGGGGCCCTTCAGCGCTCCCACGGCGCCGGTGATGCCCGAGATCAGGTCCGAACGGGTGGAGACGATCACCCGGGCGGTGAAGGTCGAGGCGTTGAAGCCGTGGTCAGTCACCGTGTTGAGGTAGGTCTCCAATCCCCGCGCCCGCTCCGCCGACGGCTCCTCGCCGGCGAGCATGTAGAGGAAATTCGCCGTGTGGCCGAGGTCCTCGCGAGGGTCCAGCGGCTCCTCGCCGCGGAGCAGCCGCCAGTACGCGGCCACGATCGTGGGGAAGGTCGCCGTCAGCAGCAAGGCATCCGCTCTGGGATCGCTCCCCGCTCCTTCCACCAAGCTGAGCGTGCCGGCGGCCATGCGCAGGGCGTCCATCGCCGGCACCCGCTGCCGGGCGGCCGCGCGCAGCAATTCGAGCGTCGCCGCCGGCAGAGCCCGCCGGCCGGCCAGGCGACGACGGAAGTCCTCCAATTCCGGGGCCGCCGGCAGGTCCCCCTGCCAGAGCAGCCAGGCCATCTCCTCGAACGTGGCCCGGGGCGCGATCTCCTCCACTGGGAAGCCGGCGAGAATCAGCACTCCCGCCTCGCCGTCCACACGGCTCAAACGGGTCGCGGCGGCCACGACCCCTTCCAATCCCTGGTTGATCTGCGTGTCCATGATCGATCTCCTTCCGGAGCCCATCTTCAGACCGGCCGGATAAGTTGTCAATCTTGATTCA
>DATBAW010000382.1:0-50705 GCA_036271335.1 Thermoanaerobaculia bacterium
CCGCGCTCGCCGGATCGTCCTCACGACCCCGGCGAGCCCACGCGCCAAGGACCCGGCAGAGCTGGCGGCGCTGCTCGTGGGCCACGTGGGCGAGGTGATCGTCGAGCCGGACCGCGAGCGGGCGCTCGACCGGGCGCTCGGGCTGGGCGGAGAGATTCTGGTGGCGTGCGGGTCGATCTTTTTGATTGGCGAGGTGCGGACGCGGGTACGGGCGCGGACCTGACCCATCGAGGCTTTGCCCTCTGGGGCGGCCTGCGCTCCGAAGCCTCACCCTCGATCCCTCTCCCAGAGGGAGAGGGAGGGCCCTGCGATGCGAAGTTGTACAGAATCTCGGGTCGCGTCCCCCCTCTCCACGAAGTGGAGAGGGGCCGGGGGTGAGGCTTCGAAGCGCACCCCGCCCCGCCAGCCACGGACGTTCTGGATCTACATCAACGGGTCATACAGAGGGAACCGCTCGCAAAGATCCCGGATCTTCCCCTTCACGCTCTCCCGCACCCCGGTGTCCTCGGGAGCGTCCAGGATCTCGCCGATGAAGCCGCCGACGAGGTCCATCTCCGGCTCCTTCATGTCGCGGGTGGTCAGCGCCGGAGTGCCGAGGCGGATTCCCGAGGCGACCAGGGGCGGGTTGGGATCGTAGGGGATGGTGTTCTTGTTGACCGTGATGTGGGCGGCGTCGAGCGCCTTCTCGGCGACCTTGCCGGTCAGACCCGCCCTGGTGACGTCGAGCAGGAAGACGTGGTTGTCGGTGCCGCCCGAGACGATGCGGAAGCCGAGGCCGGAGAGCCGGGCCGCGAGCGCCTTGGCGTTGAGCGTGATCTGCCGCTGGTAGACGCGGAAATCGTCCGACAGCGCCTCCTTGAACGCCACCGCCTTGGCCGCGATGACATGCATCAGCGGCCCCCCCTGGATGCCGGGGAAGACGGCGCGGTCGAGGTCCTTGGCGAACTCCTCCTTGCACATCACCATGCCCGCCCGCGGACCGCGCAGCGTCTTGTGGGTGGTGGTGGTGACGAAGTGGCAATGAGGGATCGGCGAAGGGTGGAGCCCGGCAGCGACCAGACCCGCGATGTGGGCGATGTCCGCCATCAGCAGGGCGCCCGCCTTGTCGGCGATGGCGCGGAAGCGCTCGAAGTCGATCACCCGGCTGTAGGCCGAGGCGCCGCAGATGATCAGCTTGGGCCTCTCCGCCACCGCCAGCCGCTCGGCCGCGTCGTAGTCGATCGTCTCGGTCTCGCGGTCGACGCCGTAGGCGATCACCTGGAAGTCGCGCCCCGAGTAGGAGAGGTGATGGCCGTGGGTAAGGTGGCCGCCGCTCGAGAGGTCCATCCCCATCAGCTTGTCGCCCGGCTTCAGGAAGCCGAAGTAGACCGCCATGTTGGCCGAGGTGCCGCTGTGCGGCTGCACGTTGACGTGCTCGGCGCCGAACAGCTCCTTGGCGCGGGCGATGGCGAGCCGCTCGACGACGTCGACGAACTCGCAGCCGCCGTAGTAGCGCCGGCCGGGATACCCCTCGGCGTACTTGTTGGTGAGCACGCTGCCGGTGGCCTCCATCACGGCCCGGCTGACGAAGTTCTCGGAGGCGATCAGCTCCAGCCCGAAGTTCTGGCGCCCACGCTCGTCGGCGATCGCCTGATGGATGTCGGGATCAACGGCCTTCAGCGAACGGAAGTCGGACATCGCGAGCTCCTGCATTGAGAAGTAACAGCGCCGGAAGACGCGGCGGGGCGACTTCCGGCGTTCACCTGGGCGAGGTGGGGGGCGAGGCGGCGGTGGGGAGGAAGGGGTCAGGCCCCTTGCGGCTCCTCCGGCGGCTCGCCGCCTTCGTCCGCCGGCGGGACGGGAGCGACGGCCTTCTTGGCCGGCGCCTTCTTCGCCGCGGGCTTCTTCTTCGGCGCCTCGGCGGGGGGCTCGGCCAGAGCCGCGTTGGTGGGGGAAGCGGAGGCTTCGGCCGGCGCCGCGGCAGGCTTCTTGACCACGCGCTTCGAGCCGCTCGACCGCTCGGCGACGCGATGCGCCTCCTCGGCCGGCTTCTGCTGCTTCAACCGCTGCGACCGGCGATGGCGCCGGCGCTTCAGCTCACGATCTCGCTCTCTCATGTCCTCTCCTTGGACAGAACCCGGCCCGGTCTCGGCATTCGCTGATCTCCTCACTTTCGGGCGGTGCCAGCTTGCCGCAGGCGCCGCCCGGATGTCAACAAAAACAGAGGACTTCCGGCTCCGGGGCTCCCTGGACGACCCGGTTGACTGCCCGACTGAACGCCCTATAAAGGAATGTTGCCATGCTTCTTCGGCGGCACGCTCGCCCGCTTGGCCCCGAGCTGCCGCAGGGCGCGCACGATCTCCGGCCGGGTCCGGCGCGGCTCGATGATCGCGTCCACGAAGCCACGCTCGGCGGCGATGTAAGGGTTCGAAAACTTGGCGCGGTACTCGGCCACCTTCTCCGCCCGCACGCGCGGCGCGTCCGCGCCCGCCTCCTCCAGCTCGCGCCGGTAGAGGATGTTCACCGCCCCTTCCGGTCCCATCACGGCGATCTCGGCCGTGGGATAGGCAAAGTTCACGTCGGTCCGCAAGTGCTTGCTCGACATCACGCAGTAGGCGCCGCCGTAGGCCTTGCGGGTGATCACGGTCACCTTCGGCACCGTCGCCTCGGCGTACGCGTAGAGGAGCTTCGCCCCGTGCTTGATGATCCCGCCGTACTCCTGCGCCGTGCCGGGGAGGAACCCTGGTACGTCCTCGAAGGTGACCAGCGGGATGTTGAAGGCGTCGCAGAAACGGACGAAGCGCGCGCCTTTCAGCGAGGCGTCGATGTCCAGCACCCCCGCCAGCCAGGCCGGCTGGTTGGCCACGATCCCCACGCTCCGGTTGCCGATGCGCGCGAAGCCGACCACGATGTTGCGCGCGTACTGCCCGTGGACCTCGAAGAACCGGCCGTCGTCGACCACCTCGGCGATCAGCTGCTTGATGTCGTACGGCTTGTTGGGGTCCTCGGGGACCAGGGTGTCGAGCGCCGCGGACTCGCGGCCCGGATCGTCCTCGCTGGTGCCCGGCGGCGGCTCGTCGAGGTTGTTGCTGGGGAGGTAGGAGAGGAGCTCGCGGATGGCGGCGAGGCAGGCGGCGTCGTTGGGCACCGTGAAGTGGCAGACGCCGCTCTTCGCCGCATGCGTCGAGGCTCCCCCCAGCTCCTCCTTGCTGACCTCCTCGTGGGTGACGGTCCTGATCACGTCGGGCCCGGTGACGAACATGTAGCTGGTCTCTTCGACCATGAAGATGAAATCGGTGATCGCCGGCGAATAGACCGCGCCCCCCGCGCAGGGCCCCAGGATGGCGCTGAGCTGTGGCACCACTCCCGAGGCGAGCGTGTTGCGCAGGAAGATGTCCGCGTAGCCACCCAGCGAGGCGACCCCCTCCTGGATGCGGGCGCCGCCCGAATCGTTGAGGCCGATCACCGGCGCGCCGTTCTCGACCGCCAGGTCCATCACCTTGCAGATCTTCGCCGCGTTGGTCTCCGACAGCGAGCCGCCGAAGACGGTGAAGTCCTGGGCGAAGACGTAGACCAGCCGGCCGGCCACCCGGCCGTAGCCGCAGACCACGCCGTCGCCGGGGATGCTGACCTTCTCCATCCCGAAGTCGCGGCAGCGGTGGGTGACCAGGGCGTCGATCTCGACGAACGAGCCGGCGTCCAGCAGCAGCTCGATCCGCTCACGGGCGGTAAGCTTGCCGGCCGCGTGCTGTTTGTCGATCCGCTCCTGGCCGCCGCCCAGCCCGGCGGCGGCGCGGCGGCGGTTGAGCTCCTCGATGTTTTTCGTGAGAGCCTGGGCCATAGCGGGGGATCTTACCCGATTCGAGAGGCGCCAGGGAGAAGGGTCCTCATCGCGCCTCGAGAAGCGGCTGCAGATCCTTCTCCAGGTCTTCCGGCTTGTCCTGCGGCGCATAGCGCTTCACCACGTTGCCGTGGCGGTCGACCAGGAACTTGGTGAAGTTCCATTTGATCGCTTCGCTGCCCAGCAGCCCTTTCTTCTCCGATTTGAGGAACTTGTAGAGCGGGTGCGCATCGTCACCGTTGACGCGGATCTTGGCGAAGAGCGGGAAGGTGACGTCGTAATGCAGCGAGCAGAAGCTCTTGATCTCCGCCTCGTCACCCGGCTCCTGGTGGCCGAACTGGTCGCAGGGGAAACCGAGGATGGCGAGCCCCTCGTCCCTGTGCTTGCGGTAGAGCGCTTCGAGACCGGTGTACTGCGGGGTGAAGCCGCACTGGCTTGCGACGTTGACGATCAGCAACGCCTCGCCGCGGTAGGCGTCGAGAGACTGCGGCTGCCCGTCGATAGTGTTGGCGGAGAAGTCGTAGATGGTGGCCATGCGGCGGAGCTTAGCAAAGATTCATTCCCCCTTCCTTTTCCCTTCCGGAAAGGGTTTCGCGTCATTCAACGACCTCTTCGCGCCGTGTTCCTTGCGCTTCGAGCCGCTTTCCCCGGGCCTCGGAATTTGTCGAGACGGCTTCGATCCACATTCCCCGCTCCTGACACCCCTTTTCCTCCCCTTCGAATGGCGCCAGGCGTCCACCGGACCGCATTCCCTGCGCCTTGCACTTCTTTAAGGATGGAGAACGGCTCATTCCCCACTGGGAGAACCGTCCGGTGAGGAGGGAACGGGTCTCGAAGGCCTTCCGGATCTTGCACATTCCGGGGAATGGAATCCATTGCCTCAGGGAATCAGTCATTCCCCGCTCTTCGGATCACATTCCGTCGAGGGAATTCCTCTCGCAAAAGCTTACAGCGCCTCCCGGCGGAGCGAGACCACGGCGCCGAACAGGCCGGCGAGGCTGCCGAGGAGGATCAGGAAGGCCACCTGCTGCGGCCCCAGGAAGTCGAGCGCCAGCACGGAGGAGAAGAGCGAGCCCTTCCCCTTGGCATGCAGCGCCTGGAAGGCGCCCCAGAGCGCGCCGCTCGCCACCAGCCCGCCGATCAGCCCCTGGAGCAGCCCTTCGACGTAGAAGGGGCCGCGGATGAAGAATTCCGTCGCCCCCACCAGCCGCATGATCCCGGTCTCCTCGTTGTGCAGGTAGGCGGTCAGCCGGATGACGCTGGCGATGGTGAAGATGGCCGCGCCGAGCAGGCCGGCGACCAGCGCCAGACCCACCGCCCGCACGACCGCCACGACCGTGGCCAGCTGGCTCAGCCACTCGCGGTCGTCGTCGATCAGGGTCACCTCGGGGCGCTGGCGCCACTCGGCGAGCCATGCCTCGCGCCCGGGCGCCGCCGCCGCGGACCGCGGGTCGAGCCCGACTTCGAGGGAGGCCGGCAGCGGCTCCTCCTTCCAGCCGGCGACCAGGTTGGAGAGGCTGGGGAAGATCTCCTGGAAGCGCTGGCGCGCCGCCGCCGCGGTGACCGGATCGACCGAGATCACCCCCGGCGCCCGCGCCGCCTCGGCGGCCAGCCGGCGCAGGTCCGCCTCCGGGGTCTCGGGCTTGAGGTAGATCACCACCCGCATCTCCCCTCGCCAGCGCTCGACGGACGCCGAGAGGTTACCGCTCACCAGCAGAAAGGCGCCGCCGATGAACAGGCTGACCGCGATGGTCAGGATGGCGAGCAGGCTCACCTTCCAACCCCGCAGCAGGTTGATCGCGGCCTCGCGGAAGAAGTAGCGGAGCGCCTGGAGGAAGCTCATTCGGGCGCCTCCGCGGCGGGCTCGGGGGAATCGGGAACGTCGGCGACGTCGTCCGGCACGGCGACCTCGGCGTTTCCGGCCAGCGGATCGAGGGCCGGGGGATCGGTGCCGATCAGCTCCTGGTCCAGGACCAGCCGACCGCCGTCGAGGGTGAGCACGCGGCGCCCGATGCGCTGGATGGTGTCGCGGTCGTGGGTGGCGAGGATCACCGTGGTCCCGCGCAGGTTGACCTCCAGGAACAGCCGCAGGATCTCCCGCGACAGATCCGGATCGAGGTTGCCGGTGGGCTCGTCGGCGATCAGGATGTCCGGATCGTTGATCAGCGCGCGGGCGATCGCCACCCGCTGCTGCTCGCCGCCGGAGAGCTCGGGCGGAAAGGCGTTGAGCCGGTGCGCGAGCCCCACCCGGCGCAGCGCCTGATAGGCCAGCCGCTTCTGCTCCTGGAGATCGGCCCCGAGGAGCCGGGGCAGGTAGGTGACGTTCTCGAAGATCGTCTTACGGGCGATCAGCCGGAAATCCTGGAAGACGACGCCGATCGTCCGCCGCAGGTAGGGGATCTTGCTGCGCGGGATCGACGAGACGTTGCGGCCGTTGACCAGGATCTGTCCCGAAGAGGGCACTTCCTCGCGGAAGATCATCCGCAGCAGCGTCGTCTTGCCGGCGCCGCTGGCGCCGGTGAGGAAGACGAACTGGCCGCGGGCGATGTCGAACGTCACCTCGTCGAGCGCCGTCTGGCCCCCGGGGTAGAGCTTGGTGACGTGGAAGAACTGGATCAAGGAGAGCGATCTGTAGGGGCGGCCCTATGTGGCCGCCCTGAATGGGGGAACAGGGCGGCCACATAGGGCCGCCCCTACGAAGCGCGGGGCTTCTTCAGTTTCGGGACGCATCAATCCGTCCGCTCCAGCGCCTGCTTCATCAGCTGCTGCACGACCTTCGGCTCGGCGCGGCCGCCCGAGAGCTTCATCACCAGCCCCACCAGGAAGCCGGCGATCTGGACCTTGCCGGCCCGGTACTGCGCCACCTGCGCCGGGTTCTGCGCGATCACCTCGTCGATCCAGCGCTCGATCCGGCCGCCGTCGGAGACCTGCGCCAAGCCCATCCGCGCCACCGCCGCCGCCGGCTCCTCGCCCGTCGGCGCGATCGCCGCGAAGACCTCCTTGGCGGCGCTGTTCGAGATCGTCCCCGCGTCCACCAGCGCCACCAGCTCGGCCAGCCGCTCGGGCGCGAGCGTCTTCGCCAGGGACCTCGCGCGCTCGCGGACGTCCCGCAGCACCTCGCCCTGCACCCAGTTGGCGATCGCCTTGGGATTCGACCGCTGTTTACCCAATGACGCGGACGCGGCGGCCTCGTAGTAATCGGCCAGCTCGCGCAGCAGCGTCAGCACCCGGGCGTCGGCGGACGGCAGGCCGTACTGCGCCTCCAGGCGCGCCCGCCGCGTCCACGGGAGCTCGGGGAGGCCGGCGCGGATCGCCGCGATCCGCTCCGCCGTCACCACCAGGGGGGGCAGGTCGGGCTCCGGGAAGTAGCGGTAGTCGTGCGCCTCCTCCTTGCTCCGCATCAGCCGGGTGGTGCCGGTCGTGGCGTCGAAGCTGCGGGTCTCCTGGGCCACCCGGCCGCCGGACTCGATCAGCGCGGTCTGGCGCCCGATCTCGTGCTCGATCGCCCGCGCCACGTTGCGGAAAGAGTTGAGGTTCTTCACCTCGGCCTTGGTGCCCAGCTTCGTCTCGCCCCGCCGGCGCACCGAGACGTTGGCGTCGCAGCGCAGGCTCCCCTCCTCCATGTTGCCGTCGCTCGTGCCGGTATAGAGGAGGAGCTGATGGAGGGTCTGGAGATAGTCCTGCGCCTCGGCGGCGGTCGCCATGTCGGGCCGCGAGACGATCTCGACCAGCGGCACGCCGCAGCGGTTGAAATCCACCAGGCTCTGCCCGGGGAGCGCGCCGCCTCCCGGCGCCTCGTGCAGGAGCTTGCCGGCGTCCTCCTCGAGATGGAGGCGCTCGACGCGCACCGGCCGGCCGTCGTGCTGCGCCAGCGGCACCGCGCCGTTCTCGGCCAGCGGGCGGTCGAACTGGCTGATCTGATAGCCCTTGGGGAGATCCGGATAGAAGTAGCTCTTGCGCGCGAAGATCGAGGTCTCGCGGATCTCGAAGCCGAGCGCCAGGGCCAGCCGCACCGCGAGGTCGACCGCCTGCCGGTTCGGCACCGGCAGCGTGCCCGGAAGCCCCAGGCAGACCGGGCAGACGAGCGTGTTCGGCGGCGCCCCGAAACGGTTGAGGCACCGGCAGAACATCTTGGTCTCGGTCAGGAGCTGGACATGGACTTCCAGCCCGATGACCGCCTCGTAGCCAGCCTCCTGGTCAGAGTGCGCCATGAGGCGTCCAGTCTATCGCAGGCGGTGGCCGGGGAGAGGGATCGAAAGACGGCTCGCGGCACACCGAATCCGGCACAAGAGCGCAAGAAATTGACAGTAAATTGCGTTGACAGGCCTTTCCCGCCACCCCACAATCAAATGATGAAGAATCCCTCCAAGCTCTCCGCCCTCGCTGTCGCTCTCCTCTCCTCTCTCCTCGCCGGGCCGGCCCGGGCCCAGCTCGATCCGCTCGGCCCGGAGACCGTGGTGGTGTCCGGCAGCAGCAGCGAGCTCGCGCTGCAATGTCCGCAGGTCATCGGCCACGCCGACCGGAGCTTCACCGTGGTCTGGTCGCAGGCTCCCGAGTCCACGTCACAATCGATCCTGGCCCAACGGTTCGATGGCACCGGGGCCCCCTTGGGAGCGCCGATCGACGTCGACGCCGGAGGGCTGACCGGCCGTTTCCTGTTCGAAGTCCAGGCCCAGAACCGCGGAACGCTGGGCGACATCGTGACCTGGAGCTCCTTCCTGACCGCTCCGGCGGGCTCGACCTGGCGTTTCGACAGCCGGCTCCTTGCGTCAGCCGCGCCGGCGCGCGTCGCCACGCCGTCCTACGTGCGCCAGCTCTTCCCGCGGAGCACCGGCGGCTACGTCGGCGTCTGGCCGGTGACGAAAGGCTGCGGCTTCGCGCTCCTGGATGCCAGCGGACGCCTCACGGGGCCGAGCTCACGGATCAGCGGGGCCACTCCGAACCTCCAGTGCGTCGAGGCCGCGCAGGCGACCGACGGCTCCTTCGCCCTCGACTGGTACCGGCCGATCCCCCTCGGGACCAACCGGTCGCGGCGCTTCGGCGCCTCGGGCAAGCCGCTGGGACCGGAGAGCGGCCCCGCGGACGGCATCGCCGGCGAGATCCAGCTCGCCTCGGCTCCGGACGGCCGGACCGTCCTCGCCTGGATCGACTTCGATCCCAAGCCGGGCGGCCTCAAAGGTCCGCTCCGGGCGCAGTTCTTCACCGCCGCCGGGCAGCCCGCGGGGCCCGCGGCAACTCTCGACACGCCGACCCCGCCGTTCTCCGGGGGAACCTCCTTCGGCCCGGACGCGGTCGCGATGGATCGCCTGGGCCGCGCCTTGATCGTCTGGGCCTTCGACTCCTTCGATGCGTCGCACCCCTCGCGGTTCAACCTTCAACTCCGGACGCCGGCCGGTGCCGCCAGCCCGGTCCTGGACCTGAGCGTCAGCCCGATTCAAGCCCGCGGTGACTTCTGCGCCGCCGCCGCGGCGGCCGGCCGTACCTGGGTGGTGGCCTGGCGAACCCTGCTGCCGACGGGAGACGAGGCGATCCTCGTCCGCCGCTTCTTCTCGTAGCTGCCGGGGAGGACGCCGTCGAGCGCATGGGGCGCTATCCTTGGAGGCCCATGCGAAGCTCCGGCTCACAGCATAGAGGCCATGCCGCCGTCCTCGGCAGCGGCATGGCCGGTCTGGCGGCGGCCGGCGCCCTGGCGCCGCGCTTCGCGAGCGTCACGCTCTACGAACGGGATCCCGCGCCGGAGCCGGGGCCGCGCAAAGGCATCCCGCAGGGACATCACGCCCACATCCTCCTCAAATCGGGCGAGATCGCGCTCGAGGCCCTCTTTCCCGGGCTTGTCCGCGAGCTCGCGGCGCGCGGCTCCCACCGCGTCAATTTCGGTCTCGACCTCCCCTGGAGCCATCACGGCTCCTGGCGGGTCCGGTACGACAGCCCCGATCTCGTCATCCTCATGCAGAGCCGCCCGTTTCTCGAATCGATCGTCCGCGAGCGTCTGGCCGGCCTCGGCAACGTCGCCTTCCGCTACGAAACGGCGGCCGCCGGGATCGAGATCAAGAAGAGCGAAGGCAAGAACGGCCGCGCCACCGGCGTTCGAATCCGGTCCGCCGGATCGGAGGAGGAAACGGTCGAGCCGGCGGACCTGATCGTCGACGCGACCGGCCGGGGATCGCAGCTCCCGCGCGTCCTGGCCTCCCATGGCTACGGTACGCCACGGGAAAAGCGGCTCCCGATCGATCTGGTCTACGCCTCCCGGATGTATCGCATACCAGCGCGCATCCCGAGCGAATCCGAGCGCCCCTGGAAAGCTCTTCTGACCTATCCCACGCCGCCGATCGACGCCAACGCCGGCCTGATCTTCCCCTTGGAGGAAGACCGCTGGATGGTGACGCTGGTGGGATACCGCGACGGCGCTCCGCCCTCCGACGAAGCCGGCTGGCTCGACTTCGCGCGCAAGATCCCCGAGCCCATCCTGTACGAAGCCATCCGCGACGCCGAGCCGCTCTCCGAGATCCGCACCTTCCACTTCCCCTACGCGCGCTGGACCCGCTACGAGACGCTCGGCCGCTTTCCCGCCGGGCTCCTGCCGATCGGCGACAGCGTCTGCAGCTTCGACCCGGTCTACGGCCAGGGGATGTCGGTCTCGGCGCTCGAAGCCCGCGCGCTTGGGGACTATCTGGATCGCGACCGCCACGCGGCGGACCCCCGGCCCTTCCTGCGCAGGCAGGCGCGCATCGTCTCCGCCCCCTGGCTGCTCGCCACCTCCGAGGATCTGCGCTACCCGCACCTCGCCGGCCATCGCCCGTTCTGGATGCCGCTCCTCCAGCTCTACACGAAGCAGGTCTTCCGCCTGGCGACCACCCGGCCGGCGGACTACGACCGCCTGCTGCGCGTGCTCCACCTGGTCGACCGTCCGGCATCGCTGTTCCATCCGGCGACGATGCTGAGGGTCGCGGCGGCGGCCTTCACCGCGCCGCCGGTTTCGCGGCCGGAGCGCCCGGGATGAGGCCGTTCTTCTGCACGATCGGTCCGATCTGATATCCCTCCTCGAGGAGCTGGCGATAGATCCAGCGGTAGTGATCCACCATCCAGAACTGCACGGTCTGGAACGCGCGCAGGTCACCCCAGATCACCTTGTCCGCGCGATATTCGAGATAACAGACGATCAGGTGCTCGTAGGTCGAATCCTCGGAATCGGCGCCATCCGGATATCCCACCGGCACCTTGGGGAACAGCGCGCGCAGCTCCTTCTTGGCGGCCTCGGTCTTCTCGTGGTTCTGATCGAGAAAATGGTGCAGGTTCTCATGGATGAACGTCGAGAGCAGCAGATCGTCGTCCTTGCGATGGCGGACGCTCAAGGTGAGCACCGGATGGCTGTGCGGAATCGTGCCCGGTGCGCTGTCGACGATCACGGAGTGGGTGAAGATCCATGGCGTGACGTCGTAGGTCCGCAGCAGCCGTTGAAGCTGGTCGCGCGTCTGCGTCTCGGCCGCGTCGCCGTGCGCCAGCTTGATGTCGAGCGGAACGGCCGGCGTCTCTGCCGGAAGCGCCGCGCCGGTTCCGAAAAGCAACAAGAGTCCCATCATCCCAAAGATCTTCATCGGATCTCCTCTGCTTCGTCCGAGTTGTATACGTGAGCCGCGTCCAAACTGACTGGAATCGCCCGCTTTTCAGCGTCCTCCCGAGGGTGGTAGCATCTTGCCATGGAAGAGCGGGGACAAGCGACGGACCGCCACGGTCGGACCTGGGTGGCCCGGATCGTCTCTCAGGAAGAAGCGGAAGAGCAGGATTTCCGCTTCTGGTACGACGAGCTCACACCCGAGGAGCGCGTGCGAGCCGTCGAGGACTGCCTGCTTTCCTCCCTCAAGGCGAGAGGCGTGAATGAGATCCCGCGACTACGAAGAGTTTGTCGAGTCATTGAACGCAAGCGGCGCTAGATACCTCATCATCGGCGCCCACGCCGTCGCTTTTCACGCCCGGCCCAGGGCCACCAAAGATTTCGACGTCTTCATCGAGCCGGCTCCGGACAACGTGGAACGGGTTCTCATCGCCATTCGGAACTTCCTTGGCAGCGACCTGGGGCTGACCGTCGAGGACCTCACGGCTCCGGGCCGTATCGTCCAACTCGGCGTCGCGCCCTCGCGGATCGATCTCCTCTCGCGGCTCGCCAGCCGGCGCGACTTCGCGTCTGCGTGGACATCCCGGGTGGACGCGAAGTTCGGCGATGTGGACGCCCACTACCTTTCGCTCGAGGATCTGATTCAGGAGAAGGAGAGCGCCGGCCGGGACCAGGACCGGGCCGACCTCCGCTCGCTTCGACGAGCCCGCGGGAAGGAGCAATAGAGGCCATGCGCCGGCTCCTCTCGGTTGTCGCCCTTCTCCTCCTCGCCGCCTGCCGGTCCAAGGTCCCCAACCTGGACTCGCCCGGCAAGACGATCGTCTGTCTCGGCGACTCGATCACCGCGGGTGTCGGTTCAGGACCGGGCGAGGCATATCCGGAGCGGCTGGCGGGAAAGCTGGGTGTCGAGGTGATCAACGAGGGGGTCTCGGGCGACACCGCGGCGCAAGGGCTGGCCCGCATGGATCAGGTGCTCGCCGACGATCCCTGGATGGTGATCGTGGAGCTCGGCGGCAACGACATCCTTCACCAAGTTCCGGCCGAACAGACCGAACGCTCCTTGCGCCGGATCGTACAGAAGCTCCTCGGCGCCCGCGTGGTTCCCGTGCTCGTCGAGGTCGACGCGCCCTTCGGCGCCTCGTACCAGCGGATCTATGGGCGGCTGGGCAAGGAGTACCACGTCCCCGTCGTCGAGGACGCCATCGGCAAGATCCTCCGCGACCGCTCGCTCAAGAGCGACACGGTTCACCCCAACGCCGAGGGTCAGAAGGTGCTGGCGGATGCGATCGCGGACGAGATCGGGCCGATTCTGAAGGCGCGGCGGGCGAGGCGGTGAGACGATTCAGGGAGTGGTAGCATCCCGTCATGGAAGAACGGGGACAAGCGAGGAACCGCCAAGGTCGATTCTGGTACGAAAAGCTTACGCCAGAGGAGCGCGTCCTGGCGCTTTCAGTTAGGCCGCGTGCGATTCCTTTTCGAGCACGGCAGCTACCCGGCGCCCGGCCTCTTGCGGCGAGGTTTCCCGCAGGATCTGGAGATGCCTCAGGGGCGACGGTAGATGTGTCCAGTCCATATCTTCTCTTGCAACTGGAATAATTCTTTTGTGGTCCGCGACCGCCGCTCCCAACTCAAAGAAGGTCCAAGGACTCTCGGCACTGTGGGGACTCAGAACCACTACGAGCGTCCGGCTAGCCCTGAGCGCTTCGCCAATACGCTCCTGCCAGGGTTCGCCAGGCACCAGATCAAACTTATCAAACCAGATTTTGACTCCCGCTTCCTTGAGCGCAGAGACAAATTCGGTCGCCCAAGGCTTGTCGCTTGAGGCATAGGAAACGAAAACGTCAAAACTATGCTGTTCGGCCATCGCTTTTCTCCAACGCGACTCTTGCGCCAAGTTGCTCGAAGTACTGACCTACGTCGTTGAGTCGAATAATGTCCCTCACATCTATGTCTGCTTCGTCGAGAAAGGGGCGCGCTCCCAACGCCGAAATCTCCCTGGCAATCTGACGAGCAACCCAGGTGTCTTCACCGGCATGGCTCACGAAGATGAATCTGGGATTGGGCGGGGCCATTTTCTCAGTGCTAGGATTTGGTTCCTATTTTTCGTAGCCTGAAGCCAATGTACTCCCGTTGACCTTCTCCTCGCAACCACCTGGACCAAGCTAGACGCCTATGCCGAGAGCCGCCGCACTCCACAGTATACCTCTCCTCCTCCAAGGCCCCACCCTCCAAGCCGGCACCTGGGCCTGGCGCGCCACCCACGGCGACGTCGAGGTCCGCTTCACCGGCCGCGGGCCCGCGGGCGATCGCGAGGAGGTCCTGCATCGTGTCGAGCCGGGGGCGCCACCGGTGGCCTGGGCGAAGCAGATCCACTCCGCGATCGCCTTGCCGGCCCATGCCGGATTCTGCGGCGAGGGTGACGCCTTGTATACGGACGCTTTGTATACGGAAGAAACGGGGCTCGCGTTGTCGATCATGACCGCCGATTGCGTGCCGGTCCTGGTCGCCGGGCCGGAGGGGCTGGCGGCGATCCATGCGGGGTGGCGAGGGATCGTGGGCGGCATCATCCCGGCGACCCTGGAGCGCCTGAAGGGGCGGCCGGCGGAGTGGACCGCCTGGGTCGGGCCGGCGATCGGCGCCTGCTGTTACGAGGTCGGGGACGACGTGGCGCGGCAGGTCGTCGACGCGAGCGGCCCGGAGGTCGCCATCCCGGGGCCGGCCGGCAAGCCTCACCTCGATCTGCCGGGAGCGGCGCGCCTTCAGCTCGCCCGGGCCGGCGTGGGCGACGTGGTCGTCCTCCCCCGCTGCACGCGGTGCGACGAGGCGACGCTCTGGAGCTACCGGCGGGAAGGGAAGAAAGCGGGGCGGGATCTCGGTTTCATCTGGAGACGTCGGGCGATCCCGGACGTCGCCGATTGACGCCATCCTCCGGCCTGACTACAGTAGATCTCATCAAGCCCCGGCAGAAGGAAGGAACGGAGTGGAGCACACCTTTGCGGACGACCTTGCCGCGATAGCGCGAATCGACGCCGTGCCGATGATCCTCGACGTCGTGTGCCGCACGACCGGGATGGGCTTCGCCGCGGTGGCGCGAGTCACCCACGATCGCTGGATCGCCTGCGCGGTGCGCGACGACATCCAGTTCGGCCTCCAGCCGGGTGGCGAGCTCGCGGTGAAGACCACCATCTGCGACGAGATCCGTGACAGCGGCCAGCCCGTGGTCATCGATCACGTGGCGGAGGACGGGGCCTTTTGCAGCCATCACACGCCGAAATTGTACGGCTTTCAGAGTTACATCTCGATGCCGATCCATCGCCCCGACGGCCGGTTTTTCGGCACGCTGTGCGCCATCGATCCCCGGCCGGTCCGGCTCAAAACGCCGGAGACGATGGGAATGTTCAAGCTGTTCGCCAATCTGATCGCCTTCCATCTCGACGCGCAGGATCGCCTGGAGGACAGCGAGAAGGCCCTTCTGGACGCGCGGCAGACCGCGGAGCTGCGGGAGCAGTTCATCGCCGTCCTCGGCCACGACCTCCGCAGTCCGCTGGCCGCGATCGCCACCGGCGCGACGGTGCTGGACAAGATGCCGGTCGGCGAAAAGGCCATGCCGGTCGTCGCGCTGATCCGGCGGAGCGCCGCGCGGATGGCCGGGCTGATCGACAACGTCCTCGACTTCGCCCGCGGCCGGCTGGGGGGAGGGCTCTCCTTGAGTCCGGTCGTCGACGGGAACCTGGAGGCGATCCTGGAGCACGTCGTCGCCGAGCAACGGACCGTCTGGCCGGACCGCGACCTCCTGACCGAGATCGCCCTGAGCCGCCCTGTGGCCTACGACGGCGCGCGCATCTCCCAGCTCGTCTCCAATCTGCTGGCGAACGCTCTCACCCATGGCGATCCCACCGGCCCGGTCCGGGTCCACGCGCGGAGCGACGACGACGGTTTCGAGCTCTCCGTGGTGAACCTGGGGGAGCCGATCCAGCCCGAGACGCTGCCGCACCTGTTCCACCCCTTCTCGCGGGCGTCGGCCCGGCGCGGCCAGGAGGGTCTCGGCCTGGGTCTCTACATCGCTTCGGAGATCGCCCGGGCCCATGGCGGTTCGCTGGAGGTGGCTTCCACGGCGGAGAACACGCGCTTCACGTTCCGCATGCCGGTTCCAGGCGCGAGCCTCGAAATCCATGAAGGGAGCGCCGCCGAGCCTTCCGCGGAGCTCGATCTGGCCGCCCTCCAAACCGCGGGTCGCACTCCCTGACCCACGGGTCGCGTTCCTCGACCTACGGATCACTCTCCTCAAACCTCGGGTCGCGGTCCTCGACTCACGGGTCGTGCTCCTGGACCCACGGGTCGTGCTCCTCAAACCTCGGGTCGCACTCCCTGACCCACGGGTCGCACTCCTCAAACCTCGGGTCGTGCTCCGGGACCCACGGGTCGGACCCCTCAAATCACGGGTCTGGCGCGCGCCCGCACCCCGCGCGGATCGCGGCCGAAGGCGCGGAGCTGGCCGCAGGCGGCGCTGACGTCGTCACCGCGACGGCGGCGGACGGTGGCGATCCAGCCACGCTTGCGCAGGCGCTCCTTGAAGGCCTCGACGGTGTCGTCGTCCGGCGGCACCATGCGGTCGCCGAGGACGGCGTCGGGATTGACCGGGATCAGGTTCACCTTGGCGCTGAGGTTCGACAGCAGCCTTGAGAGCTTGTCAGCATCTTGGAGGGAATCGTTGACGCCGCGGATCAGGATGTACTCGAAGGTCAGCTTGCGCCCCTTCTCCAGCGGATAGCGCTTGAGGGCGGGGATCAGCTCGGCGAGCGGATAGGTGCGGTTGATCGGCATGATCCGGCCGCGCCCTTCCTCGTCGGGCGCATGGAGGGAGATCGCCAGGTTCGGCCGGCGCTCCCAGCGCGCCATCTCCGTGAGACCCGGGAGGATGCCGACGGTGGAGACGGTGATGCGGTGCGGCGAGATCCACTCGGTCAGGATGTCGAGCGCCGCCTTGACGTTCTCCAGGTTGAGCAGCGGCTCGCCCATGCCCATGAAGACGATGTTGAGACCTTCCATCGGCAGGTCGCGGTCGGCGCGGATGGCCAGCACCTGGCCGACGATCTCGCCGGCCGTCAGGTTGCGCCCCGCGCCCCAGTAGCCGGTGACGCAGAAGGCGCAGGCGAGGGCGCAGCCGGCTTGGCTCGAGATGCAGAAGGTGCGGCGGTGGCGCTCCGGGATGTCGACCGCCTCGATCGTGGCGCCGTCGCGCAGGCGGAAGAGGTACTTGCCGGTGCCGTCCGCCGAGAAGTGGCGCGAGGAGATCTCCGGCAGGCCGACGCGGAAGCGCTCGCCGATCCGGTTGCGCAGCTCCTTGGGCAGCTCGGTGATCGCGGCGACGTCGGGCACCGCCCGCTCATAGAGGGCCTGATAGATCTGCCGGGCGCGGAACGGACGGTCGACCACCGGCGCCAGCGCCTCGGCCAGGCGCTCGCGGGAGAGGCCGAGCAGATCCGTGCGCTCGTCGATGCTGATCTCAGTCATTTTGTAGGAGGGGCAGCCCTGCGCGGCGACCCTGCGACGGAGGGAGGAAGGTCAACTGACCCGGCGGCGGCGGAGGCGCCGCGTCGGATCGATGCCGATCGACTTCAGGAAGTTCAGGTCCCGGCCGTCGATCTGGAAGGCGGGCTCCCCCGAGGTCGGCCAGCGCGGCGCGGTCAGGGCGACGGCGTCGGCGTCCTCGACCTCGCGCTTGCAGTCCACCAGGAGGTAGAGCGCGTAGCCCTCCTCGCGGATCTTGCGCAGCGTGCGGTTGATCTCCGACGACTCCGAGATCGCTTCGGAGAGGGCTCGCCGCAGATCGCGCAGCATCGAATGGAGCTTGTCGTCCAGCTTCTTTCCTCCAGGCTCGTACGAGCTCTCTGGCGCCGATGGGCCGAGGCGATTATCGCCTCCGTCCCACGAGGTGTCAAACCGTTCCGCCGGCTGCAACAACCGGCGCCAAGCCCCCATTCCCCGGGCTTTTCCGCCGCTCGCCGCGCGAGGCTCGGGGGCCGGAGACCGCATGGTACAGTACCCGCTTTCGAGGAGAGGCCTCCATGGCTCAGCCGATCGAATACGGGGACGCCTGGCATTCCCTGGCGCCCCCGCCGCGAGAGATTCAGCCGCTGCCGGGAGACTTGTCGCCCCGCCGCTATTTCCGCGCCGTTCTCGACGACGGTACGAGCGCCATCCTCGCCAACTATCCGGAAGAGGTGCGCTCGGCCTGCCGCCGGTTCCTGCGCACCACCGAGCTGCTGAACGCGGCGGAGGTGCGGGTGCCCCGCGTGCTGGCGGGGGACTGCGGCGAGGGCTGGATGCTGGTCGAGGACCTCGGCCCCCGCACGCTCGCCGAGTGGGGACGGGAGCGCGACTGGAGCGAGCTGGCCGGCTACTTCGAGAGCGCGCTGGAGATCATCAGCCGCATCGCGCGCCTGCCGGCCGGCGAGGTCGCGAAGCTCAACCCGACGCTCGGGCAGGCGGCGCTGGCGAAGGAGCTGGACCAGACCTGGGACTTCTTCCTGGAGCCGCGGGGACTGGTGAGCGATCCGGCCCTGGCAACGGCGCTCCGCGCGGCGCTCGACACGCTCTGCGCGCGCATCGGAGCCGAGCCGCCGGTGCCCTGCCATCGCGACTTCATGGTCCGGAACCTGATGCCCCTGCCGGACGGCGCCAGCCTGGTGGTGCTCGATCATCAGGACCTGCGGCTGGGGCCTCCGCTCTACGACCTGGCGTCGCTGCTCAACGACACCCTCTTCCCGCCCCCCGCGGCCGAGGAGGCGCTGCTCGCCGGGGCGTCGACCGGCGACGGAACCTCTCTCCAGTCCTCGTTTCTTCAGTCCTATCATCGGGCGGCGGCCCAGCGCACCCTGAAGGCGGTGGGGACCTTCGCCAAGTTCGCCCGTCTGGGCGCGGACCGGCATCTGCCGCTGATCGCGCCGACGCTGGCTCGTTTCGTGAAGCATTTTTCGCAGATCCCGGAGGGAGAGACGCTGGCGGCGGATCTCCGGGAGGCCTGGAGGCCCGTGTTGGACGCTCCGGCTCACCATGGTTCTGTTACACTGGGCGCGCCATAGCAGGTGGCCCTTGTGGGGCGTAGAAGTAACGCCCCGGGAGAACGACGTTATGCCTTCCCTCGGTGTTCCTGAGCTCGCGATCATCTTCCTGATCATCATCGTGCTGTTCGGCGCGAACAAGATCCCCCAGATCGGCAAAGGTCTCGGCGAAGGGATCAAGAATTTCAAGAAAGGGATGAACGGCGAGGACGAGCCCGCCAAGATCCCCGAGAAGACCGGTCCCAATCCGTAGTCTTCCGCCTGAAGATCGGTCAGACGTGTCGGTCTGACACCACCCGGTGCCGGAATGGCGCCGAAGTGTCCGGGCATCAAGCTCGGAGTCTAAAAAACGAAGAGCCGGCTTCAGCCGGCTTTTTTGTTGACCGCGTAGCCCGGACCTTTATGCCCGGGGCGAAGACTATCGGGACTCTTCCGCGCGGAAGGAATCTGCCTTTGGCGCCTCTCCGCGCGACGGCTCCACGCGCGAGGCCTTGGCCAGCATGGGGGGCATTCCGGCCCTGCGGTGGTACTCGGCGTACTGGGCGAGCACCTCGCGGACGTAGCCGCGCGTCTCGGAGTAGGGGGGAACCCCCTTGTAGCGGTCCACCACGCGGGGACCGGCGTTGTAGGCGGCGAGGGCCCGTTCGAGATCCCCTTTGTAGTCCTTGATCAGCCCGCCCACGAAGCGGCTCCCCACCTCCATGTTGACGTACGGATCCAGGAGATCCCCCTTGATGCCGTAGTCGGTGGCCACGTCGGGGATGACCTGCATGAGACCGCGGGCGCCCTGACGCGAAACGGCGCGGGGCGAGAATCCCGATTCGACGGAGACGATGGCCGCGAGCAGCAGGCCGTCGACGTGATTGCGCTCGGCCGCCAGGGCGATCGCCGTGCCGTAGGGCATCTGGTGCAGGAACCGGCGGCTCTCCTCGATCTCGGGGCCGGGATCGAGCAGGGAGAGCCGGTGGAGCGCCGGGGTCGAGACCGGAGCGACGGCCGCCGCCAGATCACTCGAGCGGAAGACGTGGAAGCGGCCGTCCGAAGAAGCGCCGGTGCCCGCGACCAGGAACCGCGCGAGGTCCTGCGTCTGGGTGGCGTCGTCCACGCGGGGCCGCAGGCTGGGATCGGCCGGCGCGGTATCGGAGCGGGTGGGCTCGAAGGTCAGGGCCAGGAACAGGATCACCGCCAAAGTGGCCAGTGGGGCTCGGAGTCGGTTGCGGGTCGGAATCCTCGGGTCTTGCGGGGCTGAGTCGTGCGTCGACGGGTCTTGCGTTTGAAACGAGGCCTTCTCCATGCGTGGGTATCTCCCTCTCTGCGAGCCCGCCTCGATGAAGCGAAGGCGAAGCCCGCGGCCGCATGCTGGTCTACAGAAAACGCGCACACCCCAGCCGTAGGCCGGGGTCGCACCGGATACTCATAGAGAAGAATCTATTGCGAGATCGATGCCAGATCCCGGGCCCGGCAGCGCCCTTACGGCGCCCAGGAGATCAGGACGAGGGGACTTCCGGGAGGCCGGGACCGTTGGATCGGCCTTTGCGGCGAGGCTGCCGGCGGCCGGGAAGGTCGTAGTCCTCCACCCCGATGCCGAGGTCGGAGACCTTGTTGCGCAGGGTGTTGCGGTGAACGCCGAGGGAGCGGGCGGAGCGGCAGAAGTTTCCCCGGTTGGATTTCAGCGAGGCCACGATGAACTGGCGCTCGAACTCCCGGCGGGCCTGCTCCAGCGTCACCCCGCGGCATACGAGCTCGTCGACGATCTGGTACAGGCGTCCGTTGAGATTCTGTTCGGCCAATGCGTTTCCCTCGGAAGGCGGAAGCTGAAAGCTTAGCACAGACGCCCGGCCCCGGGCGCCTGTGCCGCATCCCCCGACTACTTCGGATCGAGCCGGTCGCCGAGGCGGATCGGGTATCTCGACTCGATGATCTTGGCGACGGAGAACCGCTTGTGGACCGAGAGCACGGCGAGCTCGCCGAGGATGACCGGCGGCCGGCCCTCACGGTTCTCGCGGTAGATGGTGAAGACGTCGCCCGGCGTCGTGTCCTGCTCGCCGACGTCGATGTGGACGACGTGATCCTCGCCGAGGGAGAGCACGTCGTCCCGCGAGAAGACGATCGACGGCGCGTGCGCGATCTTCTCGGCCGCGGCCGGGAAGTTGATCGGCCGCGGGGGAGTGCTGCGGCCGAGCGGCACCGGCTCCGGCTCGAAGGGCTTCAGCACGGCGCCGATGACGAGGGGATCGCAGGACTGCACGATCTCGGCGATGGCGGTGGTCGGCTGGACCGACAGGATGCGGACGCGGCCGACGTAGCGGTAGTACCGGCCGACCACCTTGCTGGTGTTCGGGTCCACCACCGGCTGGTCGGCGGTGATCGCCTGGAACTGCGTGCCGGCCACCAGCCCGCGCTCCTTGCCGCCGTCGATGTAGAGGATGTCCCCGGCCGTGAGGCCGACCTTGACGGTGTTCGTGGTGCTGCGCCAGCTGCCGACCTTCCAGCCGGTGGAGCCGCGGACGTAGTTGTCGAGCGACAGCGCGTCATACTCCGAGCCGACCACCGCGAAGGGGAAGGTCTCGTCGAGCTCGCCGACGTACCCCTGGCAGTAGATGTCGGTCTCGGCGCCGAGCGGCACCGGATTGCCCGTGGCCCGCGCCGCGTCGACGACGCCCGCCGGCGGCGCGGGGGTCGCGGCGGCGGCGGCGGTCGCGTCCGGCGTTCCCGCCGCGCCGGTCGCGCCGGCGGCTCCGGCCTGCGAGAGATTGTCGGCCGGCGCCACGTTCAGCCCCAGGATCAGGGGATCGCCGGGGTAGATCCAGTGGGCGTCCAGAACGTACTTGTTCTTCTCCCAGATCTGCGGCCAGAGGTAGGGATCGCCGTAGTACTTCTTGGCGAGCTGCCAGAGGGTGTCCCCCTTGGCCACGACGTGGATCTGGTCCGTCGCCGCCGGGGTCGGCGGATTCCACGCCGTCCAGTGGCCGTCGACGAGATGCAGGCCCTGTGGTGGACGATCCGACGCCTGAACGGCGACGGAAACGGCCCACAGGGCCACGAGCACGAAACTGGTACGCCGCACCTTCATGAAGACCTCCTGCCGCCCTGGGGAGGACACAACTATAGTCGAGCTTCTATGGATTAAAATAGAACGATCGCTTGGATCTGTCAAGTTTTACCGGCCGGAAGCTCAAGGGGTGGTTGAGCTTTGGCCGCCCCGAAGGGGCGAAGGCATGTAGCCTGGGGCGTCAGCCCCAGGAACGGAGGCCTCAATGAATTCCCGAGCCCCGAAGGGGCGACGGCACGCTTGCTTCGAGAGATCGCCGTCGCCCCTTCGGGGCTCGGGGATCTTCCGGAATCGCTCTCCCTGGGGCTCACGCCCCAGGCTACATGCCTTCGCCCCTTCGGGGCGGTCCGAGCCTACTTCAGCTTCCCCCGCCGCTCCTCCGCCACCGCGGCGGCGGCGCTCCCCGGATACTTGCGGTTGACCTCGCGATAGGTCACGCGGGCGCCTTCGATGTCGCCCATGGCCTCCAGGCACTGCCCCTCCTTGAGCATCGCGTCCGGCACCTTGTTCCCCTTGGGGAAGTGCTCGACAACCTCGCGGAAGGCCGCGAGGGCGCCCTTGACGTCGTTGCGCGAGTAGCGGCACTCGCCGATCCAGTACTGGGCGTTGTCGGCCAGCTCGCTCTTCGGATTGGCCTGGAGAAAGCGCTGGAAGCTCGCCTCGGCGTCCACGAAGTGCCCCTGGTGGAAGAGCGTGTAGCCCCGATCGTAGAGCGCCTGGTTGCCGGGCGAGAGCCCGTCGGCGGCAGCCGCGGGCTCGCCGCTCGACGCGGGCGGAGCGGCCGGCGGAGCGGCTGGCAGGGGGATCGCCGGCTCGGGCCGCAGCGGCCTCGTCGGCGCCGGCGTGGGCGGGGTCACGGTGACGGGCACCGAGTAGGTCTTCGGCGCGCTCGCGGCCGGCTTGGGCGCGGGCGCGGTGGCTGCCGGCTTCGACGCGGTCGACGCGGCCGGTGGCGGGGTGTGGAGCGGGGGCGGCGGCTTCGGTCCGTTCTCGGGCAGCGCGATGTCCACCTCCTCGATCGGCTCGGCGGGAGTCACCGCCTCGCGGCGGGGCTGCGGCGCCGGGGCCGTAACGGCGGGGCGCGACGGCGCCACCGCCCGGGGCGGCTCCTGATAGGAGCTGCTCTTCGCCGAGGACGGGGGGGGTGACGCCGGCGGCGCAGGACGCGCGGCGGCGCCGCCGTTGCGGGACTCCAGGTCGGCCACCTGCTGGCGGAGCTGCGACATCTCCACCTGGTTCATCGCCGATTCGCGCTGCAGCTCGAGCAGGCGCGCCTTGAGCGCCTGGATCTCCTGCTGCTGGCTGTCATCCGGACGCAGGGCCGATCCGGCACAGCCGGCGACCGCGAGGCAGAGGGGGAGGAGGAGGATGGTGAATCGCTTCATGGTCCTGCTTTCAGCTCCGTGGTCCGCTCTAGGTCGAAGGCTTGCCGGGCTCCGTGGGCTTGACGGGCTCCGTGGACTTGAGGGCCAGAGGGTCCGGCTTGAGGGTCGGAATCTGGGCCACGTACAGGCTCTGCGGGAATTGATCCCGCAGCACCTGGAAGGTCTTGAGAGCGTCTTCCTGGTCGTGGGCCGCGTTGAAGGCGAGCGCGAGGTTGAACAGCACCTTGTCGCGCTCCTTGTACTTCGGATAGGTGGCGAGGAGGTAGTTGAAGCGATCCACCGCCGCCAGCGGCACGCCGAACCGGGAGTAGAAGTGGCCGACCACGAACTCGTGCTCGGCGAGGTTGCCCAGCACGACCTGCATCTGCGTCTGCGCCTGCGGGGCGTATTCGCTGGTCGGATAGAGGCGGACCAGGTCCTGGTAGGACTCCAGCGCCTTGCGGGTCGTGTTCTGGTCGCGGTCCGGCCTCTCCATCCGCTTGGCGAGGCTGTTGGCGATCTGGAACTGCACGTACGCCGACTGCTGGCTGGTCGGGAAGCGGTTGAGGAAGTCGCGGTACTTGGCCTCGGCCTGGATGTAGTTGGCGTTGTTGCCCTGGAGGTAGTAGGTGTCGGCGGAGAGCAGCAGAGACTCGCGGCCGATCGTCGAGTTGGGCTCCACCTCGAAGGCGTGGGTGAAGTAGGGGCGAGCCTTGTCGTACTTCGCCTTCGCCAGCAGCTCCTTGCCCGTCTTCAGCGACTCCTCGGCGGAGAGGTGCAGGATCGGGTCGGTGGGCGCGGCGCTCTTGCAGCCGGCGAGGGTGAGGCCGGCCACGGCCAGCAGCCAAAGGGTCCTTTTCATACCATCTCCTTCGTACCAACGTTCGTACCATCGGGCCGGGCGCGCTGTCGCAGCTCGGCCATGACGCTCAGGGGATCGCTGGCGCCGAAGATCGCGGAGCCCACCACGACCACGTCCACGCCGGCGGACACTACCTGGGCAATGTTATCGCGGTCGATGCCGCCATCCATCTCGATCTCGACGGAAAACCCGCCGATCTCGATCATCCGCCTCAGCCGGCGGGCCTTGTCGAGGGCGCGGGGGAGGAACGCCTGGCCGGAAAAGCCGGGATTGACCGACATCACCAGCACGTAGTCGAGCCGCGGCAGGGCATCGGCGAGGAATTCGACCGGCGTCGCCGGGTTGAGGGCGACCCCGGCCAGGGCGCCCGCCTTGCGGACGCGCTCGAGCAGGCGGTCGAGATGGACCGCCGCCTCCCAGTGGACGATCACCCGCGACGCGCCGGCCTCCAGATACTCGTCGAGCAGCCGGTCCGGATTGGCGACCATCAGGTGGAGGTCGAGCGGCAGCCGGGTGCGGGCGCGGATCGCCTTGAGCACCGGGATGCCGAAGCTGAGGTTGGGCACGAAGTGGCCGTCCATCACGTCGACGTGCACGAGGTCGGCCCCGCCCTTTTCCATCAGGGCGAGGGCGCCGGCGATGTCGGCGAGGTCGGCGGCGAGGATCGAGGGGGCGAGCCGCATCAGGGAGCTCCTTCGGCGGTGGCGACCACCACCGAGACCGCGTCCTCGCGGCTCAGCGGGTGGCCCGGAAGCGGGAACTGGCGCAGGATCACGCCGGCGGACACCCCCTCGTAGCGCTCGAACTTGACGCTGCCGAATTTGAAGCCGAGCTGCTCGAAGTAGGGGCGCACCAGATCGTAGTTGCGGTAGACGAGGTCGGGCATCACGTAGCGCTCGTTCGGCGCGGCCATGGCGAGCAGCAGGTCGACGCCGGTGGCCGGCGCGACGGCGGCGTTGGCGTCCGGATCCTGCTCGATCACCGAGCCGGGCGACTCGTGGTTGGGCGCCAGGGCGCCGAGGATCTTTCCGAGGGCGAGGCCGGTGCCCGAGATCGCCGACTGCGCGCCCGGCAGCGTCTTGCCCTTGAGGTCCGGCACCGTCACCCGCCGGGGTCCGAGCGAGAGGAGCACGGTGACCGTGCTCCCCTTCTTGACGAAGGTCCGCGGGTCCGGGTTCTGGCGGGCGATGCGGCCGGCCGCGACCTTGTCGTCGTAGCGGCCGGCGCCCTCCTTGCTGTGCAGCCGCAGCCCCTGATCGGCCAGGGCGTTGGCGGCGTCGGTGCTCGACATCCCCAGCACCGCCGGCACCGTGGTGGCGCCGCTGCGCACGAAAACGCTGAACGAGGTGTAGGCCGCGAGGCCGAAGACCACGAAGAGGAGCGCGGCGTAGACCAGGCAGCCCAGTCCTCGCAGGAGCTTCGACGGCATGAGGGGGAGTCTACCAAAGCCGGGCCGTAGTAGCTCCATCCCGCGCCGGACACGTCCGGGCGCTAAACTCCGCCGGATGAGCCACCTCCCACCCCTCGGCGCCCACGTCTCGGTCGCCGGCGGCATGCCGAACGCGATCGCGCACGCCACCTCGCTCGGCTGCACGGCGGCCCAGATCTTCGTCAAGAACGGCAGCCAGTGGCGGTGGAAGGAGACCGGCGACGAGGAGGCCGCGGCGTTCCGGGCGGCCCACGCGGCCAGCGCGGTCGGTCCGCTGGTGGCCCACGCCAGCTACCTGATCAACCTCTGCAGCGCCGATCCCGCCCTGCTGGCGCGCTCCCGCGAAGCCCTGATCGACGAGCTGACCCGCTGCGCCCGGCTGGGGGTGGAGGGTCTGGTGCTCCACCCCGGCGCGCACCTGGGGGCGGGCGAGGAGGCGGGCGTCGAACGGGTGGCGGCGTCGCTCGACGCGGTGCTCGCAGCCCTGCCCGGCTCGCCGGTCCGCGTGCTGCTGGAGAACACCGCCGGCCAGGGCTCCTGCCTGGGACATCGCCTGGAGCACCTGGAGGCCATCCGCGCCCGCGTCGCCGAGCCGGGCCGGGTGGGGGTCTGCCTCGACACCTGCCACGCCTTCGCCGCCGGCTACGCGATCCACGAGCCGGCCGGCTACGCGGAGCTGTTCGCGGAGGTCGAGGAGCGGATCGGCCTCGGCGCCCTGGGATGCATGCACCTCAACGACTCGCTCCGCCCGTTCAACTCCCGCCGCGACCGCCACGCCCACATCGGCGAGGGGGAGATCGGCCTCGACGCCTTCGCCCGCCTCCTCCACGATCCGCGCCTCGAGAACGTGCCGATGATCCTCGAAACGGAAACCGGCGACGACCTGGAGGGCCATCGCCGGGATCTGGAGACGCTGCGGCGGCTGTTTGAAGACGGGAAGGCTACCCGCCCGGCCGCAGGCCGGCGGGGAGGTTCTTCATCAGGTCGAACCAGATCACCACGAACATCAGCAGCAGGATCATCACGAAGCCGACCTGGCTGATGATCTCCTTGAGCCGCATCGAGAGGTCGCGGCGGATCACCCCTTCGACCGCCAGGATGAAGATCTGGCCGCCGTCGAGGATGGGGATCGGCATCAGGTTCATCACCGCGATGCTGATGCTGATGAAGCCCATCAGCTGGAGCAGGTACTTGAAGCCGATCCGCGCCGCCTCGCCGCTCTGCTTGGCGATCTCGATCGGCCCGGCCAGCGCGCTCTTGGCCGAGAGCTGGCGGGTGAAGATGCGGCCGAGGATCTGGAAGATCTGCTTCACGGTCTGGAAGCTGTAGCGTCCCCCCTCGTAGAACGCCCGCGAGGGGCCGAAGCGCTGGTAGAAGCCGATCTGCACGCCGATCCGGCCGCTCCCCGCCTCGTTGCGGGGGGTCACGGTGAGGAATTGCACCTGGCCGTCGCGCACCACCTCCACGCGGATCTGCTGGCCAGGGCGCGGCGAGATGGCGTCGATGAACGCCTGCTGGTCCATCACCGGCCGGCCGTCCACG
This sequence comes from Thermoanaerobaculia bacterium, assembly GCA_036271335.1. Classification (GTDB taxonomy): domain Bacteria; phylum Acidobacteriota; class Thermoanaerobaculia; order Multivoradales; family UBA5704; genus DATARR01. The sequence continues at coordinate 26,746 of DATBAW010000382.1, forward strand.
GACTGGATCTCGTCGCCCGGCCGGAAGCCGGCGGCCTCGGCGGGCTGGCCCTTGATGACCTTGATCACCTGCGGCCGGACGCTGGGGATAAGGCCGGCGAAGTCGCCGACCTCGTAGCGCGGCACCCGCTTCGGCGTGACCGTCGCGGGGAGCGTCCTGCCGGCGCGCTGCACCGTCAACGCCACCCGCTGGTCGGGCGAGCCCATGAGGACGAGCGCGACGTCGCCCCAGTTGTCGATCGACTCGCCCTTGACGGTGAGGATGCGGTCCCCCCGCTGCAAGCCGGCCTGAGCGGCCGACGAGCCCACCTCGACGCCGCCGACGAGCGGCGGCATGTCGGGGAGGTTCATCACCTCGATGCCGACCATGAAGACGATGGCGAAGACGACGATGGCGAGCACGATGTTGGCCGCCGGCCCCGCCAGGTAGACGAGGACGCGCTGCCAGCGCGGCTTGTTGAGGAACTCGCGCGGATCGGAAGGATCGACGTCCTCAGGGCTCTCGCCGCCCAGCCGCACGTAGCCGCCGAGGGGGACGGCCGAGACGCGATACTCGGTCTCGCCGTGCTGGAATCCCCAGAGCCGCTTGCCGAAGCCGACCGAGAAGGTCATCACCCGCACCCCGAAGGCCTTGGCCACCAGCAGGTGCCCGGCCTCGTGCACGACGATGATCACGCCCAGCGCGAAGGCGAAGGAGAGGAGGGTATAGAGGCTGCTGGTCAGAAAGTTCATGCCGCTTTAGAGTCCGATCCGGTCAAAGGTAGAGCCGATGATTATAACCAACGGCTGGAAGGAGAGGGGGATTCCCGGGCGTCAGCGCGCCGGGAAGCTCCATCCGAGCACCCAGAGGCTGAACAGGAGGACGGGGGCGCCGAAGAGCAGGGCGTCCACGCGGTCGAAGGCGCCGCCGTGCCCGGGGAGGATGTGCCCCGAGTCCTTCACCCCCGTGCTCCGCTTGAGCAGCGACTCGACCAGGTCGCCGATCTGCGCCGCCACGGCGGTGAGGGCGGCGGCGAGCAGCAGCCCGGGCTCCAGATGGCCCCGCCGGCAGACGTCCCAGACCGCGGCCGCCGCGAGCGCCACCCCGAAGCTGGCGGCGGCGCCCTCCCAGCTCTTCTTGGGGCTGATCACCGGCGCCAGCTTGTGGCGGCCGATCCGCGATCCCACGTAGTAGGCGGCGGTGTCCCCCAGCCAGACGATGGCCAGCAGCAGGACGGCGATCCAGGGGTCCATGCGTTGCAGCAGGTCGAGGCTGGAGAGGGCGACGGCGAAATAGGGGATGCCGAAGGCGAAGGCGGCGAGGGCCGGCAGCGCCTCCGCCAGCGGCGCCCGGGAGAAGAGGACGAGCGTGCCGAGCCCGGCGGCGAGCAGCAAGGCTCCCGCGAACAGGGCGAGGCGCAGCGCGTCGGCGCTCACCGGCATGGACGCGGCGTAGCTGAGGGCGAAGCCGGCGGCGGGCACCAGCAGGAGCAGCAGGCGCAGCGGCGCCCGCGGCGCCTGGGGGCGGAGGATCTCCGCGTACTCCCACACCGCCACCTCGATCACCGCGGCCATCAGCGCGAAGAACCACCAGCCGTTGAGCAGGAAGATGGCCGCCAGGACGAGCGGGGTCCCGATCGCCGCGGTCAGGAGCCGTTTCATGATGCGGAGCTCGGAAAGGCCGGCTCTCAGCCGCGCAGGCGGCCGGCGGCGAAGACGTCCGCCTCCTCGGCCTGCGCGACGCCGCCGAACCGGCGCTCGCGGCGCTGGAAGTCGAGGACGGCCTCGTAGAGGTCGCGGCGCCGGAAGTCGGGCCAGAGGGTCTGGGTCACCCAGATCTCGGCGTAGGCGATCTGCCAGAGGAGGAAGTTGGAGACCCGCAGCTCGCCCGAGGTGCGGATCATCAGGTCGGGATCGGGCTGGCCGGAGGTGTAGAGGTAGCGGCCGATCGTCTCCTCGTCGATGTCGACCCGGCGGCCGGCGGCCCAGTCGGCGACGATGCTGCGGCAGGCGTCCACGATCTCGGCGCGCCCCGAGTAGTTGAGGGCGATGTTGAAGCTCATCCCCCGGCACTGGCGGGTCGCCTCCAGCGTCGCCTCCAGCTCGCGCACCACCGAGGGGTCGAGCTCCCGCCAGCGGCCGAGCACGTTGAAGCGGATGTCGTTGTCGACCAGCGCCTGCCGCTCCTTGCGGACGTACTCCTTGAGGAGGTTCATCAGCGTCCACACCTCGAACCGCGGACGCTTCCAGTTCTCCACCGAGAAGGCGTAGAGGGTGAGCACCGGAAGCCCGAGCCGCGCGGCGGTCTCCACCGCCTCGCGCACCGAGGCGACGCCGGCGCGGTGGCCTTCCACCCGCGGCAGGCCCCGCCCCTTGGCCCAGCGGCCGTTGCCGTCCATGATGATGGCGACGTGGCGGGGCAGGCGGTCCATGTCGATCCGCCGCACGAGGAGCTCTTCGGGGGAACCCGGGTCGGCGAGTTTGGACAGATCTGCCATGGTTCGAGGTTCCTAAGTTATCACAGGCGCCGGCTCGGGCGATTTCAACCCCGGGCCGCCGGCGGCGCTCCACTCTGGGGGATACAGGACCCGCTGGAGCACGAGGCCGTGCGCGGGCGCCGTCGGTCCCGCGTCCCCTCGGGGGCGGCCGGCGAGCAGGGCGACGAAGCTATCGGGGGTCCGCCGGCCGGCGCCGACGTCGATCAGCGTTCCCACCAAAGCACGAACCATGCCGCGCAGGAACCCCTCCCCCACGATCCGCAGGCTCAGCTCGTCCCCGCTCTCCTCCCAACGGGCGGAAACGATACGCCGGAAGGGCTGGCCGTGCGAGCCCCCGGCGAGGGCGAAGGCGGTGAAATCGTGCCGTCCTGGCAGGGCCGCCGCCGCTCTGGCCATCCGGTCGAGGTCGAGCCCGGCCGGCGCCGGCACCATGAAGAGGGCGTCGAGCGGCGAGATCACGGCTGCGCGGCTCAGCCGGTAGACGTATTCCTTTCCCTCGGCGTGCTTGCGGGCGTGGAAGCCGTCGGGCATGGCGGCGGCGGCGAGCACCCGCACGTCCGCCGGCAGGTGGCGGTTGGTGCCGTGGACCAACCCGCGCTCGGGGAACGGCCGCGCCAGCTCCAGGTGCGCCACCTGGCCGCGGGCGTGGACCCCGGCGTCGGTGCGGCTGGCGCCGGCGATCCGCACCGGCTCGCCGAGCAGACGTTCCAGGGCCTCCTCCACCACCTGCTGTACGGCCAGGGCGTTCTCCTGCCGCTGCCAGCCGGCGTAGGCGGTGCCGCGGTAGGAGAGGATGAGGAGGTAGGTAGGCATGGGTCCTCACCCTCTCGGGAGGCGCTTCGGCGAGTCTACTGCAGGATGGTGGTCACGATGTCCATGCCGGTAAAGATATTAGCCGCGCAGGCCGTACCCGCGGGTTGGTTGTCGTCGTTCTGGGAGCTGAACAGGTACGTCTTTCCTCCCAGCACGATCAGGTCCGCGCCAATCCGGTTTGCGGCCGGCACGGCGGGCATGGGCCGCACCAGCGAGAATACCTTGCCTGGACCCGTCAAGCTGAAGTCCGTAGAGTTGACCGTGTACCACTGAAATTGCCCGGCCGACGAAGCCCCGGTGCAAGGAGCTTGTGGGCTTGGCGGAGCTACGATGGCGGATCCCCAAAGCTCGAGGTTCGTCCCACGCCTGACCAGGTTATAGGGCCGGAAAGAGGGAAGCATGGTGTCCGGTACGAAATCGAGAAGCTCCGAGTTCACGTGTCTCCAAACCCCTCCGGACACGATGTCGACGTCCACGCAAGCATCGGGAGACGTCACGCTGGGGTCCGCGCAGTAGCTTGACGAAACGTCCATCCGCACTTGATAAATGGAATCGTTGTAGCCACCAAAGCCTCGGAAGTACTGGTGGCCCGAAGGGGCGGTTCTCGTCGTATCGATCGCCATCGTACAGCAGCCAATACTCCCTACCGTGGCTGAAACGTCGAAGAGCTTAGCGTTGGTCCAACTGGAAAAATCGTTTCCCGCTGTATTGAACGTGCCTGTATAGAGATAAAAGCCCTCCAGGCTGGTCGGGTCGCTCGGGATGGTCAGATTCGCTACCAGATAGACAGGCCCCGACGAACTGGCAAGAATGGCTCCCGAAGGTCCCCAGCGATGCAGCGGGCTTCCGGATGGCGGGCAGACGCTCACGATACTCTTCTGCGTAAAATGACTTGTCAGCCCGGCGTCGGTGAGAGGGTTCGTCCACAGGATGATTTTGTCGCCCGAGCACCAACTCCCGGGGTTGCCCTGGGTTATTCCTGCGCCCGTAGGACTGTTACCATTCAGTCCCGGCGTCGTCGGACCCGTGAATTGCCCGCCCTGAGTAAACATGAACGCGGTGGTCCCATGCTGGATCATGGAGGGGAAATAATAGGTTCCCGAGGTGTCAGCCGTCCCCGTATACCCACTCTCGTAGAAGCTGGGGCGGGCGATCTGGTATATATTTGTTTCTGTAAGGGTCTGGCCGAAGCTGGCCGAAACCATCAGCGCGAATAGCAGGGCCGTGAGGGTGAACGCTTTTTTCAACATACTGCCTCCTTCTTGAAGCTTCCTTCTTAAAAGGTCGTCGTTGCCAACTTGACGACCGTGCTGCGTCGACGAAAAATGTGGAGACTTCCCCGGTTGCCTGGATCGTCGAACTCCATGACCTCTTCGTAGCGGCGTTTGAACCAGTGGGCGCGGATGATCGGCGCCATCCGGCCCCGCGTGTGGAACAGCACGAACTCCGTGGGCTTCGCCTTGAAGGCCCCGAGCATGTCCTGCTTCACGACGTACGGCCGCACCCAGGGACTGACCAGACCCATCAGGTCCAGGATCGGCCGCTCGCTGTAGTAGCCGAGGACGCCGATCTCGACGTAGGCGATCGCCGCGTCGGGCTGGGAATTCGCCTTGATCCATTCCGCTCCCCACTGGTAGGACTGCAGGTATGGGGCGGGCGCGAAATCGCGGGCGAAAAGCCAGGCCGTTCGCAAGGTGCTGAACGAGAGCGCGGCGAAAACGCCGATCACCAGGAGGAGGCGCATCCCGCTCAAGGAGGGAACGCGCGCGGCCAGAGCGTCGCCCACGGCGCCGCAAAAAAAGACCATCCCGTAGATCGCCGTCAGCAGGCAGGGGAGGATGTACCAGGAGAAGAACGGCACTCCCAGCAGGGGGTAGGCTACCGCGATGGCGATCCCGTAGAGCGCCAGCAGGCGTCCAGGCCGGCCGGCCCGCGCCGCCAGGAACCAGCAGCCGATCAGGCCGGCGATCAACAGCGCCAGCCACTCGCCGCCGAAATGACGGTTGATCGGCGCGATCCCGCGGAGCCAGAAGCGAAGCCCCGTCCAACTGTCCGGAGTCGCCGCCGCCATGTCCGTTTTCGCCCCGAGCGTGTTCGGCATCGGGCTGCCGTAATAGACCCAGGCCAACCCCACGCCGGCCGCCAGGACACAGCCCGCCGCGAGCGCATACCGCCAGGGAATCCGCCGGGTTTCATAAAGGATGATCAAACCGAGGAGAGCGACGCCCAGCGCGGCGTCGGGCCGCGCCCAGGCCGCGGCCCCGGCGATCAGGCCCGCGACGGCCGGGCTGCGCTCGGACACCGTCGCCGCGAGCAGCAGGAGAAGGAGCACCAGCGGCATCGCCGCTCCCTGGTTGACCCAGAAATAGGGGGCGACCAGCAGCAGCGATCCGCCGAGAACGGGCTCGATCCAGTGACCGCGGCGCTTCCCTTCGATAAGAACCAGAGCGGCGATGCCGATCAGGGACAAGGTGTAAACGGCCGAGCTGATCCATGGCACCGGCACCCGGGTCAGGAAGTGGAGAATTCCCAGCAGCAGGCCGACGCCGGGGTCGGAGGAACCGAAGACCCGTTCGCCAGGATTGAAGACGAATCCCGAGCCGAGTGCCAGATTGCGAGCGTAACGGTAGGTGATATAGAAGTCGTCCGGCGCCCAGCCCGCCAAGCGAATCGCGAAGAACGCGCCGATGGCACACCAAAGGCCGAGGACCGGCACCAGGAGATTCAAACGAAAGCGCTCTGCGATGGTTGGTTGCGAGATGGAGTCCGATGGAGAATCAAGAACGGTCATCGTGGAGTTCAATCCTCTGGGCGGCACCCGCCGCCCCGCGCCTTCAGGAGTTGCGGTGCCCGGTATCTGGGAACGGAAGCAAGAGAGCTAAAATTCCGAAAAACATTTATGACTGAAGAGCCTTTCCCGACGAAGTCCGCAACTGGAAACGCGGGGCCAGGCGCCGAAAGCGCACTCCCTCCAGCCGCCTGGGCCGAGCGTCCCGGTGGGGGCAGGAGGAACCCGCGGACGACGAGATCTGAGCCGAGCACCCTCAGCTTCAGGAGGGGGATCGGAAATCGCAGCCGAATCGTTATACTGAGGGCCGCGAGCGCGAAGGGCAGGCCGGCCGCCGCCACCTTCCCATCCCCTAGATATAGCAGAAGCTTGATGAACGCCGCCCTGAGGAGAGGTCAGCGTCTGAACCCGATGATGAGCCCGAGCGAAGACCCGAAGCAGATCGAGACTCGCCTCCACCCGTGGTGGCGCGAAGGCGAGCGGCCACGGCCCGCCGCGGCCGGGCACTGACGATGAGCTCCTTCTGGGCACCTGCCCTGCTGGCACTCTATTACTCCGTGCTGGTGGTGCTGTCGTTCTTCGGCCTCCACCGGCTGATGCTGGTGGCGATCTACCTGCGCACCGGCGGTCGCCGGCCGGTGGCGCCGCCGCCGGCCATGCCGGCCGACCCGCAGAGCTGGCCGGTGGTGACGGTTCAGCTTCCACTCTACAACGAGATGTACGTGGCGGAGCGGCTGATCGACGCCGTCTGCCGGCTCGACTATCCGGCCGGCCGGCTGGAGATCCAGGTCCTCGACGACTCGACGGACGAGACCACCGAGCTCGTCGAGCGCATCGTCGCCGGCTACCGGGCCGAGGGGGTGGACATCCACCTCCTCCACCGCGTCGACCGCACCGGCTTCAAGGCCGGCGCCCTCGAGGCGGGCCTGCGGGTGGCGCGCGGCGAGCTGCTGGCCATCTTCGACGCCGACTTCGTGCCGACGCCCGACTTCCTGCTCCGTTCCGTCCCCCACTTCCGGGCCGATCCCAGGCTCGGCCTGGTGCAGGGGCGGTGGGACCACATCAACCGCTCCTACTCGCTGCTCACCCGGGTGGAGGCGATCCTGCTCGACGGCCACTTCATGATCGAGCACTCGGCGCGCAACCGCAGCGGCCGCTTCTTCAACTTCAACGGCACCGCCGGCATCTGGCGCCGCGAGGCCATCGAGAGCTCCGGCGGCTGGGAGCACGACACGCTGACCGAGGACCTCGACCTCTCGTTCCGCGCCCAGCTCCAGGGCTGGCGGTTCCTCTACCTGCCCGGGCTGAAGGTCCCCTCCGAGCTGCCGGTGGACGTCAACGGCTTCAAGAGCCAGCAGTACCGCTGGGCCAAGGGCGCCGTGCAGACCGGCCGCAAGCTGCTCGGGCGGGTGGTGCGCGCGCCGCTCCCCCTGAAAGTGAAGATCGAGGCGATCGTGCACCTCACCAACAACGCCAGCTATCCGCTGATGGTGCTGCTCTCCCTGCTCATCTTCCCGGCGATGCTGCTGCGCCACAGCACCTCGACGCTGACGCTGCTGCTGGTCGACCTGCCGCTGTTCCTGTCGGCGACGGCCTCGGTGCTGACCTTCTATCTGATGAGCCAGTTCGCGGGCAACGACGACTGGCGGCGGGAGCTCCGCTTCCTGCCGGCGCTGATGTCGGTGGGCATCGGGCTCTCGGTCAACAACGCCAAGGCGGTGATCTCCGGGCTCTTCCACCAGGGCGGCACCTTCGTCCGCACCCCCAAGTACCGCATCGAGAAGGCCGGCGAGAGCTGGACCGCCAAGCGCTACCGGGTGGCCAAGGATCCCACGCGCTTGGTCGAGGCCCTCCTCACCGTCTACTTCACGGGCTGCACGATCTATGCGGCGGTGGCCGGGATGTGGCTGTCCATCCCCTTCCTCCTCCTCTTCGTCCAGGGCTACGGCTACATGGCGGTGTTGAGCTACCTGCCGTCCGTGCGCGACTGGTGGGAGCGGGAGAAGGCGGACCGGGCGGCGGCAGCGGGAGCCGGCGGGTAGGCGCGACGTACGGAGACCTCCCCCGGGACCCGCGATACCCTGGATTGTCAGCGCTCCGACTAAAATACCATCATGGCCCTGCCCGAGCGTCGAACCAGCCTCCAGGTGACCTTGCGGGCGGCGGCGCCCCGGGACGCCGACCTCCTCCGGCAGTGGCGCTCGGAGACCAGCGTCCGCCGCTACCAGCCGCTCAACGAGCTCCCCACCGCGCAGCTGCGCGCCGACGTCGCCAGCCAGCGCATGGCCGACCTCTATCGCGGCCGGGGCGAGAAGTTCCAGTGGATCGTGCAGGTGGACGGCCAGCCGGCCGGCTGGATCACCCTGGTGGTGAGCAACTGGGAGCACGGCCTGGCCGAGGTCGGCTACGCGCTGTCGACCATGTTCCAGAGCCGGGGAGTGATGAGCGAGGCGCTCGCCATCCTGCTCGACGACCTCTTCCACAACACTCTGCTGGAGCGGGTCGAGGCCCGCTGCGCGGTCGAGAACATCGGCTCGCAGCGGGTGCTGGAGAAGAGCGGCTTCGGCCGCGAGGGGCAGCTCCGCGGCTACTTCAAGCTCCACGGCCGGCGGGTGGACAACTTCCTCTACGCCCTGCTGCGCGAGGAGTATCTCGCCCGCCACCCGCGGAGCTGAAGCGCTTACGGCGTCTTCACGTCCGTCTCCGCCGTCGCGATCTTGCCGCTCAGCGGATCGTAGGCGGCCACCACCATGTGGTTGGCCTTGCCGCGCAGCTTGATCCTGGTCTCGTACTTCACGAAGTGGCCGGGGACCGGCGCCTGCGCGGAGGTGAGGGTCACCGGGATCACCGGGATCTCGGAGTCGTTCCCCTCGTCGTCCGAGGCGGCGATGCGCAGCTCGAGCTGCGACGTGAACTTGCCCCCCACCGGCACCACCGTCATCAGGCTCACGGGCAGGCCGAGGGTGAGCGGGATCTCGGTCTCCCCGCGGCCCGACTTGGTGACGGCCCCCACCTTCATCGGCATCTGCAGGGCGTCCGGCGGATTGCCGAACAGCAGGGCGCTCTCCACCTCCATCGACACCTGAGCCTTGCGCGAGAGATCGAGGAAGCCGGTGCGCGAGCGCACCTTCAGGTCGGAGCTCCGCGCCTCGAGCTTGATCTGGTGCCCCTTGTCGTTGCCCTGCCAGCTCGGCGAGAAGCCCAGCCAGTAGAAGGAGCGGGTGTCCTCCTTGGCGGTGGCAAACGCCAGCGTGCGGTTGCCGTTGTAGAGCGCCTCGCCGCCCGTCTCCTTGGCGAGGAACCCGAGCGAGAAATCGAGCTCGTCCTTGGGGAACGTGCGGCTGCCAATGGCGTTCGGAGCTGTGCCCTCGGCGTCGGAATCCGCCGTGCCGCCGGGGAGATCGACGGGATAGAGGGTGTAGCCGAGGAGGTTGGCGGTGTTCGCCAGGGGGCGGAAGATCTCTTCCCCGTCCGGGATCTGCTTGATCGGCAGCCCGACGCCGCCAGAGATATAGGTGTTGATCGAGAACGGCCAGCCCCCGGAGAGCAGCAGCATCACCTTGCGCCCCTGCGGCGCCGCGAAGGCCCGCATCGTGCTCACCGCCGCCTGGACGTCCCCCTTGAGCTGCCGGACCAGGCCTTCCGCGTAGACGCGCTGGCGGTCGTTCAATCCCGTCTGGAGGACGTTGAGGTCGAGGGGCGCGCCGTCGGCCGTGGCCTGGCTGGCGAACGCGTCGTCGTGGACCAGCTCGCGCTGTTCCTTGAGCCGGTCCAGGCCGCGCGGCTTGCGCTCCATCGCCTTGTCGAAAGCTTTCGCGAGGTCGGCCGGCGATCCCGACCAGGAGGAGAGCATCGCCAGCCGCCCGCCGTCGTAAGCGACGATCGCCATCCGGTCGTTCGGACCCAGACGGGAGAGGTCCCCCTTGATCGACTTGAGGATCGAATCCCGTTTGGAGGCGACCGCGAAGTAGTCGTCGATGAAGACCAGGTAGTAGGTCCCTACCGCGCCCTCGGCCACCCCTTGCACGGCGGGGGCCGCCGTGGGTTTCGCGGCCTGCCCGTCCGCCGCCGGCGGTGCCAGGGCCTGCCCGTCGTTGATCTCGTTGAAGTATTCGATCGGCACTTCCTTGCCGTCGACGCGCAGGCGGAAATCGCTCGGCTTGAGGCCGGTGACGCGGTGGCCGGCGCGGTCGGTCACCACCGCCTCGACGTTGACGACGCGGACGTCGATCGATTCGCCGAACGGCGGCGCGTCGTCGGCCGCCCGGGCCTTCGGGACCGGAACGGTCAGAGCGAAACCAGCAAGGATCGGCGCGATCCAGAGAAGCGGACGTTTCATCGGGGTCTCCCAGGTCACAGAGCCGTCATGGCTTCGCCAGGTCGGTCTCGGCGGTCGCGATCTTGCCGCTCAGCGGATCGTAGATCGCGGCCACCAGATGGTTGCTCTTGCCGTGCAGGGTCAGCTTGGTGCTGTAGCGCACGAAATGGCCCGGCGCCGGAGGGTGGTCCGAGGTCAGGGTGACCGGCACCACCGGCACCTCCGAGTCGTTCCCCAGATCGTCCGAGGCGGCGAAGCGCAGCTCGAGCTGCACGGCGTACTTGTTCCCCACCGGCACCACCGTCATGATACTCACCGGCAGGCCGAGGGTGATCGGGAGCTCCGTATCGCCGCGACGCGAGCGCGTCGGCGTACCCAGCTGCATCGGCATCTGGAGCCCCCCCGGCGGAGTGCCGAGCAGCAGGGCGCTCTGCACCTCCATCGACACCTCGGCCTTGCGCGAGAGGTCGAGGAAGCCGGTCCGCGACCGCACCTTCAGCCCCGCCTGCCGGGGCTCCACCTGGATCCGGTGGTTCTTGTCGTTGCGCTGCCAGCTCGGCGAAAAGCCGAGCTGGTAGAAGGAGCGGGTGTCCTCCTGAGGGCTGGCGAGGGCCAGCGTGCGATTGCTGTTGAGCAGCGCCTTGCCGCCGGTCTCCTGAGCGAGATAGGTCAGCGAGCCCTGGACCTCCTGCTGACGGAGATCTCCGCCGCCGAAGCTGCGAGCCCCGCCGGTGCTGGTGGAGTTGGCGATGGACCCCGCCCGGGTGGTGGAGCCGACCACCGGCTGGTCGGAAAAGGGGGGCGCCGGACCGTTGATGTCCGCCAGCCCGCTCATCTGGAGGCCGGGGACATCCACCGGATAGAGCGTATAGCCGAGGAGATTGGCCGCCCTGGCGAGAGGTCCGAAGATCTCCTCCCCCTCGGGCACCTGCCTGTGCGGCAGGTGGCCTTCGCCCTCGACATAGCTCTGGATGGAGAACGGCCAGCCGCCGGAGAGGAGCAGCATCACCTTGCGGCCGCGCGGAGCCGCGAAAGCGCGCATCGCGCTCACCGCCGCCTGCACGTCTCCCTGGACCTGGCGCACCAGCATCTCCTCATACAGGAGAGACTGGGTGGACTCGCTCGCGGGCATCAGCGGCGCGCCGTCGGCCGTGGCCTGGCTGGTGAACGCCTGGTCATTGTCGAAGCTGGTCCCCTCGACCCGGCGGTCGAAGCCACGGGTCTTGCGGGCCGTGGCCGCGTCGAGCGCCCGCGCGAGATCGGCTTGCGCCCCCGACCAGTTCGAGAGCAGCGCCAGCCGGCCACCGTCGTAGGCGACGATCGCCATCCGGTCGTTCGGACCGAGGCGGGCGAGGTCTTTTTTCATCGCGATGAGAACCGCGTTGCGCTGGGCGGAGATGGCGAAGAAGTCGTCGACGAAGACGAGGTAGTAGGTCCCCACCGGTCCTTCGGTCAGCCCTTGCACCGCGGTTTCCGGCGCCGCCTTCGCGGCTGCCCCGGGCTGGGGGGCGCTCTCGGCAAGCGGCGGCAGGGCGCTGCCGTCGTGGACCTCGGAGAAGTACTCGATCGGCACCTCTTTGCCGTCGACCCGCAGGCGGAAGTCGCCCGGTTTGAGACCGGTGACGCGGTGGCCGGAGCGGTCGGTCACCACGGCTTCGACGTTGACGACGCGGACGTCGATCGACTCGCCGAACAGCGGCGGCTCGTCGGCCGCCCGAGCCGGGTTGGGAAGGGTCAGAGCCAAACAGGCCAGGACGATTACGGATAGCGAACGGTTCATCGATGCCCCCGGAAAAGAATGACAGCGATGCTGCAAAAGGGCAAGGAAGGTGCCAGCCCGGCATCCGAACGCTAAATGCCTGTGGAGACTGGGTGTTGCGTGTTTCGGCGGGCAGCGGGAAGACCGGCGGGGCGTCCTCTGGCGAGGGCGCCCCCGTCTGCCCGAAGGTTCGGAAGGATCAGAAGTTGAAACGCGTCCGGAAGGCGTCGGAGTGCACGATTCGCTGCGTCACCAGGGCGAGGCGGCCGGCGGTGATCGACTGCAGGTCGTTGGTCCAGGCGCCCGGATCGGCCTGCGACGGCGAGAGGCCGAGCAGGTTCTGATACAGCGCCTGCAGGCGCTGCTCGGGCGTGACCCCTTTGCGCGGGATCGAGACGCGGCTCTCGTCGCTGTTGGCGATGTTGACCGCCGCGGTCGCCAAGGCGTTGAAGCCGCCGTCCCGGATGGCATTGGTGGTGCCGACGGCGTCCGGATCGGGCTCCCGCATCAGGATGCCCTGATAGAGCACGCGGGTGAGGCTGCTCGCCCGATCGCCCCAGGCGCCGCCGGTACCCGGCTGCGAGGGGAGGGTCCCGGCGTCGGCGCTCGGCCTGGAGACCTGGATGTTGAAGCTTCCCGTCCGCAGGTCGGCCGGCACCCGGTTGTCGGTGACCGTGTAGCCGATCCGCTGGATGCGGTTGGCGTTCTTCATCGGCAGGATCTCGAGGTCGACCGCGGCGTTGGCGGCGTTGCCGCGGGTGATCCGGATGCCGCCGTTGTTGAGATCCCTGAACTCGGTGACCGGGTAGAGCGGCGCGCGGGAGCCCGCGAGCTGGGCCTCCACGTTGACCCGCACGTGCGTTCCGCGGGTGATGGTGAAAGTGCCGCCCGACGGCACCCGCGCCGCGTCCGACTTGTCGTCGATGTTGCGGATCAGGATCGTGATCCCGGTGACCTGGCTCTGCTTGACGGCCCGCTGCGCAAGCGCCGGCTGAGCCATCATCGGGCTGAGCAACGCCACGACGGCGGCTGAAGCGATGGTTCCGCTGGCTATTCTCATTTCAGAGTCCTCTCTATCGTCGTTTGGGGAGGAAGCCCCTACCGGCCCGCGCCGGTCGAGGCTCCATCCTACAGCGGATAAGAGAGCAAGAAGGGTGCCACTAGACCAGCGCGTGCACCGCCGCCCAGGCCAGCCCGCCGAGCAGCATCACCGGCAGCGCGAGGATCGCCAGAGGGATCACCACGGCCAGAAACAGGGGGACGAGCGCCACCAGCACCACCCCTCCCACGACCGCCCCGATGACGACCGCCACCAGCTTGATCGCGCCGAAGGCGAGGGCGAGCGGAATCAGCGTGATCTGGAACACCACCTTCAGCAGCCCCACCACCACCGCGAGCGCCACGCAGGTGATCCCGACGACGGCGAACAGCACGAAGAGACCGGCGATCAGAGCCATGTTCGTAGTACCTCCGGCCGTCTCTACGGAGGGGGATTCGCGGGGGTTTCAAAGCTCACAGCCCCAGCTTCGCCAGCGTCACGGTCCTGGCCCGCACCTGCTCGAACGTGCACTGCTCCGGCCGCTTCTCCGGCCGCCAGCGCAGGAACCGGGTGCCGTGGCGGAAGCGTCCTCCCGAGAAGTGATCGAAGCGCACCTCGCAGACCAGGGCGGCACGCAGCGGTTCCCACTCGGTTGACCGCCCCTGGCTCCAGCGGCTGGGACCGCCCGGCGCCTTGCCGGTGAAGCCGGGGGGCTCGCACAGCGGAAGCAGGACCGGCACCAAATCCCGCCGTTCGTCGGCGGTGAAGCTGGCGGAGAAACCGACGTGGTCCAGCCGTCCCTCGTCGTCATAGAGGCCGAGCAGGAGAGAGCCGATCTGCCCCTCGTTCTTGCTGCCCGCCTGCGCCCAGCGGAAGCCGCCGACGACGCAGTCCGCCGTGCGCACCCGCTTGACCTTCACCATCCCTTCGCGCTCTCCCGAGAGGTACGGGGAAGCGGCCGCTTTGGCGATCACGCCGTCGAGCCCGGCGCCCCCCAGGTCGCGCATCCATCTCTCGGCGACCTTGCGGTCCGGGGTGGCGGGCGAGAGGACGACCCGTCCCTCCTCGATCTTCCCGAACAGCGCCTCCAGCCGCTCGCGCCGCTCCGCCAGGGGGAGCTCGACGAGAGATTTGCCGCGCGCGTCCACCAGCAGGTCGAACGCGTGGAAGCTGGCCGGCGTCTCGCGGGCGAGCTTGCGGATGCGGCTGGCGGCCGGGTGGATGCGCTGGAGCAGGGCATCGAAGTCGAGCCCGCCCCCGCTCTCGATGACGATCTCGCCGTCGAGCACGAACCGCTTCACCGGCAGGGCGGCGAAGGCCTCGACCATCTCCGGAAAGTAGCGGTCGAGCGGCTGCCCGCTCTTCGATTGCAGGGCGATCGTACCGCCCTCGCGGAACGCCAGGCAGCGGAAGCCGTCCCACTTCGGCTCATAAAACCACCCCTCGCCGCTCGGCAAACGCGCCGCCGCTTTCGCCTCCATCGGCGGGAAAGGCGGACGGACGGCGAGGTCGAGCTCCGGGAACTCGCCGCTCAGCTCCTCGGCGGGGACGGCGGCGGCTTCGACTCGGCTTTTTCTGGCGGTCATGGACCGGGGAAATGCAAGCGCCGAGCCGGCCTCTTGACAATCCGTACCGGAAAGGTCCAGAATCGGCTGCATCAGTTGAGATAGAGTCTCAACATGCTTCACAGAGTGAGAGCCGCACTTCGCTGAGCCTCTGGCGGAAGTGCAAACACGACGCGAGGCGACGATCCGATCGAGACTTTGGCAAGGCTTCTCGGACCGCCGCCTCTGTGTAGATCCGCCACGATTCCGGCTCAAGCCTTGAGCCTGCCGGCCGTGGCTTTGCTACGGAGGTAGTATACACATGACCCCCTCCCCAGGCCCTGGGCGGTTCGGGACGCGGCTGTCGCGGGTGATCCTGACGGCCGCGGCATCTTTCCTCATCCTTTCTCCTCTCGCCGCACAGACGCCGGCCGCCGGCACCGATCCGGCGACGGCAGCGCCTCCCGCCAACGTGATCGAGGACCAGATCACGGTCACCGCCACCCGTAGCCCACGAGCGCTCAAGGACACTCCGGGCGCGGTGGACGTCCTCGACCATGAGGACATCGATCGCGACATGATCCGGAGCACCTCGGACCTGGTGAAATTCACGCCGGGGGTCTACGTCGACAACGATCCCACACGCCTGGGCGCGAACGGCTTCAACATCCGCGGGATCGGTGGCAACCGGGTGCTGACCCGCATCGACGGCATCGAGGTGGGGCAGAGCTTCTCGTTCGGTCCGCTGGCCGCCCCGCAGCTCGGCCTAGACCTCGACGCCCTGGAAAAGGTGGAGATCGTGAGAAGCGCCGGCTCGGCCCTTTACGGCAGCAACGCTCTCGGCGGTGTCGTCTCGCTCATCACCAAGGACCCTTCCGACTATCTCGCCGGCGCTCCGGGCCATGTCGAGGGGAGGGCTGGATATACCGGTCTCGACCGCGAGAGGTTGGAGGACGGGGCCGCCGCGCTGGCCGGAAACCGCTGGCAGGGGTCGCTCTTCGCATCGCGGAGCGACGGCCATGAGACGGAGAACCAGGGGACCCGGCGGAGCCTCGACGAGAACCGGACGGCTCCGAATCCCCAGGATTTCGGCCTGACCAGCCTGCTCGGCAAGCTCGCGTTCGAGCCCTCCGATTCGTCGCTCCTGAAGCTCACCGGGGAGGTCCGCCGCGGCAGCACGGCGACCCGCGTCTTCAGCGGTTACGGCCTGACGGAGCTCGGACCCGGGGTTTCCGAGGACGTCGGTCGTTTCGATGCCGACGACGACCAGCGCCGCGATCGCGTGAGCCTGGAGCAGAGCGTCGTCGCTTCCACCCTCCTTTGGAGCTCGCTCGACTGGCGCCTCTATTACCGGCAGGACGAGCGCGCGGAGCACACGAGCCAGGACCTCACGACCCTCGGGGAGGATGAGGACCCCACGGTACCGGCCTCGATCCTGCGGCGTGGGCTGCTGACGTTCGATCAGACCGGAGAGGGGGGCGAGATCCATCTGCAGAAGGAGCTACCGTTCGGTCAGCAAGGCCAACGGCTGACCTATGGCGCTTCCTATACCCGCGACCGTTTCGATCAGCGGCGCGACAGCGTCGATCAGGACCTCGCCACCGGTGCCCAGAACGTCTATCTGGGGCCGTTCGTCTATCCGACCAAGTATTTCCCCACCAGCACCGTAGTGGAGGCGGGCGCCTACCTGCAGGACGAGCTGACGCTCGCCGGCGGACGCGTCCGGCTGGTTCCCGGCGTGCGCTTCGATCGCTACCAGTTGCAGGCCGACCGCCACGACCCGGTCTACCTCGCCGGCAACGCCGGCATCCAGGCGCCCGCCGACCTCGACAATTCTTCGGTCTCACCACGGCTGGGCGCCGTGGTGCAGCTGAGCGACTGGCTTTCGGCCTACGGCCAGTACGCCCATGGGTTCCGCGCCCCGGCGTTCGACGCGGTGAACAGCGGCTTCACCAATTTCGCCAGCGGCTACACGACGCTCCCCAATCCGGACCTCAAGCCGGAGACCAGCGCCAACAGCGAGGTCGGGCTGCGCGGCACCTGGGCGCACGCGCACGTCAGCGTGGACTATTTCTATAACCGTTATAAAGACTTCATCGATTTCGTCGTGCGCGACTTCAACCCCGAAACCGGCCTCCTGGAGTTTCAGAACCAGAACGACCAGCGGGCCACCATCAAGGGGTTCGAGATCGCCGGCGACGCCCGGCTGGGCGACGCATGGAACCTGCGCTTCAGCGCCGCCAAGGTCCAGGGGCGCAACGACTCGGCCCGCCTCCCGCTCAATTCGGTCGCGCCGGAAAGCGGCGTGCTAGGCCTTCGCTATACGCGCCCCGCCGCGCGCTGGGGCGCCGAGGTCGTCACCTCCCTGGTCGGGACGAAGAGCGCGAGCGACGTGGACCGGACGGAGGTCAATCAGTTCGCTCCGCCCTCGTACCAGACCGTAGACTGCACGGTGTTCGTCAAGCTCCAGCAGGGCCTGAGCCTGAATCTCGGCGCCTTCAACGTGTTCGATCAGAAGTACTGGTCCTGGCCCAACGTGGCCGGCATCGAAAGCGGCTCGCCGGTGCTCGACCGCTACACCAGCCCTGGCCGCACGTTCGCGGCCTCGCTCCGATGGAGTCGATAGATCATGGATACTCCCGAGACCACGCCGTGGACGGCGCGCCGCTTCTTCAGGGACCTCGCCGATCTGGGGACCTTGCGGATCATCTCGCAGGCCGGCCCCAGCACCTTCGAGGCGATCTGCGAGGTGGGAGCCTTCGGCATCGCCGACGGCTACCTCAACGCGATCACCTCTTCGTATCACTGGCACCTGCGGCTGGATGGCTTCGGGCATCTCCGCTCGCGCGATGAGACCCACCAGCGCTCCGGCCGCCGGGTGCTCTTTTTCCAGCTGGCGAGCGATGCCGCGGCGCCCCCCTTTCTCAGCATTTATCTCTACCGCGGCGCGGGGGAGGAGCTGACGCCCGAGCGCCTCGCCCGCTTCGCCGAGCTCCACCGGGAGCTCGGCGCGGGCGTCACGGTCGAGGTGGCCGCGTGAGCCGCGGGGGCGGCCGTGCCGCGATCCCGGCGTTTCTCGCCCTCTTCCTGCTCGGCTCGTTCGTCCTCGCGGCCGAACCGATCCGGGTGGCGACCTTGCTGCCCTATGTCGAGGAGGCGCTTCGCGGCCTGCCGGCCGCCCGGGTCCAGGTCGTCGCGATGGCCCGCCGGACGGTCGAGGAATCGACGCCGCGAGGAGTGGCCGACCTCGGCAGTGCGCATGCTCCCAATCTGGAGAGACTCGCCGCTTCCGGTGCCCAGGTGGTGATCGGCGACGAGCGGCTGCACAAGGCGCTGCAGCCGAAAATCGAGGCGGTCGGCGCCGAGACCCTCCTGGTGCGGGGCGACTCGGTGGACGGCACTCTGGAAGGCCTGATGCGGGTGGCGCGGCGGACCGGCGTCGAGCGGGAGATGGCGGCGCGCGCCGCCGCGACCCGCGCCGCGATCTCCCGGCTCGCCCTTCGATCTCCCGTTTCCGTCCTCGTGCTCTTCGGGGCGCCCGGCTCGTTCCTGGTCGTGACCCCGGAGACCTGGCTGGGCGATCTCCTGGCCCGTCTCGGCTTCCGCAACCTGGGGACGGCGGGAGTCGGAGCGCCGAACCTGCCCGGCTATCTCGCCCTCAACGACGAGGTGATGGCCTCTCTCCGGCCGGACCTGGTGCTGATCGTGGCGCACGGCGATCCGCGCGAGACGGAGACCGCCTTTCACCGCCTGGTGCGGGAGCACGCCGCCTGGACCGGTCTGGCCGGCGCCCGTTTCGGCATCCATGTGCTCGATCCCGCGCTCTTCGGCACCAACCCCGGGCTGCGCCTGGGCGATGCGGGCCATGCCGTCGTGGCGCTGGTCGCCGATCCCAACCGGGCTCGCTGACGAGGATGCGAACGTCGAGGCCGATGCCGGTGCTGGCGCCGATCCTGAGGAGGGTCGAGAGGCTCCAGGCTCGCCTGTCGCTCGTCCTCGACGGGCTGCGGGACCGGCCGGGGATCTGGATGGGCCTGCTCGGCGGTGGCCTGCTGGTGGCCGGCGGCCTCTCGCTCACCCAGGGCGCCGTCCACGTGCCGCTCGATCAGCTGGGTGCCGCCCTCGTCGCGCCGGAACACCCCTTCCACCGCATCGTGCGGGACATCCGCCTGCCGCGGATCGTCGCCGCCGGTCTGGTCGGAGCCGCCCTGGCGGTTGCCGGCGCCCTCCTGCAGACGGTGGTGCGCAATCCGCTGGCCGACTCGGGGCTGCTGGGGGTGAATGCCGGCGCCGGAGTAGTGATGCTCGCCGGCATCGTCCTGTGGCCCCAGGCCAGCCTCACGCTGCCGCTGCTGGCGTTCCTGGGCGGCCTGGCGGCGGTCGGCGTCGTGCTCCTCGCCTCCCAGGGGGGCGGCCGGGGGTCGGGTCCCCTCCGCATCCTGCTGTCCGGGGTCGCCGTGCAGGCGATCCTCTTCGCGCTCGTCGCCCTCCTCACCTTCGTCTTCGCGGACCGGACCCCCGCCTTCATCGCCTTTACCGTGGGCTCCCTCAACGGCTGCGGCTGGCAGGAGGTGAGGCGGGTGCTCGCCCCTGTTTTTGCCGGCTTGGTCGCCAGCGGTTTCGCCGTCCGTTCGCTCGATCTCCTCCTCCTCGACGACGACTCCGCCGCCGGCGTCGGTCTCGCCGTCGGCCGGGCTCGCATCGCGGCCTCCTGCCTGGCCGCCCTCCTCGCCGCCGGGGCGGTCAGCGTCGCGGGCCTGGTGGGTTTCGTCGGGCTCCTGGTGCCCAACCTGGCGCGGTTCGGCACGCGGCCGACCCATCGCACGCTCCTGCCGCTCGCGGCGCTCGGCGGCGCGGGTCTGCTGATCGTGGCGGACCTCGCCGCGCGCACTCTTCTGGCGCCGGTCGAGCTCCCCGTGGGGGCCTTTCTCGCTTTCCTCGGCGGCCCCTATTTCCTCTATCTCCTCTGGCGGAGACTGCCGTGAGCCTCGCCGCGCGCGGTCTCGACCTGCGCTATCCGCGGAGCGACCGGGACGCCGTCCGCGATCTCCATCTCGAGCTCCGGGAAGGCGAGATCCTCGCCATCCTGGGACCCAACGGCTCGGGCAAATCGACCGCCCTGGCCGGACTGGCGCGCTCCCTGCGGCCGCGCGCCGGCGAGGTGACTTTGGGAGCGGAATCGGTCTGGAGCCTCCCCCAGAGAACTTTCTCGCGCGCCGTGGCGCGGCTCCCCCAGGAGCCCTCCTGCCCTGACGGCCTGACGGTCGAGGAGCTGGTGAGCTGCGGCCGTCACCCCCACCTCGGCGTCTTCGGCTCGCCGCGCGCGGCCGATCGCGCCGCCGTCCGGGAAGCCCTCCGCTGGCTCGATCTCGAGGATCTGCGGAGCCGGGCCGTCGCCCGGCTTTCCGGCGGCGAGCGGCGGCGGGCCTGGCTCGCCATGGTGCTCGCTCAAGGCTCGCGCATCCTGCTCCTTGACGAGCCCACCACCGGCCTGGATCTGCGCCACCAGTGCGAGCTGATGGCGCTGCTCGCCCGCATCAACCGCGAGCGCGGGGTGACGCTGGGCGTGGTGCTGCACGACGTCGAACGCGCCGCGCGCCTGGCCCACCGGGTCGCCGTTCTCCATCGCGGGCGCCTCTACGCGGTCGGCGAGCCGCGGCGCTGTCTCACCCCCGACCTGTTCCTCGACGTCTTCGGTGTCGAAGCCCATGTCTCCGACCCGGACGGAACCTTCCACTTTCAGGTTCTGGGCCCCGGCGACGCCCTCCGCAGCCTCTAGAACCACTCCACCGATCCATCAAGGGAGACGCCCTGCCATGTTCAGCCGTTCCACGATTTCGAGCCCGGCCTTCTCGCCGCTCCCCGCCGGCTTTCTCGACTGGCAGGTCCAGCTCCGAGCCCATACCGCCCGCGAGAGGAATGGCGCTCCCCACGCGGGAGTGGCGCCGCTGGTGATGGCGCGCCGCCCGGGCGTGCCGCTCGGCGTGGCCGCCCATTCCATCATCTGCGGTCTCCTGCCCCACCCCTCCAGGCTGGCGGCGAAGACGCGGGAGTTTCAGGCGATTTACGAGGAGGGCGTCGCTCTCGGGGCCCGCCACGTCTACGACCGCGGCCTGGCCTACTTGAAGGACTACTACCTCGCGAGCGAGGATTTCGACCCCGAGAGCCTCACGACCCTGATGGCGGAGGACCGCCCGCTGGTGAAGGCTCTGCTCGCCGAGCCCGACTGCGCGCTCCTCTTCTACGTCTTCGACCTGCAGGATCGCACGGAGGTCGGCCGGTTTCGCTGCCTGCAGCTCAACTGCCGGGCCGAGGTCCTGACGGCCGGACCGGTGTTCGAGAACGTCTGGTGGCACAACACGCTCTTCCACGGCAAGGCCGAGGAGAGCGTCGTCATCCACTTCCGCCACCAGACCTCGTACAACACGCAGTTCGGCGGCTTCGAGCGTCTCGCCGCGGACTGAAGATCAGTTCACCGCGTGCGGCGTCTCCAGCGAGAAGGGCGCGATCTCCGCCTCGAAGCGTTCGCCGTTGGCGAGCACCATCAGATAGGAGCCGTGCATCGAGCCCACGGGGGTGGGCAGAGGGCAGAAGCTGGTGTATTCGAACGCCTCGCCCGGCGCCAGGACGGGCTGCTCGCCGACCACCCCCGGCCCCTGCACCCGCTGGGTGTCGCCGTTGCCGTCGGTGATGATCCATTCCCGGCTGAGCAGCTGCGCCTTCTCGCCGCCGACGTTCGAGATCGTCACCTGGTAGGAGAAGAAGTAATAGTTCTCCTGCGGGGAGCTGCGCTCCTCGTCGTAGAAGCTCTGGACCTGGACCCGGATGCCGCGGGTCGTCGTATCGCTCATGGCGCAGCAGTATCTCACGAGCCCCGCGCCGCCGGTGCGGTAGACTTCCGGCCGCCCGGAGGGGGTGGGAAGGAGACGGCATGACCTGGCTCGCGGAACCTGAGAACTGGCTGGCGCTGTTCACCCTGACGGTGCTCGAGATCGTTCTCGGCATCGACAACATCATTTTCATCGCTCTCCTGGTCGGCAAGCTGCCGGCCGGCCAGCAGCCGAGGGCGCGGCGGCTCGGCCTCTTCCTCGCCATGTTCATCCGCATCGGCCTGCTCGCCTCCCTGGCCTGGATGGTGAAGCTCACCACGCCCCTCTTCACCGTGCTCGGCCAGGAGCTCTCCGGCCGCGACCTCATCCTGCTGATCGGCGGCCTCTTCCTGCTCTACAAGTCCACCCGCGAGATCCACGAGCGGCTGGAGGGCGAGGAAGACGGGGCGGGCGCCCGCGCCGCGGCCTCGTTCGCGGCCGTCATCGTGCAGATCCTGCTGCTCGACGTCATCTTCTCGCTCGATTCGGTGATCACCGCCGTCGGCATGGCCAACCACCTGCCGATCATGATCGCCGCCGTGGTCATCGCCGTCGGCGTCATGATGTTCGCCGCCGCGCCGATCGGCGATTTCGTGGCCCGCCATCCCACGATCAAGATGCTCGCCCTCTCCTTCCTCCTGCTGATCGGCTTCTCGCTGATCGCCGAGGCCTTCGACCGCCACATTCCCAAGGGCTACATCTACTTCGCGATGGCCTTCTCGGTGTTCGTCGAGATGCTCAACCTGCGGGCGCACAAGAAGAGCGCGCCGGTGAAGCTCCGGCCGCCACAGTCCTAGCGCACGTCCTCGGTCCGGCGCTATACTTCACCTCACAACCGAAGGTGAAAGGGAGGATGAGATGCGAAATGGAGCTCGTGGCTTCACCGGCTTTACCCTCGCCTTGGCCGCGTCCCTCGTCTGTGGACAAGCCATTGCCCAGACCGCCCCGGCGGCGTCCGGGACCTGCTGCACCCGTCCGCAGTCGCCCCGCAGCCTGACCGAGGCGGACTGGGATTACACGTCCGCGGTCTCGACCGTGCAACAGGATGGCGACTCGATCACGTACGAGCCGCGCGCGGGCGTCAGGAAGACCCTCCATCGCTGCAGCCAGCACTACCACTGCCACATCGAGAACGTCCAGTCCTGCGACAAGGCGAGCGCCGCCGCGCCGGTCGGAGAGAGCGCGTGCCCGGCGAAGCCCCCCGTGGGGAGCTGGGTCGAGATCCACACCGCCTACCACGACGCACCCGCCGTGATTCCCACGCCTCAGAACCTCGGCTCGTGCGATCTCAAGACCGTGGTCGTCGTGGGGTATCACGCGCAGGTGACCGCGAACCCCGCCTCCTCGCCCCTCCCGAGCCACTTCGGGCCGCCCGCGGCGGAGTGGACGGGATCCTCCACCGGTCCCGACGTGCCGCCGCTTCCCGAGTGCAAGGTCGCCGCTTTCTGGCACTTCGCGCTGGGGTGCGACTTCAAAGTGGGCGAGGGGCAGCTGGCGAAGTTCGATCACCCGGATGAGGCCCGGGGTCTCCAGCCCGCCGATCGCCTGAGCAAGGACCTGACGCACATCGTCGTCCCCAAGCCGAAGGCCGCGAAGCCGTAGCAGCCTCCCGCACCGACCTCACGGCGCCGGCGGGGTCCCGCCGGCGCCGAAGCCCTCGATGGCGTTGGTTGAAGGCGACCGTGGTGGGCGTCCGCCGTCCAAGCCCCAGGCGCCAGCCGGAAATCATCGGGAGACGCGATAAGTCTCCTTCGGCTATCATCCCCTCCCATGGAACTGACCGTCGCCACCTGGAACGTCAACGGCATCCGCGCCCGCTCCGCGCAGTTCCTCGAATGGCTGGAGCGCGACCGGCCGGACGTGGTCTGCCTGCAAGAGATCAAGGCCTCCCCCGCGCAGCTCGCCGAGGAGCTCTGCGAGCTGAACGGCTACTGGTGCTACTGGCACGGCGCCGGCGGCTACTCGGGGGTCAGCCTCCACCTGCGGAAGGAAGCCTTCCCGGAGGCGCCTCGCTTCGAGCACCCCGGGTTCGACCTCGAGACGCGGATCGTCACCGCC
This sequence comes from Thermoanaerobaculia bacterium, assembly GCA_036271335.1. Lineage (GTDB taxonomy): Bacteria > Acidobacteriota > Thermoanaerobaculia > Multivoradales > UBA5704 > DATARR01. Next base: position 50,410 of record DATBAW010000382.1, read on the forward strand.
ACGGTCGCATCGCCCGCCGGCGACCTCGTCCTGGCCTCGATCTACGTCCCCAACGGTGGCAAGGACTTCGCGGCCAAGATGGACTTCCTGCGCGCCCTTCAGCGCTGGGCCGGCGAGATGACGGCGGCCGGCAAACGGCTCATCCTCTGCGGCGACATGAACGTCACCCGCTCCGACCAGGATCTCCACCCCAAGGAGCGCAAGCCTTTCGTCATCGGCCAGCGCCCGGAGGAGCGCGAGATCTTCGCGGCGATCCTCGCCCACGGCCTGGTCGACGTCGGCCGCGCCCTCGACCC
>DATBAW010000383.1:0-16795 GCA_036271335.1 Thermoanaerobaculia bacterium
AAGGACAAAACAGCGGAGTTAGAGCCGGCGGGACGCCGGCGGTCCCAGGGAAAAGCAGGAGGTCTCGGGATATGATCCCTCCCCGATGAGCTTCCCCGGCGGCAGCGCGTACGCGATGGTGCGGGATATGGCCGAGGGGTACCTCCTGGTCACCGAGCGCACCTTCAAGATGATGAGCCGGGTGGAGCTCGACCAGCTCACGTTCGAGATCGACCGCCACCTGCGCGAGCTGCGCGGCGACCAGCCGGCCCTCGACGATCTCGCGGCCATCCAGCTGCGGCAGCGGCGCATGCAGCGGCTCAACAGCTCCCTGATGATGGTCCGCGGCTACCGGCAGAAGCAGAAACCCTGATGCTCCAAGACGTCCTCAGAGTCCTCGCGACGGTGGTCCCCGCCCTGCTCGGCGCTCTGCTGCTCGACGGCATGTGCGCCGCCCGCGGCCTGCTCCCCCCCGGCTTCCGCGAGACCTGGCGCCGCGTCCTGGCCGGCCTGACGGTCGCCGCCCTGCTCGCCATCGGCGTCTTCGCGCCGCTGGGAAGCCTGGGGATGAAGGCCGCTCCCGAGCCGACCAGCATCGCGACGCCCCAGCTCTTCGCGCTGCACCTCCTGATGGTCGCCACGATGGTGATCTGGTTCCTCCTCGGCTTCGCCGGCGTGCGCCGGCGGGCCCTTGTGCCGCCGGTGGCCGTCGAGGCGCTCCCCCTGCCGGAGCCGGCGGCCGCCGGGGAGACGGCGCTCGGGCCGGAGGATCCGACGCCGGTCGAGCCGATGAGGGTGGCCGCGATGCCCCTTCAAGCCGCCGTGCCTGCCCCGCCGCCGCCGGTCCCGCTCGGGCGGCAGTTCCTGGCGCAGTTCGGCTACCTGGCGCCGGACGTCCCGCGCGAGATCGGCCTCGGCGTCCTGCTCGGCATCGGCGCCTGGGTGGCGGTGCTGATGGCGCTGATGGTGATCGCCGGCGCGCTCTGGGCGCTGGGCGGCGAGGACACGCTGCCCAAGGCGCCGCCGGCCCTGATCCCGCTGATCGCCGGGCTGCCGTTCGGCATCCGGTTCCTGGTCAGCCTCTCGGCCGGCGCCGTCGAGGAGAGCTTCTTTCGCGGCTTCCTGCAGCCGCGCATCGGCATCGTGTTCTCCACCGGCTTCTTCGTGCTCGCCCACCTCTCCTACGGCCAGCCGTTCATGCTGATCGGCATCGCCCTGCTGTCGCTGATCTACGCCTTCCTGGTGAAATGGCGGCAGAACGTCTGGTCGGCGATGGCGGCGCACGCCCTGTTCGACGGCGTGCAGCTGCTGGTGGTAATGCCGGCGGCGCTGCACATGCTGGGGTCTGGAAAGAGCGCGGGCTTCCTCTGGTAGACTCCTGGCGAGGACGCGTGCCATGGCCGACGAGAACCGATTTCACCTCGCCATCGGGAGCCGGTTCGAGAACATCGAGCTGGTCCACGTGGTGCTGAAGGACCGGATGGAGCAGCTGGAGGTCGACCGCGACACCCAGCACGCCGTCGAGCTGGCCATGCGCGAGGCGCTGGCCAACGCGATCAAGCACGGCAACCAGCAGAACCCGTCCAAGCAGGTCTACGTCGACCTGATGGTCGAGCAGAACGAGCTGGTGATCCGGGTGGAGGACGAAGGGGCGGGGTTCGAGCCCGACAAGGTGCGCAACCCCCTGGCCCCGGAGAACCTGCTGAACCGGAACGGCCGCGGCATCCTGTTCATGAACAAATTCATGGACCACATCCATTACGACTCCACCGCCACCGGCGGCACCGTGGTGACGCTGCGCCGGCGGCTGGGGCCGAAGACCGAGTTCCCACCAGCTCCGGAGGAGACGACCGAATGAAATTCAATACCCGTCAGAGCGGCGACGTGACGATCCTCGAACTCAACGGCCGGATCACCATCGGCTCGGGCGAAGAGGCCCTGCGCAACGCGATGCAGGAAATCATCAACAACGGCAGCAAGAAGATCCTGATCAACATGTCGGGCGTCACGATGATCGACTCCAGCGGCATCGGCGAGCTGGTCAGCGCCTACACCACCGCCACCGGCCGCGGGGCCAAGCTGAAGCTGGCCAACCTCCCCGCCAAGGTCTCGGACATCCTCACCATCACCCAGCTGATCACCGTCTTCGACGTCTACGACAACGAGTCCGAGGCCATTCAGTCGTTTGCTTGACGGCTCCCTGGCGACCTGGGCGGCGCGGGTCAACCGCCGCCTGCCCGAGCTGCTCCCGCCGCCCGGCACGCGCCCCGAGCCCGTGCACCAGGCCATGCACTACGCCCTGACCGGCGCCGGCAAGCGCGTGCGGCCGGTGCTCACGCTGGCGGTGGCCGACCTCTTCGGCTGTCGCAGCGAGCCGGTGCTCGACCTCGCCTGCGCCGTCGAGATGGTGCACGCCTGCTCCCTGGTGCTGGACGACCTGCCGGCGATGGACGACGCCGCCCTGCGCCGCGGCCGTCCCACGGTCCACCGCGTGTTCGGCGAGAGCGTCGCCCTGCTCGCCGCCCTGGCGCTGCTCAACCGCGCCTACGCCCTGGTCGCCGAGGCCGCCACCCGCCTCGCCCTCCGCCGCTACACCACCGAGGACGTCGTCCACCATCTGGCGGTGGCCATCGGCAGCGACGGCCTGATCGGCGGCCAGGCGCTCGACCTGCTGGCGGCGCCGGAGGAGATGAGCCTCGACGTCCTCGAATACATCCACAGCCACAAGACGGGGGCCCTGTTCATGGCCGCCGGCGAGCTCGGCGCCATGGCCGCCGAGGCCCGCCGCCGCGACCTCGAGGTGATCGCCCGCTTCGCCAAGAACCTCGGCCTCGCCTTCCAGATCGCGGACGACCTCCTGGACGTCCTCGGCACCCCCGAGGAGACCGGCAAGGACACCGGCAAGGACGCCGCCAAGGTCACCTTCGTGAAGCTCCTCGGCGTCGCCGGCGCCCAGTCCCTCGCCGACGAGCTCCTCGGCTTCGCCGTCGACTCGCTGGCGCCGCTGGGCCGCAAGGCCGACCCGCTGCGCGATCTCGTCAGGTTCGTTCAGACCCGCTCGCACTGAGGCGGTCCTCCGAACCGCGGTTTGATATCTTCAAACCTCGGTTCGAGACGTCCAGACCGTGGTTCGAGGAGCGCAAACCGCGGATTGGAGGAGGCACGCGATGAACATCCTGTTGTGGGTCCTGCAGGTCCTCGCCGCGCTCCTGTACGGAGCGTCGGGGGTCATGAAGGTCTTCCTGTTCGACAAGGTCAGCAAGGATGTCCCGTCCTTTGGCGCGTTGCCGCGGGAAGCCTGGAGGGCCCTCGGCATCCTCGAGCTCGTCTGCACGGTCGGGCTGATCGTCCCCGCCGCCTTCCACTGGTATCCGGCGCTCACGGTGGCGGCCGCCACGGTCCTGGCGATCGAGAGCCTCGTGTTCGTCGGGGTGCACGTGAAGTACCGCGAGATCACGCCCATCCTCATGAGCGCCGTGCTGGGCCTCCTCATGGCGTTCGTCGCGTACGGCCGGATGGTCCTGAAGCCGATCTTCTGACCGGCGGGCCGCGGCAGGCCGGATGCCGCGCGCATGAGCATGCTCTGGCGGCGCCCAGAACGGTGAGGTAACCTGCCGTCTGTCGTAAGATTGAAGCTGCCGAGGCTCAATCGGCTCGAAAGGGAACCTTACATGGGAACCGCCTTATTGAACCGTTTTCAGGTCCCGGGCTTTCTGGCCGCCCTGGGACTGGGGTTGATGCTCACGGGTTGCACCCCGGAAATCCGTACCTGGGCTCCCGATCTCACGGTCCGGACGGCCGTCGAGATGGCGAGACATGGCCATCCCGTGAACGTCCACTGGTTCATGACCGGCCCCGCGCTCGACGCCTTCGGAACGCGGGCAGGCCTGGCGGCTCTACGGGACAAGTTGAGCAAGGTCACCGCCATCGAGAAGCCCCGGCTCATCGCGAGAGCCGAGGGGAATCAGGGTTACGGCCATCATGGCGACGTCAAACGGCTCTTCAGCGCCAGCGTCTCGGGCCTGACGCGACAGGGGGCTCCCGCGACCTACACGGCGCACGTCGTCTGCGTCGTGTCCTATCGGTCGTTCTATCTGCCGCCCGAGTCGGAGCAGTGCGTGTACGACGGGATCGGTACCCGTCACTATCTGTGTCAGCCCGGCGCCCCTGCTGACTATGGGTACCGCGAAGCCCAGACTTGCCGGCTGTCCAGACTCGAGCCGGCCGGCGGTCCTGAGCTTTCGCTTCTCTCGCAGGACCTGAAACAGGAGTACCCTTGATTCGCGGCCAGCTATGTCGGCGGCCAGGAAAAGGAGAAGCGATGCAAAAGAAGAAGCTGAAGGCTCTGACCCTCCATCGCGAAACGTTGCGCAAGCTGGATTCCAAGGAGCTGAGCGGAGTCGCCGGAGGGTTCAGCCTGCCGCCTTCGCAGTGCGGCGATTCGCAGCACACCTGCGACGACTGCCCGTCCTATTCGTGCGGTCTGTTCGCCTGCCTGTAGATCTCTGACCGGCGTACCGGGTCGCGGATCTCGACCCGTGGGTCCAGGACCTCGACCCGTAGGTCCAGGATCTCGACCCGTGGGTCCAGGATCTCGACCCGTGGGTCCAGGATCTCGACCCGTGGGTCCAGGATCTCGACCCGTGGGTCCAGGATCTTGACCCGTGGGTCCAGGATCTCGACCCGTGAGTCCAGGGTCTCGACCCGTGGGTCCAGGATCTCGACCCATGGGTCCAGGATCTCGACCCGTGGGTCCAGGGTCTTGACCCGTGGGTCCAGGGTCTTGACCCGTGGGTCCAGGATCTCGACCCGTGGGTCCAGGAGCTTGACCCGTGGGTCCGAGACCGTGGCCCCGTCTCGCCGCTGGAACCAGAATCCCCCTTCCCCCTTCTAATCCCCACAGGAGCGCTCCTTTCGACTCGCGGGATGCCGGTGGCGGCGTCCGCGTTCCAGGATCCGGTTCGATCCGTGGCCCTTCGGGGCTGGAAGGAGCACTCATGTCTGGTACTACCGAGCTCTTTGGTCTGGCGGGGAAGATCAGCGCGACGGCCCTCGTGGTGATCGTCATCCTCTCCTTGCTGTCGATCTGGTCGCTGGCGATCTCGCTCGAACGGGTGATCGTGCTGGCGCGGGCCCGGCGGCAGTCGCGGGCGTTCGCGCGGACGGTCAGCCCGCATCTCGCTCAAGGCCATCCGCTGCCGGCGATCGACGCCGCCCGCCGGTTCCCCCACAGCCACGTCGCCCGGGTGATCGCCGCCGGGCTCTCCACGTTCCAGCAGAAGAGCGCGCGCGGGCTCGCCGCCGCCGAGGTGCTCGAAGCCGCCGGGCGGGCCCTGGAGCGCACCCAGTCGCAGACCACCTCCGAGCTCAGCCGGGGGGTGGGGAGCCTGGCGACGATCGCCACCACCGCTCCCTTCATCGGCCTCTTCGGCACCGTGGTCGGCATCGTCCACGCCTTCCGCGACATCGCCGCGGCGGGCGGGTCGGGGGCCTTCACCACCGTCTCCCAGGGGATCGCCGAGGCGCTGCTGACCACCGCGCTCGGCCTGGTGGTGGCGGTGCCGGCGGCGTGGATGTTCAACGTCCTCAGCCAGCGGATCCAGGGTCTGAGCCTGGAGATGACGAATTCGTCCTCGGAGCTGATCGACTTCTTCCTGGAGCGGGAGGGGGTGGCGGGGTAGGCGTTGCAGGGGCAGGATGCTTTACCCTTGAGGGTTCTGCCCCTACAATGCTGTTGGCAACCAAAGCCCGAAATCCCCAATGTACGTACGCTCACTCCAGGTCAAAGACCTCCGATGCTTCGAGAGGGCTGACGCGGATCTCCAGTATCCAGGCCGGCCGCGCCAGCACTCACTTACTTTGCCGAACGTCAATCTCCTGGTCGGCAACAACGGAGCCGGTAAGACGACGGTTCTCAAGGCGATCGCCTTAGGAGTTCTTGGACGCATTCTGGCTGGAGCAGGCCTGGCGCCTTACCACCTTGTACGCCGGCGTGCAGCAGACCCCAAGGAGGTTCTCCACGCAAGCGTCGGGCTCAATCTCCAGCTCAATCCTCTCGACCTCGAAGGGCGGCACGGTCCCTCGATTCAACCCACGGATGAAAAGTTGCTACGACTCCATTCAAGGGTTCGGATCAACAAGTTCAAGGATCGTGAATGGTTCCCGACAGCGTATGAGCGACCGGGGAAGGGTACCTCCTCGCGGGATCGTGCTTGGGATGAGTTATTTGATGATAATTCCCCAGCCTTTCTTCTCGTCGGCTACGCCTCGACTCGCTTTGTGATCGGCTCCAGCGAGCTGGAATCGGTCCCCTCGCAGCGAAAGCGGAGAGCTCTCCGATATCAGCGGGTTGCAGGACTGTTCGAGGAGCTCATAGGCCTGACTCCGCTGACTTCCTGGCTACCGCGTCTAGCAGCCGAGGATAGCAGTCGCGAGAAAGAAGTTGGAGCGATGCTGAACGACCTTCTTCCTGGAGAGGTAAGGTTTTTAGGGAAGATGGAAGGGGACGATTACCTTTTCGAGCACTGTGGAGTCGATGTCCCTTTGGGTGCGCTGTCCGATGGTTATCGGGCCTACATCGGATGGGTGAGCGATCTGCTCTACAACATTTCGCTAAACGCACCCGCCGGAGTCTCGCTTCAAGAAGCTCAAGGGGTGGTCCTGGTGGACGAGATCGATCTCCATCTTCATCCCGAATGGCAGCGGGAGGCGGTGCCTACGGTGGCGAAGGTACTTCCCAATCTGCAGTTCATCTTCACGACTCACAGCCCCATCGTTGCTGGAACCTTGTCCGCGCAAAACATCTACGTTCTGGAGATGGATGGTGCCGGCGCGTCTTCCATTCAACAGTTTCGGGAACCGATCCATGGCCTCAACGCCGATCAAATTCTGGTCAGCTCCTACTTCGGTCTTGACACGACCCGTGCGCCGGGAGCGGTGGACGAGTTACGCGGTCTCTCCAAGAAGGCAATGAGCGGAGACCCCGAGGCCGCACTGACGTTTCTGACCAAGATCGCCTCTGGGACGGCCCCCGATTCGCCCATCGCCACAAAAGAGGCCCGGACGTCTGCGGCCACTCGCCGAGTCCGCAGATCGATCGCCAAATGATCCGTTACCCGGTCTCTCCAGAAGGTCTGCGAGCTCTGATCGACGCCGAGGCTCCAGGGTGGCTGACCGACGCGGAAGAGAGAACCGGTCGCTTCCGCCAAGAGGGCAGGTATGAGGAGAGCTCTCCGAACTGGAGCCGCGTCAAACCCGTCTACATGCGGCTCCAGCACGGGAAGTGCGCTTATTGCGAGCGCCGCCTGGCCGCGGAGGATTTCGGCGGAGCCATCGAGCACGACCTGGAACACTACCGGCCCAAGGGGGCTGTCCCGCCGTGGCCGTCCGCGAAGATCGCTCGTGACCGGAGAATCTCCTATCGTTTCGCGACAGGAGAGGCATTCCCCGAGGGCTATTATCTTCTGGCGTACCACGTTCTCAACTACGCAACCGCCTGCAAGAAGTGCAACAGTCCGCTAAAGTCCAACTACTTTCCGATTGCTGGTGAGAGAGCCCAGGGCGACGATCCCTCACAGCTCAGGGCGGAGCTGCCCTTCCTCCTCTTCCCACTGGGAGAGTTGGATGAAGATCCTGAGGAGATCCTGACTTTCACCGGCATCAGCCCGGTCCCGCGGGTGAAGAGGGGTGTCCGCTGGCGGCGAGCCCGAGTAACCATCGACTTCTTCGAGTTGGATCAGCGCGAGGAGCTCTGGCGCGAGCGGGCCGAGAAGATCGTCGCCCTTTTCATCGCCCTTGAGATGAACCGTGGTGGGAGCGAGAGGAACCAGGAGCTTGCAGGTAGAGCCATCGAGACGCTGTTGTCGCCCGCCTCCGGTCATGTCAACTGTGGGTGTGCCTTCCGCGTCTTGTATCAGAAGGATCGGACTCTGGCCGAGGAGATGGCCCGGGCGGCTCAGTCTTACCTCGACAGCCAGTCGTAGGGGATACACTACCCCCCGATGTCACCCCCCGGCCACGACCTCGAAGGGGTCCGCTCCGAGCTGCGCCGGCTCGGGTATCTCGACCACCGCTTCGAGCGCTTCCTGTTGCAGGACGCGTTGCGGAGCCGCCAGCCGGCGCGGACGCTGCTGCTGCTCACCGTCAAGGTGGGGGTGCTCGCGGGACTGGCGCTGGCGCTCGTCCTCGCTCTCGCCCTGGCGGTGGGGAACGGAACCTTGAGCGCCAGCCCGCTCGACCTCGTCCCCCTCTTCCTCCACCTGTTCCCGCCGCTGACGGTGGTGACCGGCCTTTCCTTTCTCGCCCTCTGCGGCGTGATCCTGCTGGTGATCCGGCTCTATCACGTGCGGCGCATCGAGGCGCTGGCGCTCGCCATGGCGGTGGTCGCCGGCGTGGGGGTGATGGCGTTCGCGCTGCGGCTCGGCGGCGAGGTGCTGGCCGAGGGGCGGCTCTGGCAGGTGGCCGCCCTGGCGCTGGTGACGCCGCCGCTGATCTACCTGCTGGTCAAGCTGGTCTACAACGGCCTGCTGACGCTGGCCATCCGCTTCACCGACTCGACGCCGCTCGGCCGCCTGTTCTCCGGCCGCTGGCTGGGCTTCGCCCTGCTCGCCGGCGCGGTGCTGCTGGTGCTGCCGACGGTGCTCTCGGCGCACCGCACCCAGGCGCCGGCGCCGGTCGCGCTGCCGACCGGGCCGGGCGAGCGGGTGGCGCTGGTGGGGATCGACGGCGTGCTGCCGGCCGAGATCGATTATCTGATCGCCCTGGGCGAGCTGCCGGAGCTGGCGCGCATGGCGCGCGAGGGGCGGGTGTTCTCCTACGCCCGCAAGGCGGAGCCGCCGGCGTCGTTCTGGACCGCCGTCGCCACCGGCGTGCCGGGGCCGGACCACGGCGTCACCTCGCTCGACAGCTTCCGGCCGCTCGGGGTGCGGACGCCGCTGGCGCGCAGCGGCCCCCTGCGCGCCTGGTGGAGCCGCGTCGAGCTGCCGCTGGGGCTCGCCGAGTACCGGCCGATCCTCGCCAACCGCCGGCGGGCGTTCACGCTCTGGGAGCTCGCCTCGCGCGGCGGCGAGCCGGCGCTGGCGGTGAACTGGTGGGCCACCTATCCGGCCGAGCCGATCCCCGGCCTGGTGGTGGCCCATGGCGCCTACCAGCTCCTGCGCGAGGGGGCGGACGGCGCCGTGGCGCCCGGCGTCGAGCGGCCGGCCGTGGCCGCGTTCGCCGCCGGCATGGCAGGGTCGGCGCCGGACGCGCGGCTGACGGCGGCGCTGGCTCCCGCGGCGGCGGCCTCCGTGCTCGACCGCGCCCTGCTCCCCGACCGCTTCTATCGCGCCCTCTTCGCCCGCCGGATGGCCGAGGCGCCGCGCGCGGCGGCGCTCTACCTGCCGGGGCTCGACATCGCGGCGGCCGGCTGGCGCGGCGGCGACGTGGCGCTGGCCGATCTGGTGCGCGGCGAGCTGCGGCAGACCGACGAGCTGCTCGCCCGCGCCCTCGACGGCGTCGGGACGGTCGCCCTGGTGCTCGATCCCGGCCGGCGGCGCGAGGGGGGCGAGGGGAGGGTGATCCTCTGGCGGCGGAGCGGCTGCGCCGCGGCGGCTCCGGCGGCAGGGACGAGATCCACTCCGGCGCGCGTGGCGCCCACGGCGGTGGCGGCGGCCCTGCTGCGCGCCCTCGGCCTGCCGCAGAGCGAGGAGCTGCCGCTCCCCCTCCCCGGCTGCCGCTGGGCGCCGCCGCCGGTGGTCGTGGCAGGGTACGGCGCGCCGAGCCGCGGCACGCCGGCGCGGCAGGAAGGCGCCGAATATCTGGCCAGCCTGAGGGCTCTGGGCTATCTTTGACGTTCAGCTGACGTTCAGCGACAAGATTCCGGTGCAGGTCTGCCCCCATGTTTGCCCCGGAATGGGGCTCTGCCGCACCGATAAAGAAGGAGATCCTTGATGTCCAGGCGGATCGTACTGGCCGTGCTCGCCCTCGCGATGGCGCCGCCGGTCCATGCAGGGCCCCTTACAGGGTTCATTATGGAGAGCACTGCCGCGGAGACTGCTGAGGCCAAGATGCAGACGCCGGTCGAGAGTCCTACGGAAAAGCGGATCGTCTATCCCGCGGCGGCCCGGACCGGGCAGGTGGACGACTACCACGGCGTCAAGGTCGCCGATCCCTACCGCTGGCTGGAGGATCTCGACTCGCAGCAGACCCGCGACTGGGTGGCGGCCGAGAACAAGGTCACCGCCGCCTATCTCGACGCCATCCCCGAGCGCGAGCCGATCCGCAGGCGGCTGACCGAGCTCTGGAACTACGAGCGCTACAGCGTGCCGGCGCGCCACGGCGGGCGCTACTTCTTCAGCCGCAACGACGGCCTGCAGAACCAGAACGTCCTCTACGTCGTCGACGCCCTGGACGGCCCGCCGAAGCTGGTGCTCGATCCCAACACCCTGTCGAAGGACGGCACCATCGCGGTCACCGGCTGGAGCATCAGCGAGGACGGCAAGCGGCTCGCTTACGGCCTCTCCTCGGGGGGCTCGGACTGGCAGGAGTGGCGGGTGCGCGACATCGACAGCGGCCGGGACCTCGCCGACGACCTGAAGTGGGTCAAGTTCTCCGAGGCGGCCTGGACCTACGACAACAAGGGGTTCTTCTACAGCCGTTACGACGAGCCCCGCGAGGGCCGGCCGCTGGAGGACGCGAACTTCAACCAGAAGCTCTACTACCACCGGGTCGGCACGCCGCAGTCGGCCGACGAGCTGGTCTACCAGCGTCCGGACCACAAGGAGATGGGCTTCATCGCCAGCGTCACCCAGGACGGTCGCTATCTCGTGATCCACGCCTGGAAGGGGACGGAGACCCACAACGGCATCTTCTACAAGGACCTCGAGAAACCCGGCTCGACCGTCGTCGAGCTGCTGGGGGGCTTCGAGGCCGCCTATTCGTTCATCGCCAACGATGGCCCGGTCCTCTGGTTCCAGACCGATCTCGACGCGCCGCGCGGCCGGGTGGTCGCGATCGACCTCCGCGATCCCGCCCGCGACAAGTGGCGCGAGCTGATCCCGCAGGGCGCCGAAACCCTCCAGGGCACCACCTGCCTGAACCAGAGCTTCGTCGCGCTCTATCTGAAGGACGCCCATTCGCAGGTGCGCCAGTTCGACCTCGCCGGCAAGCCGCTGCGCGAGGTGGCGCTGCCGGGGCTCGGCTCGGCGGACGGCTTCACCGGCCGCTGCAAGGACCGCGAGACCTTCTACTCCTTCTCCAGCTACACGACGCCGGGGACCATCTATCGCTACGACCTGGAGACGGGGACGGCGAGCGTCTTCCGCCGCGCGGATCTCAAGGGTTTCGACGGCAGCCGCTTCGAGACCCGGCAGGTCTTCTTCCCGAGCAAGGACGGCACGCGGATCCCGATGTTCATCACCGCCAAGAAGGGGGTGAAGCTCGACGGCTCCAATCCGACCTATCTCTATGGCTACGGCGGCTTCAACGTCTCGGTGGTCCCCGCCTTCTCGCCCACCACCGTCGACTGGATGGAGCGCGGCGGCGTCTACGCGGTCGCCAACCTGCGCGGCGGCGGCGAGTACGGCGAGGAGTGGCATCAGGCGGGAGCCAAGCTGAAGAAGCAGAACGTCTTCGACGACTTCATCGCCGCCTCCGAGTGGCTGATCGCCAACGGCTACACCTCGCGCGGGCGGCTGGCGATCGCCGGCTACAGCAACGGCGGCCTGCTGACCGCCGCCTGCATGGTGCAGCGCCCCGACCTCTACGGCGCGGTGATCGTCGGCGTCGGCGTGCTCGACATGCTGCGCTTCCACAAGTTCACCATCGGCTGGGGGTGGACCTCGGACTACGGCTCGCCGGACAACCCCGAGGACTTCAAGGCGCTCTACGCCTACTCGCCGTACCACAATCTGAAGCCGGGCACGGCCTATCCGCCGACGCTGATCACCACCGCCGACCACGACGACCGTGTGGTGCCCGCCCACAGCTTCAAGTTCGCGGCGGCGCTCCAGCGCGACAACACGGGTCCGCACCCGACGCTGATCCGCATCGAGACCCGCGCCGGCCACGGCGGCGGCAAGCCGGTGTCGAAGCGGATCGACGAGGCCGCGGACGAGCTGAGCTTCCTCTTCCACGCCCTGCAGGAAGGTGGCGCGGGGGCGGGGCCGAAGGCGGCGGGGAAGTAGTAGCCTTCTCCGGTGTATGGCCTCCGGAGATCAGCCCCGAAGGGGCGCAGGCATAAAGCCTGGGGCTTCAGCCCCAGGTCCACGGCGGTGCCGGATCGAAAATCGAGCCCCGAAGGGGCGCAGGCATAAAGCCTGGGGCTTCAGCCCCAGGTCCATGGCCGCGCCGGATCGAAAATCGAGCCCCGAAGGGGCGCAGGCGAGCTCCAACCATCCACCCGCCCCCCTTCGGGGCTTGATGAAATCTCGCCTCCGCCTTTTCCTGGGGTTGAAACCCCAGGCTTTATGCCTGCGCCCCTTCGGGGCTGGCCTGGTGGTTCTCCTGCTCCTCCTCTCCGTCGCCCCCCTCCCCGCCCAGAAACCGTCCCGCGAGGCCGAGCTGGCGGCGCTCCGCATGGAGATCGCGCGGCTGACCGAGCGGCTGGCGGCGGCGCGGCAGGCGGCTTCGGGGGTGCAGGGGCAGATCGACGCCGTCGAGGTCGAGCTGAAGCTCCAGGAGGCGCGGCTCACGGAGGCGACCACGGCGGGGGAGCTGGCGGCGCGGCGGGTGGCGGCGGGGGAGGCCGAGGTGGCGCGGCTCCAGGGGGCGCTCGACATCGCCCGCGACGACCTCAAGCGCCATCTGACCGGGCTCTACCGGCTCGGCCGCCAGGGCTATCTCCGCCTCTTCCTGTCGCTCCAGCCCGACCGCCGGCTCCTCCCCTCGATCCGACTGATGCGCTACCTGGCACGGCGCGACCGCTCGGCGATCGACCGCTATCAGGATGCGCGGGTGAGCCTCGACCGCGAGCGTGGGCAGCTGGTGGCGCGGCGCGAGGAGACCGAGCGCTGGATCGCCAGCGAGCGGACCCGTCGGCAGCAGCTGGTGGCGGTGCGCCAGCACAAGGAGGCCCTGCTCGCCCAGCTTCAGAGCGAGAGCCGGACGCTCGCCGCGCGCTCCACCGAGCTCGCCGACCGCGAGAAGAAGCTCGCCGCCTTCCTCGACCTCCTCTACGGCCGGGCCACCGAATCGCCCGCCGGCACGCCGATGCAGCAGTTCCGCGGCGTCCTCGACTGGCCGGCCGAAGGCAAGGTGACCGAGGGGTTCGGGTCGATCCTCGATCCGCGCTACCGCACGAAGGTGCCGCACAACGGCGTCGACATCGCCGTGGCGGCGGCGGGCGCGCCGGTGAAGGCGGTGTTCCCCGGCAAGGTGCTGTACGCCGCGCCGTTCCAGGGCTACGGCAACACCGTCATCGTCCAGCACCCCGGACGGGTGTTCACGCTCTACGCGGGCCTCGCGTCGATGCGGGTGGGGAAGGAAGACATGCTATCCTTGGGGGACACCGTGGGGCTCGCGTCGGACAAGCTCTACTTCGAAATCCGCGTCGAGAACCGACCCGAGGACCCCCTGAGTTGGTTACGGTAAGGGGAATCATGAATCGCAGTCGCATCCTCTTCTTTCTCATCTCCGCAGTGATCGTCTTCCCGCTGCTCGCGGCGACCCTCGTCCGCGCCGCCGACACCAGGCAGGTGAAGCCCGAGGACGATTCCTTCTACAAGTACCTCTCCGTCTTCAGCGAGACGCTCGGCCTGGTCCGTCAGGCCTACGTCGACGAGCCGGACATGAACACCCTCATGGCCACCGCGCTCGACGGCACCACCGACGCGCTCGATCCCTTCTCGCTCTACGTGCCGGCGTCGGCGATCTCGGTCTACGACCAGGCGAGCGGCATCGGCCGCCGCTATTCCGGGCTGACCCTGCTCAAGGAGCGGGGGATCGCCTTCGTGGTGGCGGTGGAGAAGGGGAGCCCGGGGGCGGAGGCCAAGATCAAGCCCGGCGACATCGTGGCCAAGATCAACGGCAAGTCGACGCGGCTGATGCCGCTCTGGGAGATGCAGCAGGCGCTCACCCAGAAGCCGGGCACCAAGGTCGCCATGGAGATGATCCGCGTCGGCGAGCCGGTGCAGATCTCGTTCGATCTCAAGGCCTTCGACGCGCCGCCGGTCAGCCTCGAGCAGGTCGACGGCGTCGCCCTGCTCCACCTGCCGACCTTCGACAAGGAGACCGTGCAGGAGGTGCGCGACGCCCTCGCCAAGAACGGCGGCTCGATCAAGGACAAGCTGCTGATCGACCTCCGCGGCGTCTCGTCGGGCGATCCGGAGGTGGCCTACGCCACCGCCCAGCTGTTCACCACCGGCGACCTCGGCGAGCTGAAGCGGCGGGCCGAGGACGTCAAGGTCTTCCACGCCGACGACAAGCCCCTCTGGCAGGGCAAGACGGTGATCCTGGTCGACCGCGGCACGCTGGGCGCCTCCGAGGTGTTCGCCACCGTGATGCGGCAGAAGGTGAAGGCCGAGCTGGTGGGCGAGCGCACCTTCGGGCACGCCGGCCGCCTCGGCACCGCCCAGCTCTCCAACGGCGGCCGCCTCCTCTACACCGAGGCCTTCTACACCGGTCCCGACAAGAAGCCGCTCAACGAGTCGCTCAAGCCCGATCTGGTGGTCGACGAGCGGAGCCGCACCTATCTCGACAAGGACACGCCGATCGACGACCTGATCCTGCGGCGCGGCGTCCGCCGGCTGCTGGGTCAGGACAACGAGATCGTCGAGCCCAAGGCCGCCTGAAGGAACCCGGGCGGGTCCGGCGAAGAGTGCCGGCTCCCGCCCGCTTCCCCGCGCATTTTTATCCGATACTCCTGAATGGCTCGCCGCGCGCGCTCCAAAGGCTCCCGATCCGCGGGGATCTTCCTGTTTCTCCTCGGTCTGTTCGTGGGCGCGGGGATCCTCTACCTCTTCATGAAGCCGTCCGGCGGCGAACGGGTGAGCGCCGAGCCGCCGCCCGCGGCAGCGCCCGTCGAGGCTGTTCCCCACGAG
The DNA here is from genome assembly GCA_036271335.1 of Thermoanaerobaculia bacterium. GTDB lineage: Bacteria > Acidobacteriota > Thermoanaerobaculia > Multivoradales > UBA5704 > DATARR01. The sequence goes on from DATBAW010000383.1 coordinate 14,997, forward strand.
GGTCCCCGCGCTGCCCGGACGCCTCGCCACCGGCCGGCCCCCGCCGTTCTCGCCGCCGACCACGTCGAGCCCGGGACGCCGGCAACGTCGGGGACAACGCCGGTGGTGGAGACCCTGCCGCCGCCGTCCGGGCCGCTCCACGGCGTCCGCGTGGCGCTGGTGATCGACGACCTCGGGCACGACGTCGACGACCTCCGGCCGCTGGCGGCGCTCGGCGTGCCGGTCACCTACTCCGTGCTGCCGTTCGAGGAGGAGACGCCGCAGGTGGTCGCCGAGCTCCGGCGCCGGCACGCGGAGATCCTCCTCCACCTGCCGATGGAGCCGGTGCACGGCCAGAACCCGGGGCCGGGCGCGCTGCTGCAAGGGATGAGCGACGGCGAGCTGCGGGAGAAGACGGAGGCGGCGCTGAAGGCGGTGCCGGGGGCTGCGGGCGTGAACAACCACATGGGCTCCCTCCTCTCCTCGGAGGAGGGGCCGATGAACGCGGTGCTGGGCGTGCTCGCCGAGCGCGGGCTCTTCTTCCTCGATTCCCGCACCAGCGCCGAGAGCGTCGCCTACAAGGTGGCGCTCGGCCTCGGCGTGCCGGCGGCCGAGCGTCAGGTCTTCCTCGACGGCGACCCCTCCGCGGCGGCGATCCACACCCAGTTCCAGCGCCTGCTCAACCTGGCGCGCACCAAGGGCGCCGCGATCGCCATCGGCCACCCCCACCCCGAGACCCTCGCCGCCCTCACCCGCGAGGTGCCGAAGGCGAAGGCGGCGGGGTATGAGTTCGTGCCGGTGTCGTATCTGCTGACGCGGGCGGGCGGGGAGTAGGGGGGCCTGCGACGCCCGGGCATAAATGCCCGGGCTACGTTCCAAAAGAAAAGCCGGCTGAAGCCGGCTCATTCAGACAGCGTGGTTTCGAGCCGGCTTCAGCCGGCTTTTCTCTCCTGGGGTAGCCCGGGCGTTTACGCCCTGGCAGGGGTGGCGCCTGCGATAGCGGAACGCCCCTACTCCGCCCGCAGCACTTCGATCGGCCGCCGCTCCAGTGCCCGCACGCTGGCGGCCAGGCCGGCGATCACCGCCAGCAGGATCGTCGCGGCGAGCGCCACGGCGAGCGTGCCGGGGGCGAAGGCCCAGGGGAGCTGGAAGCCGCGGGTTACCACCCCCCAGGCGAGCACGCTGCCGCCGATGGCGCCGATGACGCCGGCGACCAGTCCCACCAGGGCGTACTCGACGGCGAAGGTGGCGGCGACGCCGCGGCGGGTCATCCCCAGCGTCTTGAGCAGCGCCACCTCGCGCCCGCGCCGGGCCGAGCCGGCGCTCACTGCCCCGGCCAGGATGGCGATGCCGGCGACCACCGTGAAGCCGCCGAGGAAGCGGATGCCGAGGCTGATCCGGCGGAGCACCTTGAGCACCTTTTCCAGGATCTCGCGGATGCGCAGGAAGGTGACGTTCGGATAGCTCGCCGCCAGCAGGTCCTGCACCTTCTGCTCGCCGCCGCGCGGCAGCCGCGCCACCGCCAGGCGCTGCTGCGGCGCCGACTCCAGCACGCCGGGCTCGACCACCAGGAAGAAGTTGATCCCGAAGGTCTGCCAGTTCACCGTGCGCAGGCTGGTGACCAGGAGGTCGACCGGCACCCCCTGGATGTTGAAGGTGAGCTTCGAGCCCAGGTGGGCGCCGATGTCGTCGGCGAACCCCTGCTCGAGGCTGACCTCGGCATGGGCGGGATCGCTCCAGAGCGCGCCGGCGACGATCTTGTTGTCCTTCGGCAGCTCTTTCATGTAGGTGAGGCGCTGCTCGCGGGTGAGTGCCCAGCG
>DATBAW010000384.1:0-2627 GCA_036271335.1 Thermoanaerobaculia bacterium
CCCATACGCGTTAACCTTCGGCCAGGAGCCTGGCAAAGGCTGAGGCCTCAGCGGCTTGGCTCTTTCGTTGTCGTGGTGAATCCCGGAGGCGAGCTTGGATTTGGCGGGTTTGATCGAGGAGAGCAGCCAGGTTGTTCAGGCCGAGAATGACGCCGCGCACAGCCTCATAGAAGAGAGCCTGAAGCCGCCACTCCTGGACACAGCGGCCCCCAGGACACCGGCCTCCGTATCGAGAATCCCCTGGGCTCTGTTCGCCGACCCTGCCTACGCCCCGCCGCTCCCCCGCATCAGCCGTTCCAGCGTCGCCTTCAGCATGTCGTGGATCTCCTTCTCGCTGAGACGTTCCTTCTCGGGCGGCGGCGGGGGTGGAGGCGGCAGGGTGAGGCCCTGGAGCATCTCGCGGAGACGGGCCTGGGTGAGCGAGGGCTTCGGCGGCGAGGGCGGGTAGGCCAGACCGAAGAACTCCGCCGGCTCCATTCCGGACGCCTTGCAGATGCGGATGACGTGGTCCAGCCGGATGTCCGACACGCCCGAGAGCAGCTTGCTCACGTAGCTCGGGCTCATCCCCAGCCGGCGGGCGATCTCCCGGTTCGAAAGGCCAAGAATCCGCAGGGTCACCTTGACCAGGTTGACGAGACGCTTGGTCTCGGGATCCGCCTCTTTCTGGATGTCTTCGTCCATACGGCAGGAATCGTACAACGGGTTCACAGAGATCACAAGCCCCTCCTATCACCGGTGTTGCCAAATAAGACCCAATGGTCTATAAAAAGATCTGAAGAGGATCTGGAAAGCTCGCGATTTCCTCTTCGAGAAGAGCGACCCGAGATCTCTGCGATGCGGCGACCGGTACCGTGAAACGAGAACCGGAGGGAATCTGATGAACGACGACCGGACCGAGCCCCTCAATGCCTTCAGTCAGCGCTATCTGGCGGCCGTCCAGGAGCTCGACGATCCTGGGACGGCGCGCGAAGCCGAGACTTCCGGCCCCCTGTCGCTGGTCGAGGAGGAGGGTCAGCTGGCCCTCTACCACGGCTGGGAGAGCGCCGCCCAGGGGGATGCGCCGCTGGCGGTCTTCCGCCGGCGGGAGACGGCCCTGCTTTTCCAGGCGATCTGGCCGGCGATCGGCCGCAACAACCTGTATCGATTGGCGAGCGCGCAGACCGCCGGCGGCTATGGCCTCGAAGAGGACGGGCAGCTGGTGGGGAGCCTGCACAGCTTCGACCCCGGCGCCCTCGTGGGCGGCCACTTCGCCTCCTTCCTGGCGCGCACGCCGCTGAGCCTCGCGCTGCTCGTCGAGGCCGCCGGGCCGACCGTGCAGAGGCACGTCGGGCGCATCCTCCTGGCGCGCGTGCTGCGGACCTCGTGAGGCGGGCGCGGCGCCGGATTCACGGAGAAGCCCGTCGCGCCCGCTTCCGGGCCGTCCGGTCCCCGGGGTGGTCCCGGTGGTCCCGGGACGGGGATCGTCGGGACCACGCGAGGTCTCGTAAAACCCCGTCGTGGTCCGGGCGGTCCCGGTCGCGGGATCGCCAGGACCGGAACGGGAGCCGCTCGGACCACCCCTGGGACCGGACGGACCGGAACAGGGATCGCCGGGACCGGAAGCGGACGCTGCGGGCCCAGGCGTGGGCCCGACGGCCGTGGCGCGGCCTTCAGCGCGAAAATCGACGCGCCCACGCTCCAGACCCGGAGGCCCGCTCCCCTCGCGCCGGGGCCCATCCATCGAAAACCGTGACGATCGGAGATCCCCCGCCGGCGCGCGCGGTTCCGGCTTCGGTTCACGGCGAAAACCCTTGATAGAATGCCGGCCGCCGGCTCAAGAAGATCCGCGAGCGGCAGAATCTGCAATAGCCCGGGAGACAGACCCCCATGATGGAAGAACCGATCGAGATCCAGACGCCGGACGGCACCGCCGACGGCTTCCTCTACCGTCCCGACGACGGCGGCCACCTGCCGGGCGTGATCCACCTGACCGACATCGGCGGCATCCGCTCGTCGCAGAAGGCGATGGCGAGCCGGCTGGCCGCGGCCGGCTATACCGTGCTGCTGCCCAACATCTTCTACCGCGCCGGCAGGCCGCCGGTGATCAACTACGCGGCCGGCTTCGACAGCGACGAGGCGAAACAGCGGATGACCGAGCTCCGCACCCCGCTGACCCCGGAAGCTCAGGAGCGCGACGCCGGCGCCTACGTCGACTGGCTGGCCGGCCACGCCGCCGTGGCCGCCGGAGGGATCGGCGCCGTGGGCTACTGCTTCTCTGGCGGGCTGGCGTTGCGGGCGGCCGCGGCGCGGCCGGAGCGGGTGAAGGCCGCCGCCTCCTTTCACGGCGGAGGCCTTGCCACGGACGCGCCCGCCAGCGCCCACCTGCTGCTGCCGCGCATCCAGGCGCGGCTCTACTTCGGCCACGCGACGGAAGACCGGGGCATGCCGCCCGAGGCGATCGACCGCCTCGACCAGGCGCTCGCCGCCTGGGGCGGCCGGTACGAGAGCGAGGTCTACGCCGGCGCCCGCCACGGCTGGACGGTGCCGGACAGCCCCGTCTTCAACGGTCCGCAGGCCGAGCGGGCCTTCGCCAAGCTGACCGGGCTGCTGGCGCAGGCCCTGGGCCCGGCGTCTCCAGGTTAAAAGGC
>DATBAW010000385.1:0-2196 GCA_036271335.1 Thermoanaerobaculia bacterium
GCGACGACCGCTGGGTTCGAGCTGCGGCCTGCCCCGAAAACGTTTGCCATCGGTGTCGATCATCCCTCCGCCGGAGACGTCCCGCCGTCCCCGTGGACTGCACAGGTTGTCGTGGACGGGCTGGGAACGTCTCTACAAAAACTCTTTGGACGGCGCTTTTTCTGGCGCGCAGACTCCTACGGCAGAATCACCTTGAGCGATCCGTCCCCCTTCTCCACTTTCGCGCCCTTGAGCTTCGCGGTCAGCCCGGCGGCTTCGATCACCGTGAAATCCCCGTCCTGACGGACCTTCGGCTCGGCCGCCAGACCGGTCATCCGGAGATCCTTGACGCCGTTGAACAGCGGGTGCTCGCCGGCGGCTTCGGTGAGCGCCTGCGCGTCGAGGACCTTGAGCGACGATTCCTTGTCTCCCAGCTCCAGATAGCGCCGGTGGAGGATCTCCCCCTTGGCGACCAGGGAGACGTTCAGGGGATCGAAACCGTGGAGCGACAGCGGATGGGCGGCCGCGACGATCTCGATCCGCCAGCCGGGACGCTTGAGAAAGGCGTCGAGGCTCTCCCGCCGGCTCTTGTCGAGCTGCTGGACGTCCGCCTTGGCCCGCTCGCCCGCCGCGGCGATCCCGGCCGGCGGGAAGGCGCACGCGGCGGCGGGTTTGCCGGCGATCGTCTTGGCGAGCAGCTCGTCGAGGCTCGGCGCCTTGCCGTCCTCCAGCGTCTGGCGCCAGGTGGGATCGAAGCGGCCCAGCAGCGCCGCCTCCGCGTAGCCGATCGCGTAGGCGCGGTTGCGGATGGCCTCGGCGCCGTACTCCAAGGCCGGCAGATCGGGACCCTGGGTCTTGCCCAAAGAAAGGTTTTCGACGAAATTCGCCAGCCCCTCGTTGAGCTCCGTCCCCCGCTCGTAGCCGACGGCGCCCGGCGTCATGCGGCCGAAGCGCTCCCGCCGCTGCTTCAGAGCCTGGCCCGTCCAGCAGGCGGCCTCTCTGGCATCCGCGGCCGCGAGGGCACGCCGGAAACCCTCGGTCTCCAGCCGGCGCGCGGCGAGCAGGGAGGCGTCGTTCACGGGATAGAGGAACAGCTCCCCCTCGTCCGCCTCCCAGGTGGGGTGGTGCTGGCGCTGGAAGACGTGGAAGGTCTCGTGGGTCAGGATCGACGCCCAGTCCCGGGCGCTCCGGCCGGCTTTGGGATCGACCTCCAGCGTCGCCGTCTTCACGCCGCCGAGATCGACCGCGGTGTTGGCATTCATCGCCTCATGGCGGCCCGGAAAGACCCGCAGGTCGCCGTCCGGCTTGAACTCCGCCGGCGGCGACGGATGGCGGACGAGGATCGTGCGCTCGCCGTCGTAGATCGCGACCGGGATCTGGCGCGGATCGAATCTCGGCCAGAGGGGAAGAACGGCGAGATGGTCGAATTCGGCGAGGACGGCGGTGGCGGATGGGTTGGGTGCGTCGGCGTGGAGCGGCAGGGAGGCGAGCCCGATCAGGAGGAAGAGGAGGAAGATTCGAGCCGCTCGCTGCCCGGGATTGAAATCCCGGGCTACCGACGGTCGTCCTCCGGACTTACCAGGTCCCGATGAGGGACCATCGTGGATAGCCCGGGATTTCAATCCCGGGCGGGATTGGCGTTCGATCATCATGGGGTCTCTCCTAAGGTTCTTTCTTCCTTCCGGCCCCAGCCTCCCCCACCGGGAGTTTCCAGGATCAGCCGGTCGCCCGGCCCGACGTCCCGTCCGTCTATCGAAGCGAGCTCCTCTACTTCACCCGTGGCGCGCACGAGCCGCTGGCGCCCGGTCTGGCCCGGCTCGCCTCCCTCCATGCCATAGGGGCGTTCCACGCGGTGCTGGGAGAGGAGGGATAACAACATCGGCTCCAGGAAGACGATCTCGCGGACGGCGCCGTCGCCCCCGTGCCAGCGCCCCGCGCCGCCCGAACGTTGGCGGAGGGCGAAGCGGTCGAGGCGCACGGGATAGCGGTGCTCCAGAATTTCGGGGTCGGTGATCCGGGTGTTCGTCATGTGGGTGTGCACGGCGCTGGCGCCGTCGAAGCCGGGACCGGCGCCGGCGCCGCCGCAGACGGTCTCGTAGAAGCCGAAGCGCGGGTTGCCGAAGAGCAGGTTGTTCATCGTCCCCTGGCCGCAGGCGAGCAGGCCGAGCGCTTTGATCAGGGTGTCGACCACCCGCTGGCTGGTCTCGACGTTGCCGC
>DATBAW010000386.1:0-5865 GCA_036271335.1 Thermoanaerobaculia bacterium
CTCCAGCACCCGCTCGACCAGCCGGCGCTGCGCCGCCTGCACGCGCGGCAGCAGGAGGATCAGCGGCAGCGTCAGCTTCCCCTCCTTGAGGTCCGAGAGCACCGGCTTGCCGATCTCGCTCTCGCGGGCGGTGAAGTCGAGGAGGTCGTCGACGAGCTGGAAGCAGATGCCGAGCGCGCGGCCATAGCGCGACAGCACCTGGCCGGCCTCAGGGCGCTGGGGCGGGATGAGAGCGGGGATCGACACCGCCGCCGCGAAGAGGTGGGCGGTCTTGCGCTCGATGATCGCGAAGTACTCCTCGACGTCGAGGTCCGGCGCTCCCAGCCGCTGCAGGGCGAGGAGCTCGCCCTCGGTCATCCGCAGCGTCGCGTTGCAGAGGCGCTGGATGATCTCGACCTTGCCGTGCGAGAGCGCCATCTGCATCGCCTTGGTGTAGATCCAGTCCCCCAGGAGCACCGTCAGGTTGTTCCCCCAGAGGTCGTTGAGCGTGCTCTGCCCGCGCCGCAGCGCCGCGTGATCGATGACGTCGTCGTGGATCAGCGTCGCCGTGTGGATGAACTCGACCACCGCGGCATAGGTGACCTCCTCCTCGCCGTCGTGGCCGAGCAGGCGGGCGGCGAGCAGGAGGAGAGCCGGGCGCACCCGCTTGCCGCCCCCCTCCGCCAGGTAGCGCCCGGCGTTCTCGATGAACGGCACGTCCGAGGCGAGGTGAGCGCGGAACACCGCCTCGGTGGCGATCAGCTTGTCCGCCACCAGGTCGATGAAGCGGGACGCCTGCAACGAGCGGGCGAGCGGTTGGTCGGGCACTGGGTCGGTCCTCTTGATCGGGATGGAGCTCAAGGAATGGAGCTCAAAGGCCGCGAACCGGCTCGAAAGGGGTGACCTGCTCCAGATGCCCGTCGCGGAAACGATAGACCTTGCCAGCCTCGAAATACCACCAGGAGATCTCCAGGTGCGCCGGGTACTGGACGTTGCGGATGCGGTCGGGCTTGCCCATCTCCTGGTAGACCTTGCGCATGTCATCCGTCTGGATCGAGGCCAGGAACTGGCGCAGGCTGTCGAGCTGCTTCCGGTCGTCGATAGTGACCGCGACCACCGCGGGCGAGCCGGTGTTCACCCGCCGGGTGACGTCCTGGCGCGTCAGCTCCTCGACCTTCTCGCCGGCCGGCGCGTGCAGCGGCACCCCGGCCGCCAGCTCGAAGTGGTTGAAGTAGCTGTCCCAGGGCCATTCGATCGTGTAGTTGCCGTGGGCGTCGGTGGTGGCGCTGACCCGCCGGATGTCGGGATCGGCGGTGCGGCGGAGATCCCGCATGCTGAAGTAGGTCCGGGTGACCTCGAGGGTCACGCGGATATCCTGGAGCGGCTGCCCCTGGGCGTCCGCGACGATGCCGGTGACCTGGATGCGCTGTCCCTGGTCGTAGCGGGCCGCGGCGGCGGTAGTGAGAGAGCCGGCCGCCAGCAGCAGAAGCAGGCCGAGCAGGGCTGGCCGGAAGGTCGATGGGCTGGGATGAATTTTCACAGGCTCGCTTTTGCAGGTGGCTACTGGGAACGGTAGTTGGTGAAGGTGAGGGGCACGTCGAGGTCCAGCGTCTTGAGCAGGGCGATGACCTCCTGGAGGTCGTCGCGGTTCTTGCCGGAGACCCGCACGGTGTCCCCCTGGATGGCGGCCTGCACCTTGAGCTTCCTGGCCTTGATCTCGGCGACGATCTTCTTGCAGGTCTCCGTGGAGATCCCCTGCTGGAGGGTGATCTTCTGGCGCGCCCGGCCGTGGCTCGCCGCCTCTATTTTGCCGTAGCGGAGAGACTTCAGGTGGACGCCGCGCTTGACCATCTTGGTCTGCAGCACGTCCAGCGCCTGCTGGAGCGTGTACTCGTCCGCCGTTTCCAGGACGATCTCCTCGCCCTCGAGCTTCAGCTCCGCCGCGGCCTTCTTCAGGTCGTAGCGGTTGCCGATCTCCTTGTCCGCCTGCTGCACGGCGTTGCGGACCTCCTGGAGGTCCACTTCAGAGACGATGTCGAACGAATTCTCGGCGGCGGCCATGTCGTCATACCTGCAAGCGAAAGCAATCCGTGGGACCCATCCCCTCGGGGCTGGGCGCCATTATACGGAAACCGGCCGGCGGAGGCATGCGGGGCGCAGCATGCCGCGCCCCTACTGGGTGCCGTCGACCCAGTGCACGGTGCTCGGAGGCGAGAATCCCCCCTGGCGCGAGAGCTCCTGATAGCCGGTGATCTCGAAGCGGGTAAGGTTCCCCTCGCGGTCGTGATAGCCGATGGCGACCACCCGATGGCTCTCCGGATCGACCGTCACCGTCGCGTCCGTCAGCGCGGCGACGTCCTTCTTCTTGGGGATCAACGCGATCTCGATCTTTCCCCCCTCCAGCGTTTTGGTGCTCGCCTGATAGCGCGCCTTCAGCTCGTCGACGCCGAGGAGGAGCAGATCGAGGCCGGGCTCGTTCTTACGGTCCACCCGGTAGCGATGGCCGGTCTGATCTCCCTCGTTCCAGGCGTGCACCGTGCTGCCGCAGAGCAGGAAGCTCTTGGGGAAGGGGTTGGTGTAGTCCCACCGCATACAGTCCGGCAGCGACAGCGCCAGCCGTCCCGACTCCTGGTCGGCCGACGAGAAGCCGGCCGCCGTGAACGTCTGCACGAAATTGGCGCCCGTCGGTCCGGCGTCGACCAGGCTCTGCCGAACGTTCTTCAGCGTCGTCCAGGGATCGACGTCCTGCCCCAGGGCCGGCAGGGCGGCGAGGGCGGCCATAGGGAGAAGGGCGAGGAGAATCAGAGGTCGTCTCATCAGGGTCGGTCCTCCTTGGAACCTCGTGCATGCAAACAGGTGGGGAGGGGAGAAGCTTCCCGGGCCGTCCGCCCGGGGCCCTCACTCTCCCAACCCTCTCTCTCCCACCGCACTCCCCCCCATCCCGACGGGAGAGAGAGGGCTAAGAGCCAGCTGCCCTTGTAGGGGCGCAGCATGCTGCGCCCTCTCCCCGTCACGGCAACTTCCCATCAAGGCAACGTCGTGGGCGCAGCATGCTGCGCCCCTACATCTCTACATCCTGGCTCTCGTTTTCTCCCTCTTCTCCCGTCAGGCGGGGGGGAGGCAGGGAGAAGAGGGCCGGGGTGATGAGGGCTCTTCCTCCCCTCAATGCCGGAAGTGCCGCACCCCCGTCATCAGCATCGCCATCCCCGCCTCGTCCGCCGCCTCCACGATCTCGCTGTCCTTCTTGCTCCCTCCCGGCTGGACCACCGCCATGATCCCCGCCTTCGCCAGCACGTCCAGGCCGTCGCGGAAGGGGAAGAAGGCGTCCGAGGCGGCGACGCATCCCGCCACCGGCAGCTGCGCCTTCTCGACCGCCAGGCGGCAGGAGTCGACCCGGCTCATCTGGCCGGCGCCGATCCCCACCGTCTGGTCGGCGTTGGTGACCACGATGGCGTTCGACTTCACGTAGCGCACCACCCGCCAGGCGAGCTCCAGCGCCCGCCGCTCCTCGGCGGTCGGCTGGCGCTTCGTCGGGCAGGTCCAGGTCGACGGATCGTCCATGAAGGCGTCCGGCGGCTGCGCCAGGAAGCCGCCGTCGATCGCCCGCAGCTCGATCGCGTCGCGGGAGGGGCTGTAGAGGGGGCACTCGATCAGCCGGAGATTCTTCTTGGCGCCGAAGCGGGCGCGGGCGTCGGCGTCGAAGCCGGGCGCCAGCAGCACCTCGACGAACAGGTCGGCCATCGCCGCCGCCAGCGCGCCGTCCGCCGGCCGGTTGAGGGCGATCACCGAGCCGAACGCCGACACCGGATCGGTGGCCACCGCGCGGGCATAGGCCTCGGCCAGATCCGCGCCGCGGCCGATGCCGCACGGGTTGTTGTGCTTGACAATGACCACCGCCGCTTCCGCGGCCGGCGCGAACAGCCCGGCCATCTTGCGCGCCGCGTCGGCGTCCAGCAGGTTGTTCCACGACAGCTCCTTGCCCTGGAGCGCCTGGAAGCCGCCGAATACGCCGGCGCCCGCCGTATCCGAATAGACCGCTCCGCCCTGGTGGGGATTCTCGCCGTAGCGCAGCGTCATCTCGCGCCGCAGCCCGAGCGCATTCGTCATCGGGAACGGGCCATCCTTCTCGACGTTCCTGACGCTCGCCGGCTCGGGCGCCGCCTGCTCCTGGATGCCCTGGCCGCCCAACCACTCCGCGATCGCCGCGTCATAGCTCGCGGTATGGCGGAACGCCTTCAGCGCCAGCTCGCGGCGGAGCGGCTCGGGGATTACCCCCTGACCGGCGGTCAGTGCCTCCAGCACCCGCGGGTAGTCGGCGGGATCGACCACCACCGCGACGCCGTCGTGGTTCTTGGCCGCCGCCCGGACCATCGTGGGGCCGCCGATGTCGATCATCTCGACCGTCTCCGCGAACGAGGCCCCGCGCGCCACCGTCTCGCGGAAGGGGTAGAGGTTGACCACCACCAGGTCGATCCGCTCGATCCCCTGTTCGGCCAGGGCGTCGAGATGCGCCGGCTCCGACCGCTTGGCCAGGATGCCGCCATGGATCTTCGGATGGAGCGTCTTCACCCGCCCCTCGAGCATCTCGGGAAAGCCGGTGACGTCGGATACGGCGATCACCGGGATCCCCTTCTCCTGGAGGGACTTGAGCGTGCCGCCGGTCGAGACGATCTCGATGCCGAGACGGGTGAGGCCGCGGGCCAGCTCGTCGAGGCCCGTCTTGTCGAACACGGACACCAGGGCGCGGTGTGCGGTGAGCATTCGGTCTCCTTTGGTGATCCAGAACGGATGTAGGGGCGGCCCTGCGTGGCCGCCCTGTCCCTGCCCAGGGCGGTCACATCGGGCCGCCCCTACGGAATTTCACAGAGAGGAGCGCTAGTGCGCGTGGCCCACCCGCGGCAGCACCACCAGCCGCGTGCCGCCGGCCGGCAGGTTGGCGCGATCGTCGATCCCGCCCGCCGCGAGCCAAATATATCGCAGCGCCAGGGTCACGTCCGTCACTGCGTGGCTGAACGCGACCGAGGCCACCCCGAATGCGGTGGAGCGGTCGTCGAACCGGCCGAGACCCGAGGCGTAGTCGATCCGCCGGTACTCGCCGCCGATCGCCGGGTAGAGCTCGCGCCCGCGCTTCAGCGCCGCGTCGACCAGGGGGGAGAGGTCCCGGCTGGCGTCGAGGCCGGGCTGGAGGCCATAGAAGATCAGGGGGAAGCGGGGCTCGGCCGTCTCTGCATAGCGGAGGTAGTCGACGAAATAGCGCCCCTCGTTGGGATCGGCGTTCGAGGCGGCGAGGGGGTTGTTGGAGTCGGCCACGTAGTGCGCCACCACCCCTAGCCGGTGGACGATCTGCTCGAACGGTTTGTGGCCGCGGATCTCGGCCACGGCGGCCGCGACCTCGTCGGCGATCACCTTGTCGAGCTGCCCCGAGCCGTCCGGGTTCTTGGAGTGGCGCGAGGAGTCCGTATCGGCGAAGGGGCCGTTGATCCCCTCGTCGAAGACATGCTTGTGCTTCTCGATCTGGCGGGCGAGGTCCGGAGGCGCCAGCCGGGCCGCCTCGCGGCCGATGACGATCTGGGTCGCGGGAGTCCAGGCGAACGCCGCGCCGGCTCCGGCGAGGAGAGACGCGAGACCCAGGGACAGGCGGAGAGACCTTCTCTTCTGCATTCCGGCCTATTCTAGACGCGAACCCGGCCGCGCCGTCTCCGCGGAGGCGGGGAGGAGACCTTCGTGTCCAAGCCGATCCACCGCCTCGACGTCACCGGCGCCCTCTGCCCCCTGCCCATCCTCCTCGCCGCGAGGGAGATGCGGAAGCTGAGGGCCGGGGACCTCCTGGAAGTCACCGGCGACGACCCCGGCATCCGCGAGGACATGCCCGTCTGGTGCGAGCGC
>DATBAW010000387.1:0-4227 GCA_036271335.1 Thermoanaerobaculia bacterium
TCGAGCCAGCGCGAGGCGTCGTCGAGACAGGTGTTGTTCTGGATGCAGTAGCTGGCCGCCGAGAAGGAGGTCTGCCAGCGCACCGCGTCCTTGACCTTGGCCGCCACCAGGTTCGGCGTGTCGACCTCGACGGTGAACGGCACCTTGAGCTTCTCCCAGTGGACGGCGACCTTGGCGCTGGTGTCCGTCACGTCGTCGAAGTCGAAGGCCATGCGCTCGCGGAACTCGGCCGGCTGCGGCTTGACCTGGATGCGCAGCGCGTCGTCCGCCTCCTTGTAGCTGAAGGCGCCCCACTCGTTGGCGTCCTTGCTGAAGATGACTGTCCAGTTGCCGGCGGTAGGGAGGGTCTGCAGGCCGTAGGTGCCGGCCTTCAGCTCGTGGCCGTCGATCTTGACCGGCGTGCTGAACTTGATCGTGGTGTTCTCGTTGGCGCCGGTGCGCCAGACCTCGCCGTAGGGCACGACTTTGCCCCAGATCTCCCGGTTCTTGACGCCGGGACGGCTGTACTTGATGGTGATCTCGGTGACCCCGACCACCTGCGACACGGTGGCGTTGGGGCTCGGGCGCGGCAGGTCGAGCTGCTGGGCGAGCGTGGCGCCCGCGGTCACGGCGGACAGCAGGCCGGCGGCGAGGGCCAGGCGGAAGCGACTGTTCATGGGCGGTCTCCTTATGACTGCGCTGATGAATGCGGTTGAAAAACGGGTTCGGCTGCGGCCTCGAAGACGGGCCGCATCGTCTCGGCCCGCGCCGCGGACCCGGCGGCCTCGCGGCGCGCCTCCTCGGCGTTCCAGTCCTGAGGCGACGTCACCCACCCTTGCAGGTTGCGGTGGATCAGGTCGGCGAGGACGCGGATGTGGTCCGGGCGGTCGTTGAGCGCCGGGATGTAGCGGTACCTCTCGTCGCCGGCGTGCCGGCCGGCGTGGAGGAAGATCTCGCGGTTCTGCTCGTCGATCTCCTCGAGCGTCTCCAGGCAGTCCGCCGAGAAGCCGGGGCAGACGACGTCGAGCTTCTTGAGCCCCGACTTCGCCAGCGCCGTGATGGTCTGGTCGGTGTAGGGCCGCAGCCACTCCTCCTTGCCGAACAGCGACTGGAAGGAGACCTGCCACTGCTCGCGGGGGAGCCGCATCTCCTCGGCGGTGAGGCGGGCGAGCTTGTGGCACTCGCAGAAGTAGGGGTCGCCCGCCAGGAAATAGCGCTTCGGGATGCCGTGGAAGGAGAACAGCAGCTTCTCCGGCTCCCCCTCCCGCTCCCAGACCTCCCGGATGCTCGCCGCCAGCGCGCGGATGTAGGCGGGATCGTCGTGGTAGTGATGGATGGTGCGGATCTCCGGTACCCATCGCCACGTCGTCAGCTCGGCGGCCACGGCGTCGATGGTCGAGCCGGTCGTCACCGCCGCGTACTGGGGGTAGAGCGGCAGCACCAGGATCCTGCGGCATCCCTTGGCGGCGAGATCGCGCAGCGCCGACCGCACCGACGGATTGCCGTAGCGCATGGCGACCGTGACGTGCACTGGCGTGCCGACCTCGCGGCTCAGCACGTCCTGGAGCGCCGCCGCCTGGCGCTTGCTGATGACGAGCAGCGGCGAGCCCTCCGGCGTCCACACCTTCCTGTAGAGCGCCGCCGACTTGGCCGGCCGGAAGGGGAGCACGGCGAGATGGAGGATCAGCCACCAGAGCGCCCGCGGCAGCTCGATCACCCTCGGATCGAGCAGGAACTCGCGAAGATAGCGCCGGAGCGCCGGCGTGTCCGGAGCGTCCGGCGTCCCCAGGTTCGCCAGGAGGACGCCCACCGCCGGCACCTCGCCGTGCTGGAAGTCGGGCTGGCCGAAATACTTCATCGAAGTGAGTCTAGCCCTGGAGGTTGCCGGACCGCGAATCCGTCGACAATGGCCGCGACGTCACGGAAGAGTTTGTCGAACGACGGGGCCATCCTTGCCTGGCGCAGGTCAAAAGAGGCGGCCAACGCGGGTTGATCCAGGGTCTCCACGTAACTGCGCCCCGTGACCATCCGCGCCGTCAGCCACTCCTTGGTTCCTCGGATGGACTCCGGATCGGAAGGCGGGGCCAGATCGCTCGCCAGTCCGCGCAGCCCGCGCAGCGATTCGGCCGAGGCCAGGAACCAGCCTTCGAACTCTCGCTTCGCGAGCACGACGCTGATCGGAAGGTCGGAACGAACCTTCCTGGCGCGTCCGAGAAGCTTTGGCCCCAAGGTGGCCGGACAATCATCGTCGCTGTCCAGGATGACGAAAATAGCGCCGTCTTTCCCCGCTCTGCGCGCGGCCAGCTCGATGGAACGTTCCAGCTCTCCAGGCTTGACCAGCTTCGTCCGCGGGACTCGGAGAGGATGGATCTTCAGGATCAGACCCGGATCGATCGATTGGACGATTCTCCGGATGGCGATCGGAACTGCGTCGACATCACCATCTCCTTCTACGATACAGGCCAGATTGACCATTCAGGCGAGGCTCTTCCTGAAAAGATTCATCTGACGGCTGCTGATCCGTTCCAATGCCGCCGGATCGGGAGAGAGTTGATTGAGCTTCAACAGCTCCCCCGGAGTGTAGAGACGATCGCGGAGAGCCGACTTTCCAACCTCGTCGAGCGAAGCGATATGAGTGATGCCGCCGCTGGCCTCGACCGCCAGGATGCAGTCTCCGGAGATTCGATGGTTGTCCAGCAGCTCCGGGCTGTGGCTGGTGACGAGGACCTGAGTGTGCCGGCTGGCGTCGATGAGCGCATCCAGAAGGACACCCGCCGCCGCTGGATGGAGGGCGACCTCAGGTTCTTCGATCCCCACCAGGGGGACCCGATTTCGCTGGCCGTTGGACGATTGAAAAAGCGCCACCAGGACGCCGACAGCCCGCAACGTTCCGTCCGACATACTGGAAGCGAGGAATCTCCAGGGATGTTCCGATCCGGCCATCTGCTGCCGGAACTCAAGGGTCTCTTTCGAGCCGATGGACTTTCCATCCACGGCCTGGATCCCCGAAACCACCTTGCCGAGATACTCTTCGATTCGCTCCTTGGCTGCGGGATTGTTCGTCGTCAGCTGTCCCAGAACACTCGCGATGTTGTCGCCGTCGCGGGACAAAATCTTCCCCACGTCTGGAGGCTGGAGGTCACGGATCTCGTCGGGGTTCAGGTTGTAGAACCCCATGTTGGACAGAAGCTCGAAAATCGTTCTGAACTCCGGTAACCCGGATGCGTTGACGAGGTAGAGACGGTCTGCGGAAGCCGCGGGAGCGACCGGGAGGCTCGACGACACGACCTTGCCGCGATCGACGTGGTAGTGAGCGTCTGCCGTCTGGGCCTCCGAAGACGAGATCAGGCACTCTTCGCGCTGGACCTCGTAGCCGGCCTCGCGCAGGGCTCCGATACGGAAAGAGTAGAACCCTCGCTGTCCCGTCGGCAGCAAGAACTCAAGGCGGATTCCGAAATGGGTGGGATGAGTGCTGGAGCGGCGCCGGACCTCGGTGATTCCACCACGGTCCCGGATCGCATGGTCCAACGCAGTCCTGAGAGCGTCGGCGACGAAGCGGAGGGCGTCGAGGAAATTGCTCTTGCCGGAGCCGTTTGGCCCGACCAGGAAGGTCAAGGGAGACACGGAGACATCGCAGCGCGCGATGCTCTTGTAGTTTTCCAGTTGGACCCGGGTCAGGAAGGTCGAATCTTGCATGAGTAGAACGGGTGGAAGCTCCACCAGCCCTCCATTGTGTCACAGCAAAAGGTCAGGCCTGAGCCGCCAGCGGCCCGGAAGACCGCTCCGGCGCGCTCAGGCCTGCAGGCGGGCGGCCGAGGCGGCGGCGCCCAGCACCAGGCCGCAGAGGGTGTAGAGGATCCACCAGGAGAAGGCCATGCCCCACCAGGGGCGCGGCGGGAGGCCGGCGAGGCCGACGACGGTCACCACCAGCAGCGGACCGCGGAAGACCCAGGCGATCCATCCCGCCAGCAGGCCGGCCGCGAGGCGCGAGCCGCCGGGCTTCAGGATCAGCAGGTAGAGCGCCGCGAGGCCCACCGCTTCGAGGATCCAGGTGGCAAGCACCACGCCCCCCGGCAGGCTGGCGACCGTGGAGGGCGAGAGGGCGGCCGGATCGGGCGCCCGATGCAGCACCTCCAGCGCGAAACGGAACAGTCCCATAGTCAGGACGAGGAGCGGCAGGGCGAAGATGAGGAAGCGTTTCAAGGCGCGCCGATCATAGCGCAAACCCTGTGAGGGCCGGCTCCGCGG
>DATBAW010000388.1:0-10043 GCA_036271335.1 Thermoanaerobaculia bacterium
GCGACGACCGCTGGGTTCGAGCTGCGGCCTGCCCCGAAAACGTTTGCCATCGGTGTCGATCATCCCTCCGCCGGAGACGTCCCGCCGTCCCCGTGGACTGCACAGGTTGTCGTGGACGGGCTGGGAACGTCTCTACAAAAAAACTTTGAAGAGCGAATTCTCTGCTGTGCGGACACCGAAGTCCTCGAGGATCCAGAGACGGTGCTCGCAGAAATTCACGAGGTTGTCGGCTAGACTCGCCCAGCGATGAAAGAAAAAGAGCTCGTGGCTCCAACCGATCGGTTCGTCGACACCGGAAAGTTCTCGATATCCTTCGCCGACCATGTCCTGGTCGCCTGCGTTCGCTGCCGCACGCCCGGCGCTGTCGAGGCCGACGGGGTGCCTTCCAGGTGGCACGCACATTTTTCGTGCGACCACTGCCATTTGCAGCTGTCGTCTGCCGAGGGTTCCTGGGGGGGAGACTTCAAATGGGTTGGCAGACGGCCCTGCGGCTACTGCGGGCACAAGTGGCTGAGCGTCTGCCAGGTCGTCGCCCACTCCTCGGGAACGGCGGCGCCGGCCAGCGTGGCGGTTTCCTGTTCCGAGTGCGGCAGGTCTTCCGACGTCACCGTGAAAGTCATGCGCGCCCAGTCGGACGATCACTGCGTCGATCCCCACTTCGGCCTGCCCTTGTTGTTGCGGGATCAGAGCCGGCTGGGCGTCGTCTGGGCCTACAACGCCCGGCACCTGGCCGAGCTCCGCGGGTATATCCAGGCCAAGCAGCGCGTCCGGCGACCCTCCAGCCATCAGTCGATGTTCTCCCGCTTGCCTTCCTGGATGAAACTGGCCAAGAACCGCGAGACGGTGCTCAAATCCATCACCAGGATCGAAGCCATTCTTTCCAGCCTGGCGCCCTAGCGAGGGGCTCGACAGAGGGCTGCAACGCCTCGCAGAAGGTTACGACGGCTTGCAGATGGTTACGACGGCCCGCAGAAGATTGCAACGGCCCGCAGATCCTTACGACGGCCCGCAGATGATTGCAACGGCTCGCAGATCGTTACGACGGCCCGCAGATGATTGCAACGGGCCGCAGATCCTTACGACGGCCCGCAGATGGTTGCAACGGCTCGCAGATCGTTACGACGGGCCGCAGATCCTTCTGCAAGGCAATTTATCCTTATGACGAGCCGTCGCAAGCCTCCGACGCCCGCCTACTCCTTGCCGTCGTCATACCGCACCACCTGCACCTTCCACATCTGCGGCGCCTCGTTCGCGGCCCAGCTCCAGAGCTCCTGATCGAAGCGCGCGACCGACAGGCCGAGGGCGGCGGGGATCGCCTCGTCGGTGGTCTTGCCGGCGCGGAAGGCGTCGAGCAGGCGGTGGATGCCGGTCTGGCCGTAGCGGTGCTCGACGTAGTGCAGCGTCCAGGCGGACTCGTCGTAGCCAAGGTTGACCAGGGCCGGCGACAGGCTGCCGATGGCGGGCTCGATCAGCGGGAAGCCCACCAGGAAGTCCTTGTCGCGGTAGCCGGCGATCGGATTGACGTTCTCCTCCCCGTCCGTCATCTCGACGTGCTGCGCCAGCCCCTCCTGGAACCAGTGCGGCGCCTGGTTGGCCGTCGCCTCGGTGATCATCGCGTGCGCCAGCTCGTGGGTCAGCAGCGAGACGACGAAGGGGTTGAACCTCGCGACGTCGCCGAGCGGCACCCGGATCTTGCCGTCGTAGAGCCCGACCACGTCCATGCCGGGCGAATAGCCGACCCGGAAATCGTCGTACGGCAGGAGATGGACCTCGACCACCCGCGACGAGGCGACGGGGATCCAGGCCTGGAGACGGCTGCGCTCGGCCTCCAGGATGCGCGCCGCCTCGCGGGCGAACTTCTCGCCGCGCAGAGGCGAATAGCGGACGTCGAAATGCGGGCTGTGGAAGACTTCGGAGGACGCCGCCAGCCGCTTCTCCATCTGGTACTGGCGCAGGCTGTCGCCGCTCGACTCGAAGGGGAGCTCCGAGTCGGCCTTGGCGACCAGCTTCAGGGCGGCGTCGTAGTTCCCCTCCTTGGCGAGCAGGTCGGCGAGGTCGTAGAGCGTCTGCGGATCGGCGCGACGGTCGGCGATGTTCCCCTTGGCGAGCCGGATCAGCAGGTCGCGCGCCTCGGCGTCCCGTCCCGAGCGGATCAGGGCCACGGCGCGCAGGCGGACCAAGCTGGGCGGCAGGCTCGCGGGCTCGCCGGAGAGGGCGTCGGTCAGGGAGAGCAGATCGGGCCAGCGGCGGCGATCCGCCAGGGCCGTGGCCGCGTCCTCGGTCCGCCGCCGCAGGCCGGGCTGGGAGAGCGCTCCCGGCGTGCGCGCGGCGTTGAGGAGCGTGGGCAGGCGCGCCAGCAGGCGCTCGGCGCGCTCCTGGCTCCAGGCTCCCGCGGGATCGCCCGGCGTCCCCGCTGGCGCGAGGTCGCAGGCTCCCGGCACGCGCAGCTCCCGATGGTCCTGATCGAGGCGATGGTCCTGATCGACGCGATCGAGGCGCAGGGTGGCGCCGAGCAGGCGGGCGCGGAAGCCGGCCGGCACCGCGATCGCCCTCTGTGAGGCTCCCGCGCAGGCGACGACCGGCTCTTCGGCGCCGGCGAAATGGATCAGCTTGCGGATCTGCGAGTCGGCGAGCAGCGGGATGAGCCGCGGCCGGTCGATGAGGTCGGCGCGCAGGATCGGCTCGAGCTGCCAGCCAATGCGGAACTCGTCGCGCGCCTCGCCGGGGTGCTTGTCGGACATCGCCATCTGCGCCAGGCCGAGCCAGGGCCCGGACTGCCGCGCGCCGAGATCGGCGAGCTGGTGGAGGAACTCCTTGGCGTGCTCGCGGAAGCCGAGCAGGACGAACGCCTGGGCCGACTCGTAGAGCAGCCCCTCGTGCGCCACGCCCACCGCCGCCGCCCGCTGGTAGGCCACGGCCGTGGGCACCTCGTCGAGACGCAGGAAGGCGGTGCGCGCCCGCAGCAGCTCGGCGAGCGGGAAATTGCCGGGCGAAGGGAAGGCTTTCAGCACGCCGTCGACGCCGCGCAGGTCCATCCCCTTCACCAGGTTCTGCGCCCACCAGAGCTGCGCCACCTGACCGGCGACTCCCACCTTCCGGGTCTCCGGCGGCGCGGCGGCAGGCACGGCTCCGTCCGCCGCCGTGAGAGTGCGCCGGAGCGGCAGCAGCGAGCGCAGCTCGGCCATCTCCGGCGCCTGGGCGCCGCCCGGCCCACCCGCCGGCGCCAGCAGGCGCGGCAGGAGCGCCGCCGCCAGCGCAGCCGCTAAGATCCCACCGCCGGCGAGCCCCAGCGGCGCCGCCACTCCTCGCCGCTGCCGCTCGAAAACGGCCGCCACCAGCAGAAGCGCGCCGGCGCCGCCGACCACCAGGACGAGCCAGAGCGGGAGCCTGGCCAGGACGGGACGCAGCGGCGCCAGCCGGGACGTCAGCGAGGGCGAGGGCACGGCGGCCGCGGCGGCCTTCGCCTCGGTCCCCGTTTCAGCCGCCGCCACGGGCTCGGCGGCGATCCGCAGGGAGTCGATCTTCCAGCCGCCGTCCTCCTGGACGAGGGCGAGCACCAGCGTGTCGTCCACCCCCGAAGGGAAGCCGAGCGTGAAGGCGGCGCCGCGATCGGAGATCTCCGTGGGAGACGTCTCGAGCTCCCACTCGGCCCCGGCCGGCGCGCCGGCCCGCACCTCGATCTCGGCCAGGGCGGCGTCCCTGCCGAGCCGCCGCAGCGGCGAGCGCCGCGACAGCCGGTCCCACCAGGCGGCGGGCCCCTGGTCCAGATACGCGGCGGCGAGCACGGCGGCCTGGCGCTCGGCCTCGCTCAACGGCCGGGGCGCCGGAGGCGGCGCGGCGCCGAGCGCCATCCCGGACGCCACGAGGAGGGCGGCCAGGACGAGGGCCTTGCGGCAGAGGGCGGATCGGCTCATCGGAGTACGGCCTCCTCGAACGTTCGCGAAACACTTCCGGGGGAACGGACAACATTATATGGTTGCGGCCTCTGGAACATTTCCGATGGACCCGGGCTCTCGCGGGATCGCGGTCGATCCGGCGCCATGCCATGAGGGCGTTCGCCATGACGTTTGCCATGACGTTTCGCAGTGACGTTTCGCAATGAGGTATGACGAGATGAACAGCACGTCTCCGCCAGTGTGGAAGCTCCCGGCGACCGGCCGGATCCTGCTCGCGCTCGGGCTCGCGGCCACGCTCGGCTGCGACGCCGGCCCGAAGGAGAAACCGAAGCCGGCCGTCGATCTGATCGCGACGCCGGAGGCGATCACCCTGATCGAGGACGCCAAGGACCGCTGCGTCAAGGTCGCGAGCACCGGGCTCGAACGGGTCCGCACCGCGGAGACCAACGAGCAGCGCCGGCAGGAGGACGCCGCCGAGACCAGCCATGCCGGCGGCAAGGCCAGCCCGGCGCCGGCGGTGACCCTCACCCAGACCACGCTGGAGACCTATCTGAAAGACGAGGCGCCGCCGGAGATGGCGGCCGTGACCCGGGCGGCCGAGCTGATCCGCGACCTCCTGCCGCAGGTGAAGGGGGAGACCTCGGCGGAGATCAGCGAGGCCGTGCGCATCCTCTCCGTCGATCAGGAGCAGGTCTGCCAGCGCGTCCGCAACCCGCGCCCCACCCAGGCCGGCTATCAGGAGGGCCTCGACTCCGCGGTGCACGACTACGACACCGCGGCGGCCAAGCTGGCGACGCTCTATACGGTGAGCGCCACCGACTCCCAGTTCGCCCTCAGCAAGTTCAATCCGCTCCTCGAAGAGGCCCGCAACGGCGCCGGCCGCGGCGCTACCGCCGCCAGCTCGACCAGGAAGATGACGCCGGAACAGCTCAGCCAGCAGCGCAAGGAGTGGGACGCCAGCCAGGAGCTCCAGCAGCAGCAGCAGGCCGAGCACGACGCCGCCGTGATCCGCTGGCGCCAGCGCCAGGACGGCAAGACGCCGATCCTCACCCCGGTCGGCATCGCGCGGCACGAGCAGAAGAATCCGCAGACGATGGAGTCCTGGTCCAGCCGCTACGCGAGCAAGGTGGCGCCGGTGCGCGAGGCGCTGACCAGCTATCTCAGCATCCGGCGGACCGGCACGCCGGAGCAGGTCCAGCCGGTCTGCCAGCAGCTCCTGGATGCCACCACGGCGCTCAACGCCGACGCCGGCGCCCTCGATCCGCCCGACGACGGCGCGGCCCGCGCGCTGAAGAAGGCCTACGGCGATCTCCAGGAGTGCGCGCGCTCCTGCGTCAATTACCAGGTCGCCGAGGCCGCCTTCCGGCTCGCCGCCTATCAGCGGTCGATCGGCGACGCCACCACGGCCCTGCAGCCGTTCAACGTGACGCCGTAGGATCGGCCGCGGCAGCCACCGCAGCCACCGCGTCCTGCAACCGCGCCGCCAGCCGCTTGCGGTCGCCGTCCACGATCGGCTCGGCCACGAAGTCGATCCTGGCCTCGATCCGCGACAGGCGGAACAGGCCGACGAGGTGCGGCAGGAGCGCGGCGTCTCCCCACCAGCCGACTTCCGGCGGGTTGTAGCGCAGCGCGGCGGCATGCACCGGCAGCCCGAGACGCGCCGGCAGCGCCAGCAGCGGCGAACGGAAGGGTTGCACCTCCTCGCCCGACGTGCTGGTCCCTTCCGGAAAGACGATCACTCCTTCGCCGCGGTCGATCGCCGCCTCGATGTCGGCGAGCACGCGGGGGATGTCCCGCCGGTCCGAACGATCGATGAAGATCGTCCCGAAGCCCTTGCAGATCGGCCCCAGCAGAGGCCAGCGCCACACCTCCGCCTTGGCCACGAAACGCGCCGGCAGCCGGCTCGCCAGCACGAGGATGTCGACGTAGCCCAGGTGGTTGGTCACCAGCAGGAAGGGGGGGCGCGGCGGTGGCCCCGAGACGCGGACCTCCGCGCGCATGAGCCTCAGGAGCGCGCGCGAGGTCGCACCGAACAGCCAGGTCCGGAACCGTCGCCGCGCGCGCGGCGCGAAGGCGAGCGCGGCAGAGCCCAGAGCCAAGAAACAGCCCGAGCCGAGGATCACCGGCGCCGTCGCCAACAGGCGGAACCAGGCGACGGCGCGGCGGTCGGGCATCCGTCTCCGTCGCCTCAGACGCCGAAGAACAGCCGGTGCGCGCGCGGCGTGAGCCCGGCCACGTCGAGCAGCACCAGGAAATCGATCGTCTTGAACCGGCGGTCGATCGCCGGCGGGCTGCACACCTTGCCGCCGTAGCGGAGATAGATCTCGAACAGCGCCGGCAGGGTGATCCCCTCCCCCGTCATCGTCCGCGAATCGCCGTCCGGCTCGCCGCAGTCGAAGCCGGGGAGCGCCGGCAACCAGTGCTGCGGATGGACGACGTCGCGGCCGCGCAGCCGGGCGAGGGCGCGGTGGCCGTCGCGCTCGTCCTGGCTGGTCAGCGAGCAGCAGCCGAAAAGGTAGCGCAGGCCGTTGTGAGCCATGTAGAGGGCGAGCCCGCGCCAGAGTAGATAGAGCACCTGCCGCCCGCGGTGCTCGCGGGCGATGCAGGCGCGCCCCACCTCGACCGACTGGCGCACCACGTCGGCCGGCAGGCTCGACAGGTCGTACTCCGTGGCCGTGTAGAGGCCTTGGCCGGCGGCGGCCATCTCCGGGGTCTGCAGACGGTAGGTGCCGATGATCTTGCCGCTCTCCCGATGCTCGACGATCAGATGATGGCAGGTGAGGTCGAACTCGTCCTCGTCCCGCCCGGTGGCGAAGGAGGCCTCCAGGCCCTCCCTCAGTTCCAGGTTAAACACCTCGAACCGGAGGCGCAAGACCTCGTCGAGCTCGGCGAGGTTGCGCGCGAAGCGGACCCGATACGCTCCCTCGCTGAGGTCGCGTGCGGGCAGGGCCTGGTGCAGGCAGGGATACAGCTGGACCGGTGCGATCGGCTGGAAGGTTTCGATCATGATGCGGCCAGCCTAGAGAGCGGCAATGGAGAGGCCGCGGCGAGGTGACGACGGTCGTGCGACAGGCCGGCGGTACCTCAAGGATTTGTTGAAATATTTATCTTGCAAGAGACACTTAAAAGAGGCGGTGGGAAGAGGCTGCGGCCACAATGACGTTATACTGTTGAAAACTTATCTTCTCAGAGGCGCTGATTCCAGGAGATCCTCCGTGGCGATACTCGAGCTGGCCCCTGAAGACGGTGAGCACATCGGCCCCTACCGGATCGTCCGGCTGCTCGGACGCGGTGGCATGGGAGAGGTCTTTCTCGCCTGGGACCCCGACCTGCAACGGTCGGTCGCGATCAAGCGGATCCGGCACGACAGCGAGCTCGGCCCCACCCTGCGCCAGCGCCTGCTGCGCGAAGCCCAGACCGCCGGCAGCCTGCATCATCCGTCCATCGTCGTCGTTTACCACCTGTTGAAATGCGCGGGCGACGACTGCATCGTCATGGAGTACGTCGAGGGGCGGACCCTCGCCGAGGCGCTGCGGGACGGCCCGCTGGAGCTGGCGCGCGCCGTGAGTCTGGCGAAGGAGGTGGCGGCCGGTCTCGCCGTCGCCCACGCGGCCGGGATCATCCATCGCGACCTCAAGGCCGAGAACGTGATGATCACGCCCGCGCACGCCGCCAAGATCCTCGACTTCGGCCTGGCGAAACCGGTGGGGATCAACGCCGACCCTTCGCTGACCGCCACGGGGCACGTGGTCGGCACCCGGCGCTCGATGTCGCCCGAGCAGTTGCGAGGCGCCGAGGTCGACGGGCGCTCCGACCTCTTCTCGCTCGGCGTCCTCCTCTACGAGATGCTGACCGGAAGCTCGCCGTTCCAGGGCGCCAACGCGGCGGCGATCCTGTGCACGATGTTCCGTTCCGGCGCGCCGCCGCGCCTCGTCGCCCTGCTCGAAAGGCTGCTCGCCCAGGAGCCCGCCGCGCGCTTCCAGACCGCCGGCGAGGTGGTCCGCGAGCTCGCGGCGATCGCCGCCGCGCTGAGCCCGCCCGGTCCGGAGCTGGAGGACACGCTGAGCGCTCTGCCCACGGAGGCGATGGGGCGTTGGGGAGGGGGGTCCCATCTTCCTTCAACTCCTCCCCTACCGGCGCCAACTCCCGTGCCCCAAAAGCGGCTCCTGCCGAGCTCAAGACGACTCGTGGGGATCGTAGCTCTCGCCTCTCTCGCGCTGATGATCGTAGGAGCAATTTGTTTTTCCACCCCTTGGCAGAAGCAGCCCCCCAGAATTCAGACGGCAGTGACCTCAATTGCTTCGCCTAAACAACAAGGCGCAGCGAAGGCGGAACGTCCACTTCTGCCCAGCCCTCCTGCTCCCGATGCGAGCGCCAGGGATCTTGCCTTATTTAGCGATATCAAGCAGCGGATTGAGGCGGCGGAAGAACCTCCACACCGGGAGCACCAGCTCGACGAGATCATCAAACGCTCGCCCCACTTCCTCGAAGCTCGCATTTTGGCGATTGACCTCGCGATCAACCTTTATCAAAGCACCAACGACGTTCCTTATCTTAATCGTGCGGAGACACTCGTCCGTGAAGCAGATCTCTCAGCAAAGGATCCTCGCCTCCTTCCGAGCCAATTCAAAATCGATCTCGCAGCGCGCCGCAAGCGTAGGACAGCGCTCTCTCTTCTGGAGCATATCGATCCCAAGAATCCGCAGATCCCTGAGCTCCGGGCAAGATGGGACGAAGAGAACGGCCACCGCGAAAAGGCGCTCGTTGAGTGGGAGGAAGCGGTAACGCTCAATCCTAGTTGGCAGAAGATCTTACATCTCGCCAGGTTCGAACAGACTTTTGGAATGACTCACGTCAAGGATGCCAAGGGCCGCTTGGAGGACCTGCACAGAAGGTTGCCACAAAATTTCCACATACTCAGGGCGCTCGCAGAGTTTGAGCTCTATTACGGTGATCCAGAGAGAGCCCGGAAGATTTACTCCGGCCTAACCGGACGCGCAGAAACAGATCTTGAAGATTTAAGCAATTTTGGCATTTCGCTTACTCTTCTCTACAGATATGACGACGCCGCCGCAGTGTTCGGCAAGATTTTGCGCGCCGATTCAACCAATATCACAGCCACCCTTAATTTGGCTGACGTCGAAATCGCCAGAGACCATCCAGCTGATGCTAAGAGGTTCTATCAAATTGCCTGCGACGAATTAAAGGGAGAATACGCCGAGAAGGAAGAGACCGAATCCGAAAGGATGACTCGGGCCCAATGCGAGGCAGGCATCGGAAATACCGGGGAAGCCATGGCGATCGCGAAGGAAACACTCCGACAGAATCCGGACGATCCCACCATTCTTCAATCGGCGGCACTGGTCTTCGTACTTGCCAGAGATGTTCATTTCCTAGATTATGTTGAAGAAGCCATCAAGAACGGCATCCAGCCGCGATGGTTCAGATTGCCGCCCTACAAACCATACTTTGACGATCCTCGGTTTCAGCACTTGGTGAATGGGAAGCCTGATCGAATGACAGAAAGCATGAAGTGATTCCTTGAGGAGCAAGCAAGGCGGCCTCAGAGGCCGCCTCTACCCAATCTTAGATTCATCGCCAGGCTTCCGCGTGAACCTCAGGCCTGATGATACAACCCCCCCGGAGGGTCAGGAGTGCGAATGACTACCAGGCATGGCTCCTGGGTCGGCGCCGGGAATGGTTCGGATTTCTTTGCCAAGCCCGACGACACCGAGATCTGATAGCGCGCAGAATACCTCAGGAGGTTCTCTTGATTATTCCGAGGGAATCTGATCTCGAAGCTTACCTGCGGGGTTGCTCCCAAAGTCGTCGTTGGTCCTGAAGCGATCACCTCCGGCGAATCGAAGGTGATCACCGGTGTCAGCCCGCCCGGCAGGTTCTGGAACTTCCAGGTTACGAGTGCAGGCTCAGACTTCCCTGAGGAATTCACCGGCTTGATCTCCATCTGAACCGGGCTCACTTGAAAGGCCTTTCCCGTGGCCGATCCGGCGGCGTCCACGAGGTTGACATCGATCTTGTACGTGTTCATTCTAGGTCTCCTTTTCTTTGCGACGAGAGCTACGGCGAACATCGCCTGACCCGTCAAGGATCACGTTGGATGCCAACCCGGCCATCGACGTCACGGCA